>CAXUEB010000068.1:458-11898 GCA_964249775.1 uncultured Spirosoma sp.
GGTATATCGTTAATTGTCGGTTTAATTTTGGAACCGCAAAAGTAGGGGTTTTTCGCCAGAAAATCGGCGTTGTGTGCAAAATTTACAGCTTATCAGACGCCATGAGCAGGCTGAGTCAAGCGCTTACGAACGCACGATAAAATCTCCATTACAAACTGGCTGACGAGGTGCGCGTATCAATCACGTTAAGAATAACCACCTCTTTCTTGGCGTCAATAACAGTGTATACGATGTGGTAGTATGGCTTTAAGCGTAACTGACGAACGGCGGTGAAGCGCTCGTAGCGTAAACCTGAATATGGATGAGCACTTAACTGCTGCGTAGCCTTTTGTATCGAATCAGTCAATCGGTCAGAAATAGCATCGCCCCAACGGTCGAGCAGATCAATCAATAATTAGTGGATGTCTTCTTTTGCCTCTTCCGTCCAGACTATTTCGTACTCCATTGCTTGACAAATGTGAGAATCTCGTCAGTAGTATATGTTTTGCCGTTCCCCACATTCGCCAGTGATCGCTCAATTTTGTTAACTATATCCGGTGCGTTTTGGTCAAATTCATCAGACTGCTTGCTGTAATACGTTGATAAAAAATCATATACCTCCAGCGCATCGTTTTCTGAAAGTAACTCTATTTTTTGATGCAGCAGCGTCTTAATTTCATTGGCTGACATAATCGGTTTGGAATCTGGTTCGTATCAAATTTAAGCATTTAGCAACCATTTTCTGCATTCCCAAACCTTGCTGACGTGAGCAGGCCGACGCCTCAGTAAGGTTGCTACCCTAAACAACGTCTTTGCAGAGACTATTTCTTCGTAAAATCGTCCGCCGCCGCTTTCAGCATACCCGCCACCGAATTGAGGCAGAACAACACGCCCCGGTTGACCAACGCTTTGGCCTGATCGCCCGTCGCGGCCGTTGTGCCGACGACTAAGCCGGCTTGCTTGATTTTTTCAACCACGCTGCCAATCGTTCGTTTAACCTCGTCGTGGCCCGGCCCGTCGTAGTAGCCCATGCTCATGGCCAGATCACGCGGACCAATCAAAAAGCCGTCAATGCCCGGCACGGTCAGGATTTCGTCGAGATTGTCGACGGCTTCTTTGTCTTCAATCTGGGGCAGCACCAGCAGTTGCTCGTTGGCAAACTGCACGTACTCGCCCTGGCTCATGGTGCCCTGCAAATAATCAGCCGCCCGCACGGGTCCCACCCCGCGCTTGCCCATCGGCGGGTACATCACGGCCTGCACCAAGGCATCGACGTCGTCGGCCGTTTTGATACCGGGGATCATCACGCCCATCACGCCCGCGTCTAAAAATTGCAAAATGAGTTTGGGATCGTTGGCGCGTACGCGGGCGAGGGGCGTAATGCCACTCACCTCGCAGGCCCGGACGATGTCTTGCACCTGCGCCGTCGTGACGGGGCTGTGTTCGCCGTCGATCAGGTAAAAATCAAGTCCCGAAAAGCCGCAGAGTTCGGCGATGGTGGGGTCGGTACTGTTGGAAAGGACGCCCAGCACGGGCTGGCTGTTCTGGAGCCGGGTTTTAACGATGTTTTGCTTCATAGCGTACCTGAAACGAACCGGCTTGCCGGAACGACGGTCTTCCGTTCTTTAATGGATTGACAATATTAGCAAATTCGCCCGCCAATGCCAGGTTCTGCCCAAACGGCGGGTTAAATCGCGGCTTTGGCCGGACCCGCGCGCGGTGCGGACCATTCCATCAGTTTGGTCCAGAGAGCGTAAACAAGCGGGCGCGTGAGCGGTTGAGAAGTTAATCTATATATGTAGATTACAAACGGCAACAATTCCCAAACAAACGCATTATGAACTCGATGGACGAATTGATGGAACACACCATCCAAGACCTATACTCGGCCGAAACGCAGGCTTTGGAAGCCATGCCGGCGATGTTGGACCGCATCCAGGATGAGCAGTTGCGGCAGGCGTTTCAAGTGCACCAGCGCGAATCCCAAACTCAGGTAACGCGGTTGGAGCAGATCGCGCAGCAATTAGGCATTGAGGTGGAAGGCGAAACCTGCGTGGGTATGCAGGGTATTATCGAGGAAGGGCAGGACTTGCTGGCCCAGATCGAAAACGATCAGTTAGTCGACGCGGCCATCATTGGGTCTGCCCAGAAGATGGAGCATTACGAAATTGCCAGCTACGGCACCGCCCGGACGTTGGCGCTGCAAGCCGGTCAACGCCAGATTGCGGACCTGCTGCAACAGACGTTGGTCGAAGAAAAAGCGGCCGACGAAAAGTTGACATTGATTGCGGAATCGCACGTTAACCAAAAAGCAATCAACTCGTAAGGTCCGGTCGCGAGTATATGCAGTGGGACCGAATCCGTTTAAACGGATTTGGTCCCACTTTTTTGCTTTCTGCCAACGTTAACCGAAGGGATTACCACCAAACGAATCGGGTCATCGAGCGGGGGCGTTGCATCAAAATGGCAGAAAATGCGCGCAGTTCAATGGGCCGGTATTAACTTGCCGGTATGTTTAGCTTATCCAACCTCCTTCGTCCGCACATTCTCACGTTGACGCCCTACTCGTCGGCCCGCGATGAGTACACCGGCAAGGAAGGCGTATTCTTAGACGCCAACGAAAATCCGTTTGGACCGACACTCGGCGGACCGACGCTGGGCGGCACGCCAAGCGATTACAACCGCTACCCCGATCCGCACCAGGGAGCCATTAAACAGCGGCTCGCCCCGATCAAGGGCGTTCGGCCGGAGCAGATTTTCTTGGGCAACGGTTCCGACGAACCGATTGATTTGCTTGTGCGGGCCACCTGCGTACCCGGCCGCGACCAAATTCTGATTATGCCGCCCACCTACGGCATGTACGAGGTGTCGGCGACGATCAACGACGTGGCCGTCGTGAAAGTCCTCCTGACGCCCCAGTTTCAGATCGACCTAAACGCGGTGCGGACGGCCCTGACCGACACCACGAAGCTCGTTTGGCTTTGTTCGCCCAACAACCCGTCGGGCAACCGGCTCCGCTCCGACGACATCCGCCAGATTATCGAAGACGCTGAACACGCGCTGGTCATCGTGGACGAAGCATACATCGACTTTTCAACGGACGTTTCGTGGACTGAGGAACTGGACCAGTACCCAAATTTAGTCGTGCTCCAAACCTTCTCGAAAGCGTGGGGACTGGCGGGACTGCGGCTGGGCATGTGCTTCGCGTCGGAGGAGTTGATCGGCGTTCTAAACAAAATCAAGCCGCCTTACAACATCTCGGCTCCGACGCAGGCGCTGGCCCTTGAAGCCCTTAACCACGAAGCCGACAAAAACGCAATGGTCGCCGAGATTCTGGCCGAGCGGGCTTATCTGGCCGACGAACTTCGTGCGTTGCCCACGGTGCAGGTCGTTTATCCGTCGGACGCCAATTTTCTGCTGGTTCAGTTCAAGGACGCTAAGGCAACGTTTGCCTACCTGATTGAACAACAAGTCATCGTGCGCGACCGCTCGAACGTAAAGCTGTGCGACGGTTGCTTGCGCATTACCGTCGGCACGCGGACCGAAAACGAGCGGTTGCTGACCGTGCTACGGCAGTTTCACACGCGCTTCCGGGATGCTGCGCTAACCAACCTGCCACTTGGAACGGACGTATCCACGCTGGGCGCATCCACGCCGGACGTATCCACCGATGCGTCGGACCGGCCGGGCGACGAGGCCACCCGGCCCGAACTGGTATCAAACGCCTAACCAAACCACATGAAAAAACTCATTTTCGCAACCGCGCTGGTGCTGACGAACTGGCTGTTGGGACCCACTAAGGCTCAGGCGCAATACAGTAACTGGGCGGTAGGCTTCCGCATCGGCGAACCGTCGGGCGTCAACATCCGCAAGTACTTCGGCACCAACCACGCCTTCGATCTTAACGTCGGCACCTACGGCGGGCTGTACGGTAGCAATCGCAAGTACCGGCAGGGCAACTACAAAAACGTCGGGCTGGCCGTGCAGGGGCATTTTCTGTGGCATACGAACCTGACCAAAAGCGAAAGCTTGCGGGCGTACTACGGCTTTGGTGGGCAGGTCAACACGCGCCGGTACTACCCGCCCCGGCTCAATGGCGAATACGAAAATGCCTTGTCCCTTGGCGGGTCGGGCATCGGCGGACTGGAACTGTTCCCGGCCGGCAAACCGTTTTCGTTCTTTTTGGAAACCGGCGTTTACGTCGAACTACTCCAGGCCCCATTCTTTCTCAATTTAAGTTCAGGATTGGGACTGCGGTATAATTTCTAAAAGCAGGAGTGAGCAGACAAACGATAGAAGTGAGGAGGTTGACTACTGGAATTCTCTCCTCACTGCTGTCGTTTGTCTGCTCACTCCTGAAAAAGCCATGTTCAAAATTTACAGTTCCTCCGCCGGGTCGGGTAAGACGTACACCCTGACCAAAGAGTATCTGAAACTGGCCCTGCGGCCGGGGGCGGAGGACGGCTATTTTCGGCACATACTGGCCGTTACGTTTACCAACGCGGCCGCCAACGAGATGAAGAGCCGCATTCTCGACCGGCTCCACGACATCGCCGGGGCCGTTGAATCGCCCCTGTTGACGGAACTGGTCGAGGAGTTATACGGTCATCCACGGGGCACCGATGCGTTTGTCGTAGCCAAAGCTGATGTGCGTCAGAAAGCTCAATCGGTTTTTGAGACGATTCTGCACCGCTACGCCGATTTCAGCGTGACGACCATCGACTCGTTCACGCAGCGCGTGGTGACGGCCTTTACCGACGAACTGGGGTTGCCGTATTCGTTTGAGGTCGAGATGGACACCGACGAAGTGCTCGAACTGGCCATCGACAACCTCATCGAAAAAGCCGGCACGGACGAGATGGACGAGATTACGACCATTCTGAGCGAGTACTTTACCGACACCGCGGCCGAGGGTAAAAGCTGGTATCAACTGCCCGAACTGCTCAAAGAATTCGGACGGAATCTGACCTCCGACCAGTTCTACCAGGCCGTCAATGCCGCGCAGGAACTCTCGCCGGTGGCGCTGCGGGCCATCCGAACGCAGTTACTGGACCACAATCAGCAGGTCGAAGCCGACATCGTTGCCCACGGGCAGCGGGCGTGGACGCTGATTACGGCCGCGGGTGTGGACGAAAAAGATTTTAGCTACGGCGCGGCTGGGGTTGGTGGTTTTTTGCGGGGCGTCGCCGAAGGGAATGCCGCTAAAGAAGCCGGTGTTCGCGTGGCCAATGCGCTGAATAACGGCGATTGGTACACCAAAAAAACGCCCTTGCCGGTTCAAGGCCGGATTGACGCGATTACCGACGACTTGTGCGATTGCATCACGCAGATTCTGGCCGTTCGGGAAGAGCGCGGCCAGCAGGCAAAATTGTTCGAGTGCTTGTTGCCGCACCTGCAAAAACTGGCCCTCCTGAAGCAGATGCGCGTCGAGTTCGACGATCTGCTGCGCAAAGACGGGCGGGTGCACATTTCGGAGTTCAACAAGAAAATCCTGAACATTGTCGCGACCGAACCCGTGCCGTTTCTGTACGAGCGGCTCGGTACGAAGTACAACCACATCCTGATCGACGAATTTCAGGATACGTCGCGGCTGCAATTCGCCAACCTCTTGCCCTTGATTGAGAACGCGCTCGGGGCCAATCACTTCAACCTCGCCGTGGGCGACGGTAAGCAGGCGATTTACCGTTTTCGCGGGGGCGACATGGACCAGATTGTGTCGTTACACCGCAAAGACCTCGACACCCTGAAGATTGCCCACGGACCCGGCACCTGGACGGCCGACCGCATCGCGATGCTCGACGGGCACCTGACCGGCGAATTTCTGGACACCAACTGGCGCAGTGCCGAGCCGATTGTCCGCTTCAACAATCAGTTTTTTGAGCACACCGCCCGCCGGTTCGAACGCGAGCATCCCAAACTCGCCGACGTGTTCGATGCCGAGCAGTTGTTTCACCAAAAAACGCCGGTCAGCGCCAAGCCGGAAGGACACGTACAGCTTGATTTTGTGGTCAAGGACGAGGAAGCGGGTCAGGATTTAACGGCCGTGATGCTCGAAACGACACTGAAGCACCTGCGGCAGGCGCTCGCCGATGGCTACCAGTACGGCGACGTCGCCATTCTGTGCCGCAAGAAAGCCCACGCCCGCGCTTTAGCCAACGAACTCAACGCCCAGCGGATTCCGTTGGTGTCGGCCGACTCGCTATCGCTGGAATTTTCGGACCCCGTCAAATGGCTCGTTACGGTTATGCGTTTGCTCCAGCAGCCCGATCAGAAACTGCTGCGCTACGAACTATTGTACCTGTTTTACCGGGTCGTGCGGGGCGTTTTTCCCGACGATCAACTCACCGAACAACTGAGCACCGTGGCCGAAGGCGACGCAACGGGCGTGTGGGCGTACCTGACCGAGCAGGGCTACCCGCTCGACCCCTACGCGCTGGGGCAGCTTAACCCCTACGAACTGGCCGAGCGGCTGACGGCGCAGTTTGGGCTGTTCAACCAAGCCGAGCACAATCCGTTTTTGTTTCGGTTTCTGGACGAGGTGCTGGCGTTTAACCAGAAACGCAGTGGGCACCTGAGCGACTTTCTGCTGTACTGGGACGGCGTTCGGCAGAAAGTTTCGGTGGAAGGCGAGGCCCGCAACGCGGTCAGTATTCAAACCATCCACAAAGCCAAAGGACTGGAGTACCCAGTCGTGATTATTCCGTTCGCCAACTGGGACGTTGGCCCCAACGCGAAAGGCACGGTTTGGTTTGGCCTGGACGAGGTGCGTACGGATTTGTTGGCGCATCAGGCACCAACGGGCGAGCTAACGCGGTTGCTGAGCGCGCCGGTTCATCCAACGAACAAACTGCACGAAACCTCCCTGTCGGCGCAGTACGCCGAGGAACTAACGCGCACTTTCCTTGAAAACATGAACCTGCTCTACGTGGCCTTTACCCGCCCGACGGATCGGTTGTACGTCATCAGCGAGGTCAAAAAAGATTTCGGCAAAGACAAAGGCCCGACCGTCGCGCACTGGCTCTACGAATTTCTGCGTCACAGCGAGGTGGCCCGTACCTGCGGCTGCGCGTGGGAAGAAGGCCGGTTCTGTTACGAAATCAGTTTGTGCAGCGAGCCGCACCGGTTCCTTAAAACCGACGAGGTGCCGGACGAAATCGTCTTGGACGAGGTTATCAGCGGGCACCGGCAGCAGGAGTTGAACCCACGCCGGCAGGCCGACCGGGTGTTCGACGTAGCGACCTTCGAGCGGACCCGCGACCGGGACCGCAAACTCTGCGCGGCCCTTAGCCTAATCAAAGGTTCCGGCTGCATCGACAAAACGTTACGTCAGTTGGTGGGTGAAGGGCTGGTGCGCAGCGTCGAGTGCGACGAACTGCGGCAGGGCCTGTTGGCTATCGTGATGCACCCGGCCTTGTCGGGGCTGTTCGATCCAACTCTGCGCATCGACACCGACCGGAGCATTCTGAGCCGCAAACGCCTACACGGCGCACCCCACCGCGTCGTTTATCACCCCGACGGCCGCATCGTGTTAGTGCAGTATGAATCCGTTCCCGCGTCGTCTTCACAGACCTCCAGCGACCCTGCTGACGGACTTCGGTACTTCACGGCGCTGTACCGCGAGATGGGCTTTCACGAGGTGGAAGGGCGGTTGGTGTACCTGACCGACCAACCGGAGGTCGTCCGGGTGGTTTGATGGACGATTGACAATGGACAACTTACGATTTTTAGAAATTATCCGTTTACAACGTCGCCAGAAAGGCCAAACGGCGCTACTGGCGATTTGGTTGACGATGCAAGCGCTGGTTGGTTGGGCGCAGCCGGGCGATTCGGTGCAGACAGATGCGTTTGGACGCGACCCGTTGCGCCCAAACGCGGCCCGACCATCGCCCTATCAACTCCGCACGGGTCGCGAGCTTGGGCTGCTGGCGGGGGGCATTGCGACGCTGGGCGCGTCGCAGTTGATAACCGTCAAGGTACTGACGCTGGATGACGTTCAACGGTTCGACCGGCAAAGCGTCAATGCTTTCGACCGGCGCGCTACGTATCAGTTCAGCGCGGGGGCCGACCGGCTAAGCGACGTTACGTTGGTAAGTAACATTGTCATAGTTGGCGCGCTAACCTTCGGCGCGCCGGCGTTGCGGTCGGACTGCAAAACGGTCGGCGTCATGTACCTCGAAACAATGCTGCTGACCAATGGCATCAAGCAAGACGTAAAAAACCTGACTGGGCGCTTCCGGCCGTTCGTGTACAATCCCGACGCGCCGACGAGTGATAAACTCACCGCTGACGCCCGCGAATCGTTTTTCTCAGGGCACGCGGCCAACGCTTTTGCGTCGGCGGTGTTCACGGGAGAAGTCTTTCATCGGTATTACCCGGCTTCGAAACTGAGACCCGTTGTGTGGGCTGGGTCGTTAAGCTTGGCCACGGCGACGGCCGTGTTGCGCTACAAAGCCGGCAAGCACTACCCGTCTGATCTGATTGTCGGTGCCGCGTTCGGGTCGCTGGTGGGGTGGGGCATACCCAAGCTGCACGAGGTTAAAAACCGGAGCGAACTGGGCCGACGGCTGGACGTTCAGCCGTGGAGTGATGGACGCGCGCGGGGAATTTACGGGCGGTTGCTGGTGTTCTCGCGTTAGATTTGCTGAAGATGACTAAAATTACCGACCACATCAAAGCCGCGAACGGCAAGCCGATTTTTTCGATTGAAGTCATTCCGCCCATCAAAGGGGATAACCTGAAAAGTTTGCTCGACAACATCGAGCCGCTGATGGAGTTCAAGCCGCCCTTCATTGATGTAACGTATCACCGCGAAGAATACATCGAACGGCCCCTGCCCGACGGCACAATTCAGAAGATTGTGACCCGCAAACGCCCCGGCACGGTCGGTATCTGCTCGGCCATCATGCACCGCTTCGGCGTGGACCCCGTGCCGCACGTGCTCTGCGGGGGCTTCACCAAAGAAGAAACCGAAGATTTTCTGATCGACCTGCACTACCTCGGCATCGACAACGCGCTCGTGCTGCGGGGCGATCCGGCCAAGCCGTTCAGCACCTTCAAAGCCAAAGAAAACGGCTACGCCTACGCCAGTGAGTTAGTCGAGCAGGTCGCCAACATGAACCGGGGCATGTACCTCCACGAGGAAGATACGGCCCTTGCACCGAGCAATTTTTGCATCGGCGTGGCGGCTTATCCCGAAAAGCACTTCGAGGCTGCCGACCACGACATTGACTTTGAGTACCTCAAGCAAAAAGTAGACAAAGGCGCGGACTACATCGTCACGCAGATGTTTTTCGATAACCGGAAGTATTTTGACTTCATCAAACGCTGCCACGCGCACGACATCACCATCCCCATCATTCCGGGACTGAAGCCGCTTAGTACCCGCAAGCAGTTGCAGATTTTGCCTAAACTCTTTCACCTCGAAATGCCCGACGATCTGGTCCGGGCCGTCGAAGCCTGCGAGAACGATCAGCAGGCGCGGCAGGTGGGAATCGAGTGGAGCATTCAGCAGTGCCGCGAACTCATCGCCCACGGCGCGCCGGTGCTGCATTTTTACACGATGGGCAAGGCGGATAATGTGATGAAGATTGGGCAGGAGGTATTTTAGGGAAAAGGCAGCAGGAAGAAAAAGGGGAATAGCAAATAGCTTTCTTTTTCTCCCTGCTGCCTTTTTCTACTTCATTGCTTCCACCCCAGCCTGGGCGACGGTGTGGTCGTTTTCGACGGTGCTGCCCGATACGCCAATGGCACCGATGACTTCGCCGTCGGCGTTCTGGATGGGAAGTCCGCCGGGAAACGTAATCAGGCCGCCGTTGGAGTGCTCGATGTTGTAGAGCGGCCCGCCCGGTTGGGAGAGCTTTCCAAGTTCGCCGGTTGGCATGTCGAAGTAGCGGGCCGTGCGGGCTTTGCGTTGGGCAATGTCAACCGAGCCGAGCCACGCGCCGTCCATGCGGGCAAAGGCGGTCAGGTTCGCGCCCGAATCGACAACGGCAATGTTCATCAACGTGCCAATCTCGGCGGCTTTCTGTTTGGCGGCTTCGATGGCCTGCTGGGCTTGTTCTAAGGTAATATTCATGGGGTGCTGTTAAGAATGTAAGAAAGAATGGACAACGAACCGCAAACGGGCGCGTCTTTGAACGTAACGTCAACGGAGCCGCTTAGGTTGGCGATTTGTCTAAGCCGTCAACCGCTACGGATACAATGTCCCACGACGAGCAGGTAAAATGGCCGTGGAATCGCGTCGGTAAACCTTCCGCCCGCTGGCCGGTTAGTCAACAAAATCAATCATTATGATGAATTTGACCAAAAAGAGCCGACTGTGGACGGCTGCGTTATTGACCGTAGTGGGCGTGCAGGCGCTGGGTCAGGCGCGTAAGTTAGAACCGGTGTTTAAAGACGATACCTATCAGCTAACCGGCGTGGCCGTATCGAAGTCCGGCCGGATGTTCGTCAACTACCCGTACTGGACCGATACGTACCGGTACGCGTTGGTCGAAGTGGGGAAAGACGGTTCGGTAAAGCCGTACCCCGATGCCACCTGGAATAGCTGGAAGCCCGGACAAGACCCGACCAACAAATGGGTGTGCGTTCAGTCGCCGTTCGTCGACGCCAAAGACCGACTTTGGGTCATTGACCCGGCCAGTCCGAAGCAGGAAGGCGTGTACCGCGACGCGCACAAACTGGTTTGCTTTAACCTGAGCACGAACAAGGTCGAGAAGGTATATTCGTTCAAAGGCATCGTCGGGCCGGACAGCTACCTCAACGACATCCGGGTCGATACGGACCGCGACGTGGTGTACGTAACCGAGTCGCAGCAGGGCGGTATTGCGGTGATCGACATCAAAAGCGGCAAGGTTCGCATGGCGTTGCAGGGCCACCCGTCCGTCAAGTCGGACCCGGCGTTTGTTTTCACCATCGATGGCCGCCAGCTTCGCGACCAGAAAGGTCCCGTCAAATTTAACTCCGACGGGTTAGCCTTGACCCCCGACGGTAACACGTTGTACTACAAACCGTTGACGGATGACAAGCTGTACCGCATTCAAACGCAATACCTACGAGACGAGAACATCGGCGACAAGGCGCTGGGCGACAAAGTCGAGGACTTGGGCAAGTTCACGACGACCGACGGCATGATTATCGACAACGCGGTTTTTATTTATATGGGGTACATTCAGAACTACACGATGTACCGCCTGCACCTGCCCGATATGAAACGCGAAGATTTAGTGACCGACCGGACGCTGCTGCAATGGCCCGACAGCTACGCCATCCAGAACGGCTACCTGTACATCACGACCTCGCAGATCGACCACATGGCCAAGAACAACGGCGGTAAATCGACTCGCAAGCGCCCGTACGAGGTGTTTCGGTTGAAGATTAAGTAAAACAGCATTGACGCGTTCAGCGTTTACGTCGGGGTGCCCCCCGTTTTGCCACAGAGAAAACGCGGGGCCCCCCGGTT
>CAXUEB010000068.1:12044-15582 GCA_964249775.1 uncultured Spirosoma sp.
GCCGCGTTTCATAGCTCATCCAGATGTTCTTTGTACCACTGAGCCTGTTTGAGCGTGGCTTCTTTAACTTCGGGCGTCATGCGGTCCCAGGTGCGGTACATCATGCCGATGCGCTGATTGGCTTCAAGCTTAGCGCGGTGGCGGTCGTAGAAATCCCAGTACAGACTGTTGAACGGGCAGGGTGGCCGCTTGTCTGTTTCGTTGGCCACTTTCTTATCTTTATCATAGTGGCAGCTTTTGCAGTAGCCGCTCATTTTGTTGATGTACGACGCCGTTGACACGTACGGCTTGGTGCCGACAATGCCGCCGTCGGCGTGTTGACTCATGCCCCGCGTATTGGTGATTTCGACCCACTGAATGGCGTCGATGTAGACGCCCAAATACCACGCGTCGACCTCGTCGGGATGAACGCCCGCCAGCAGGGCGAAGTTGCCCATAATCATCAGCCGCTGAATGTGGTGCGAATACGCGTAGGTCAGCGAATGACCGATGCCGTGTTTTAAACAGTTGGCTTTTGTGTTACCGTCCCAGTAAAAATGGGGTAGTTTAGCCTGGTGATCAAAATAATTGAGGTGGGCGAAGTCGGGCATTTTGGCCCAGTAGACGCCCCGCATGTACTCGCGCCAGCCCAGAATCTGCCGGACATAGCCCTCAATTTGGGCATAACTGACCCCGGCCGGATGGTCCGTGTCGCGGTGATCGAGAAAATAGGCGACGGCCGCGTTGACGACTTCTTTGGGCGAAATCAGTTTGCTGTTCATGCCGAACGACAACCGCGAATGGTAGAGCGACCACGCTTCGGCCGACATCGCGTCCTGGTACGTACCAAACCGGGGCAGGCAATTTTCGCAAAAGAAGTCGAGCATCTCCAGATACTCCGTCCGCGTGACCGGCCAGATGAAGTGACCCGTATCGACCGTGCCCATCATCTTAACGCCTTGCTTAATGAGCATCCCGTGCACGTCCTGCACCTCGCGTTTGTACACCTTCGGCGGTAGGATAGGCAGGTTCTTTGGCAGCGGCTTACGGTTCTCTTCATCGTAATTCCAGCGACCCGTCACCGGCTCTTGGTTGTCCATTAAGACGTTGTGCTTTTGCCGCAGCGTTCGGTAAAAAAACTCCATCACGTACGGCCGGCGGCCGTAGAAGTTGGCCAGTTCGTCGCGGGTGGTGTAAAAGTGCCCGGTGTCGTAGGCCTCGGCCGGAATGGGCAGGTGGTTGGCGAAGTGCCGTAACTGCTGGTCTAATCGGTACTCATCGGGCAAGAGGTACTCAAAACGGTCTATCTCGTATTCACGAATTAAATTCTGTAAGTTCTCGGTCAGGCTCTGCGTATTGGCCGGATCGTCGAGGTTGATGTAGACGACCTTATGGCCCTCGGCCCGGCGCTCGTCGGCGAAGTGGCGCATGGCCAAGAAAAACGCAATCACTTTCTGCACGTGGTGATAAGCGTAATCGGTCTCCTGCCGAACTTCCATCATAACATACAGTACGTCGTCCGAAACGGTTTGGAACCAGGTGTGCTGACTGTTTAACTGATCGCCGAGAATAAAGCGGAGCGTTCGCATACGAGAATGACGAACTGTTACGGGCGTTTGTTTCGATTGGGGCCGTTTGCTGCGTGCAAGCTGTCACCACTGCCGAAACACTACCCGGTGGTGGGTGCCATCAACATAATTATTCGTCAATGACTCAACCGCTCCGGCGACCCAGTTCGAACAATGGACGTGCCTGTCGGATTTGGAGTTGTAAAAGATAAATTGGTTTCGGTTAACTTGCGGAGCTAAACCACCGAAACTGGATGCCTAAGCTGTACGAATACTTTGGAATCGTTTTTTACTTTTACGCCAACGAACATCTGCCAATTCACGTACATGCCCGGTACGAACACTACGAAACGATCTTTGAACTGATTTACGAGAATGGCGCTTTAGTAGACGTGCAACAACGAAAATCAGGCAATGCGCCATCGTTGCCCGCAAAGCGCAGAAAGGAAGCCGAGAAATTTGTGCGAGCTTACTACGACCGGATAACCGAAAAATGGGAAGCGTTCTTCATACTGAAAAAAGAGATAACCGCCGAACGAATCACGCAAAGGCTGTAAAGTCTCTACATGTGGTTGATGCAACTTACGCCGGTGAATACAAGGTAAACGTTCGTTTCAACGACAACACCGAACAAACCGTTGATTTTGGACCATTCCTTTACGAACGTCCGCACCCTCAGTACAACAAGTACCGGAATGTTGACCGATTCAAAACGTTTACGGTTGAAATGGGTAATCTGGTTTGGGGCACAGATTGGGACTTGATTTTTCCGGTTGAGCAGTTGTATCAAGGAGTAATTCAATTGTAGATGTCATCGCTCACCCGGTTCTTAACTTCTATTGAGAAATATGGCGAAGAGAACATCGAATAATGGTAAAGCTTTGGAAACATTAGTTGCTATTATTCAGCAGTCTTATGAAAATACTACTGATATTAAAGTTGAACAAAATGCAAAATTATTAGATAAAGATGGACGTTCATGCTAGATTGATGTCTTGATAACTTTTATTATTAATGGATTAGTAATGAGAATAGCTTTTGAATGTAAAGATTATAACAAACCTGTTTCGGTGGAGAAGATTGACGCATTTAATTCTAAGTGTAGTCGCATTAATGACATTCATAAAAAGGTTTTTGTCTCAGTAAAGGGCTATCAAGCAAGCGCGCAGACGGCAGCAGCGAGATTTGGAGTGAAGTTGTACAAGTTGGAAGAAGTAAACAAAAATCTAATTAGTGAATTGTTTGAAATAGAACAAACGCAGTTGTTATTTGGTAAGATTAATTTACGTGATTATATAATTAGGCTTAAAAATAAGGCAGTAATTAGAAGAAATGAGTACAGTGATCGGATTGCTTTAAATAACGGTAACTCTGTAGAACCAGTTTTACTGTTTATTTGGAAAAGGGTTGATGAGGTGCGAAGAGGGGAGATGCAAAAGCAAGTGATGAGTCTCTTGCGTAATAAAATTGCATCTGGTACGGCCTCCAAAGAAGAAAATCTGAATGAGATGGGAACGATAAAATTTAATGAAAATGTATATTATCTAATTACAGAAGACGGAGATAAACTGTATGTCGATAGCATTGATCTTATAGTGGATTTTATTTTTGAAATTCATCAGCCTCAAAGTATTTCAAATGCCATTTATACTAGCTTTAACAACCATGAAGAAGAAAGTGAATCTTCAATTGTATCTTTTCGGTTTGATGACAACCAATTAAATTTTGTAAAAAGACGAGACGAAAAGGTAAAGATGTTTCACGTATCAGATCAAGGAACCATTGAAAAACTTGTGACTTTAAGTACATACGACCCTAAAACTGACACTTATCAAAAGAATGACAATTGATGTGTTGACACTCTGAGACCGATAAAGGAAATCAGTCTCAAATTTTCTTTATCGGTCTCAGAGTGTCATTACCCCTTCTTCTGCTCTTTCGCCCATCCATCCTTCAAGGTAACGGTGCGGTTAAACACCGGGCGGTCGGCG
>CAXUEB010000068.1:15592-16088 GCA_964249775.1 uncultured Spirosoma sp.
GTCCAAGATGAAGTAGCCTTTGCGCATGAACTGGAAGTTGGTCTGCGCACCGCTGCGGGCGGCTTCGACTAAGGCCGGCTCCACGAAGGCGCGGACAACTTCGAGTGAATTTGGGTTGAGCAATTCTTTGAAGTCGCGCTCGTCGGCGGCCGGGTTTTCGACGGAGAACAGGCGGTCGTAGAGCCGCACCTCGGCTTCGACGGCGTGGGGCACGGATACCCAATGAATCGTGCCTTTTACGTTGATACCGGACGTGTCGGAACCACTGCGACTTTCGGGGATGTAAGAGCAGCGCAGTTCGATAATTTCGCCCGCGTTGTCCTTAATAACCTCGTCGCATTGGATGATATACGCGCCTTTCAAGCGCACCATGCCGCCCGGAAACAGCCGGAAAAATTTCTTCGGCGGGTTTTCCAGGAAGTCGTCGCGCTCGATAAAGACCTCACGGCTGAACGGCACCCGACGGTAGGTCATCTCGGCTTCTTCGGGGTTGTTC
>CAXUEB010000068.1:16098-19949 GCA_964249775.1 uncultured Spirosoma sp.
GTAATAACGAGCCGCAGCGGCTTTTCGTCAAGCACGGCCATCCCGCGGTGGGTCGTCTTGTTCAATTCTTCGCGAATGCAGAACTCCAGCAGGCCCACGTCGATGAGGTTGTCGCGCTTGGCGATGCCGATGCGGTCGCAGAACTCGCGGATGCTATCGGGCGTGTAGCCGCGCCGACGAATGCCCGCGATGGTCGGCATCCGAGGATCGTCCCAACCATTTACGTGGCCTTCTTCCACCAATTGCTTTAGCTTGCGCTTGCTCATGACGGTGTACGTCAGGTTGAGCCGCGCGAATTCAATTTGGCGGGAGGGAAATATCTCTAACTTTTGGATAAACCACTCGTAGAGCGGCCGGTGGACTTCAAATTCCAGCGTGCAGAGCGAGTGCGTGATGTGCTCGATGGCATCCGACTGCCCGTGGGCGAAGTCGTACATCGGGTAAATAGACCACGTATCGCCCGTGCGGTGGTGATGGGCGTGTTTGATGCGGTAGATAATCGGGTCGCGCAGTTGCATGTTGGGCGAGGCCATGTCAACCTTCGCCCGCAGGACCTTCGCACCGTCGGGAAACTCGCCCACCCGCATCCGCCGAAACAGGTCGAGGTTTTCATCCACGGGCCGGCTGCGGTAGGAACTTCCCTGACCCGGTTCGGTGGGCGTACCTTTTTGGGCGGCAATTTCTTCCGCCGTCGAATCGTCCACATACGCCAATCCTTTCTGAATTAGCGTTTCGGCAAACCCGTACAACTGCCCAAAGTAATCTGACGCATAGAACTCGTTGTCCCACTCGAAGCCCAGCCAGCGCACGTCGTTCTTAATCGAATCAACGTACTCCGTGTCTTCCGTAACGGGATTGGTATCGTCGAAGCGGAGGTTCGTCTGACCGCCGTATTTGTCGGCCAGTCCGAAGTTCAGGCAGATGGATTTAGCGTGACCGATGTGTAGGTAACCGTTGGGTTCGGGTGGAAAGCGCGTGTGGACGCGCCCGTCGTTCTTACCGGCCGATCTATCTTCTTCAACAAATTGTTCGATGAAGTTAAGCGAACGTTCTTCGCGTTCGCCCGATTCCTTGGGCGCTTCAGTCATGGCGTCAGGTTGCTGATAAATAGCCCGAAATTACGGTCTTTGCGCGGGTTTGGCAAACTGGACCGCGCTACGCCTTCAACTCCGCTTGAATTGTCAGCACCTGTTCGAGCGGCACTTCGAGAATCTCGGCGACTCGGTCGGCGGTAAAGTCGGTCTTGCGGAGCAGATCGCGCACGGCTTCTTGCTTGCCTTCTTGTTTACCTTCCAGCTTACCCTCTTCTTTGCCTTTGCGCTCACCCCGAACGTAAAGAACATCTTCCTCTTCTTTGAAAAACGACATCAAGCCTTCCATAATTAGGTCAATTTGTGGAGTTAATTTACGTAAGTTCGCTAAAATACGCAACTGCCGGATGTGCCGGTTAAACGCTAACGGGCTGGCCGAGGTTTGTCTTATTTTGTCAATGATTTGACGCACGGCGTCGGGCACGGCTGTGTTACCAAAGTTAGATAAAATCGCCATAACGATTTCCTGGGGCTGGTCCGACGTCAGAAACACGCTGATTGGTAAGCGGCTGAGTGGCACCAATCCGTAGCTAAATCGTAAGCCGTCTTGTTGCAGATGCGTGGGCATAACCGGCGATTCGTCACCCATGTAAACGACGTACTGCCGGACGGACAACTCGTATTTTTCGTACAGTAAGGCCCGGTAGAGTAGCATTCGTTTTAGCATTCTTGGATCGTCGACCGACTGAAATTCGAGATGCAGAATAAACTCGTCCTGTTGTTCATCCTGAACGCGTTTTAACACGTCGGGTTTACGCTCAATCGTGTACTGAACCGTGTCCGTTAAGTCTTCGGAAGACGACATCCGAATCCCAAGCACCTTTTGGATTAAAGCGGGCAAAAAAATCTCGATGTTTTCTTTGACAATCTTATCGTACTGATTGGCCTGCGATGGGTCAAACATGGTGGTCGGTGGATTAGCGTGCCAATATATTAGAAGAAAGTGACATCAAGGGGCTGACGGCTGCTTATTTCAGCATGGCGCGAACAAAACGGTAAGGGCCGGTGGTTGTTGAACGAAGACACGACGTTGGCTACCCCGCACCAAACGTCCGGTTGCCTTCCGCTACACCATGAAAACAGGCTGGTTTAGACTTATCCTTGCACTCATCAGCGGGTTTCCGGGTCAGCTACTGGCGCAGCAACCGGCCGACTCGCTCGCGCGGCAGGCGTACTTAACCGATTGTATTCAGTACGCCTTAGACAACCAACCCGTCATTCGCCAGTCGCTGATTGACCAGGAAATCGCCGACCGAACCGTGCGCAGTGCCGTAGCTGCGTGGTATCCGCAACTCAACAGCGGCTATAACCTAACGCACTTTCTGCGCTTACCCGTCACCCTCATTCCCGACGCGGCTACCGGCGAACGGCGGCCGGTTGCGTTCGGGGCGAGAAACACGTCGACGGTTTCGTTTTCGCTGACGCAAAGCATTTTCAACCGTGACGTCCTGCTCGCCAGCCGGACGGCCGACGCGTACCGGCTCCAAGCCAATCAGGTTACCGTTGACAACAAGATCGACGTGGTTGTGAACGTCAGCAAGGCGTTCTACGACCTGATTCTGACGCAGCGGCAAGTAGAGATTCTGAACGGAGATATCGCGCGGCTGCAACGCAGTTTGCAGGACGCGACGAACCAATACCAAAGTGGCGTTGTCGACAAAACCGACCCGCAACGCGCCCGGATTGCGCTCAACAACACACTGGCCCAGCGCAAACAATACGCCGACCTCGTTGGGGCGAAGTATCAGACGCTGAAACAACGTATGGGCTACCCGCCCACTTCCCCGCTCACCGTAGCGTATGATACGCTGCAATTAGCTAACGAAGTTGCGCTCGACACGGCGCTGTTAGTGAATCCGTTAAATCGCATTGAATACCAACTGCTGCAAACGCAGGGGCGGCTGTTAGAAGCCAACGTGCGTTTTAACCGCTGGGCGTATCTGCCCATCGTAAATGCTAACGCGAACTATAACCTGCTGTACCAAAACAACGTTTTCCCGCAGTTGTACGGACAAAGTTTTCCGAACTCGCTGATTGGGCTATCGGTGGCGCTGCCCATTTTCCAGGGTGGCCGGCGGGTGCAGCAGTTGCGGATTGCGGAGTTGCAGGTCCGGCGGTTGCAGTGGGATTTGGCCGCCCTGACGAGCGCCATCGACGCTGAATACGCGCAGGCGCTGGCCACGTACAAAGGCAGTCTGGCCAATTATTTAGCCTTGCGTGAGAATCAGGCTTTGGCCGAGGATACGTACCGAATCATTAACCTGCAATACCGCTCCGGCGTACGGGCCTTCTTAGACGTGGCCGTTGCCGAAGCCGACCTGCGCACGGCCCGGCTGAACGTATTCAATGCGTTATACGCCGTGCTGATCAGTAAGTTGGACGTGCAGCGGGCGCTGGGCGTGATACAGTTTTGAAACCTTCCTTCCCTGAGCGGGCGACTTAAGTCGCCCGCTCAGGGAAGGAAGACGCAGCAAGAAAAGTATGAAACGATACGTAAACGCGCTTCTACTGACCGCATGTAGCCTGTTTATCATGGCTTGTGGCGGTAAGAAAGACGCGCAACAGCAGGCACCACCGCCCCCGACGCCGGTGACGGTCGTGAGCGGGCTGGCCACTGCGGCGCGGGCCGGGCTGCTGGTCAAGGGCGGCTCCTACCTCGAAGAAGGGCGCCGCCTCAAGGCCGTCGCTCTGGACAAGACCGGGACGCTCACGCGCGGCAAGCCGCAGGTCACGGACGTAATCCCGCTGGGCAGCCCTTCG
>CAXUEB010000069.1:0-3216 GCA_964249775.1 uncultured Spirosoma sp.
TACGAGTCACTCCTTAGAACGCCCATTTTTGTTATTTCTTACACAAACTGCGTACCCTGTTCCTTCGCGTCGGCCACGAAGTTTTTTACTTTCTGCTCGTCTTCCTTGCGGCAGATCATCAGCACGTTGTCGTACTCCGCCACAATAAAACCGTCCAGACCGTTGATGGCCACCAAGCGATCCTTCGGCGTTTTGATAATGCAGTTTTTGGTGTCGTAGAGCAGCACGCGCCCGTCGATGACGTTCTGATCGGCGTTTTTGTCCGACACTTCGTACAGCGACTTCCACGTACCGAGGTCCGACCAGCCAAAATCACTCAGGACGACGTACACATTCTGGGCTTTTTCCATCACGCCGTTGTCAATCGAAATGCTTCGGGTGTGCGAATACGCCCGGTCGATAAACGCGTCCTCCCGGTCGGTGTAGTACGCGCCCTGACCTTCGGCAAAAATTTCGGCTACGTCGGATAAATACGCTTCAAACGCCTGGATAATCGCCCGCACGTTCCAGACGAAAATACCCGCATTCCAAACGAATTCGCCACTGTCTAAAAACTGCTGCGCCAGTTCCAGATTCGGCTTTTCGGTAAACGTTTTTACCTTGTTCACGTCACCAGCCGAACCGGTAGCATCCACTGAGGGAACGTACTGAATATAGCCGTAACCCGTGTCGGGGCGGCTGGGCTGAATGCCGAGCGTTACCAGAATCTCCTGGTCTTGGGTCGCGTCGAGCGCCGTGCGAATCGTGCGCTTAAACTCCTCTTCTTTCAGGATGATGTGATCGGCTGGGGCGACGACGATGTTGGCCTGCGGGTCACGCTCGGCGATTTTGTAGCAAGCGTAAGCGATGCAGGGAGCCGTGTTGCGGGCAATGGGTTCGCACAAAATCTGATCATCAGTCAGTTGGGGCAACTGCTGTTGGCAGAGGCCCTTGTACAGCGAACTGGTAACGATAAAGATGTTTTCGGGTGGGCAAACGCCGTCGAATCGGTCGGCGGTTTGTTGCAGCAGCGTCCGGCCGGTACCGAGCACGTCGTGGAACTGCTTGGGATAACTCGTCCGGCTGAACGGCCAGAACCGCGTTCCGACGCCCCCCGCCATAATGATGACATACGTGTGATTCATTGGTAATGAACTGGCTGAATGAATTGTTGCTACCGCAAAGTTGCGACGATCTTACCCATTTTTAGCAAAAACTTACCGTTTGACCGGTCAGAACCGCCACCGGGCCTGCACTTTCACTTCTGATTTGTGCGGAACGCCAATCTCATCGAGGTCGGAGCCAACGGTTTCCTGGTTTGTCAGGTCGGTCCTGGCCCAACGGAGCCAAACGTCGACGTGACGGCTGAGACTGTACTGGGCCAGCAGGTAATGCCGGATGCCCCGGTTAAAGTACGCCGGAAACGAAAACGCGTACAGCACGTCGCGTTCGTAAACGTACTGACGGCTGTCGTAGTCGTCGGTACCGAACAGCGCGACGCGTCCACTTAGGCTGAGCCGCCGAACGCTCCAGGTTGCGTCCTGCACCACCGCGAAACCCCGCGACGCTTTCCGACCAGCGTACTGAAAACTACCCGCCTGCACCCGTGACCGCAGCGACAAGCCACGCAGGGGCACGTACTCCGCGTTCAGGGCCAAACTCCGGCGCGCTGTCTTGACGACTTCCTTCGGCGTCGTCTTGCTACCCGGCAGGTTCTTCTCTTTACGCTCCTCGTGATACACAGCGTAGAAAGTCGTCTGACGGTTGGGCGTGTAGCGGGTTTGCAGGAGGTAATCAAAACCGTTGGAGGGCTTGTCAACCAAGTATTTCCACCACGGAAAGCGATACACGTCCACGAAGCCGCTCAGCGTCAGCCTACGGTACACGGTGTACTTCAAGCCCGCGTACGCACCCGTCTCGTTAATGTTGCGACTACCTTCGCTGAAGGCGTTGCCGTAGAACGAATGGAAGTTACGGTCGTAGTGCCGCAAGGCCAGGGACAAATCCAGTCGCCGGCTCAGGCTCGCCAACGCGCCACCCACCAGGCCCACCCCTCCGCTGTAGGTTTGGGAGCCGCTGCTCCGGGCCATCTCGCCGAAGAAGTTCCAGTTGCGCCAAACGTAGCCCGCGTGCAGCCCTACAACGCGGTTTTGCTTGCCCGTAAATTCGTACTGATTGTAAGGCAAGTCGCGCCGGCGCAGAAACTTGTCGAATTCCGTTTGCAATACGGTCAAGCCCAGTTGGAATTGGTGGCGGTTGTGGTAAAGCAGATGCGCGCCCAGATCGGTTTCCAACAAGCTCCGGTGGTCGTCCAACTCAGACGGGGTGCGGTGCAGGCCCGACGTTTGCAGCGAGGTTGCCACCGGTCCTTCGTCGGCGGTGCCCGCGGTTGTGTTGGCATCCCGCCGAAGCCGCGAGGCCATGAGCGTTACGTCCAAGTTGGGGTGCAGCGCGTAGGTAATCGCGCCACCCCGGAAATAGCCGTACTCCGTTAGTGAGGTGTAGGGGCGCGCGCCCAGCGACGGGCGTCGAACGGTCTGCACCGTCTCGGCATTTTTGCCCAGCACAAACCCCGCCGACAGTACTAAGCCCTGCCCAATTTGCAGTTGATAGTCGCCCAGCAGCACGTTTCGCCAGCGACCCCGGTTCTCTACCTGCGCGTGAAACGATACATAATCGGCCCCGTAGCGCCCGGCCGATGGCTGCCAATGCAACATCTCGCCAGGGTCTTTCTCTAACGTCAGCCCCAAACTGAAAGCACGAGGCCGACTATACCGATACCGAGCGTACCACTGACCGGCATCGCCCCCGTATCGCGTTGGTAGCTTGCCCTTTTTATCCGGTTCGGCCACCGAGAAGCCTTTCTGTTGTTCTACTAAGCGCTCATGCCGGACAATCAAATAGTGATCGGTGGGCGTCGGTAGCGCCCCGAACAGGCGCGGACCGCTCGCTACCGTCACGAACGGCAACAGCCGCCGGATGGTTGGTAAGTCGAAGTCCGGCACCGCCTGAAGCTCCTGAATGGATAGCAAATTGCCGAGGTCGGCGCGGTAGGTCATCAGGCTACTCAATTGCCGCTCGGTCAGCAAGTACGTAGCGGCTAATTCGTCACGCGTGGCCGCGTTTAAATCGAGCGGGTTCGCGTACAGTTGCGTCAACGCGTCGAATACGGCGGTGTAATCAATACCCTCCGTCTGCACCGGAAACAGGTCCTGCAAATAACGACTGAGGTCGGCG
>CAXUEB010000069.1:3316-4590 GCA_964249775.1 uncultured Spirosoma sp.
TCGCGCTGAACGGCGTCGCGCTGAACGGCGTCGCGCTGAACGGCGTCGCGCTGAACGGCGTCGCGCTGAATAGCATTGCGCGGACTGGAACGGACGGGTTGGTGCTGCGACAAGGTAGGCACGGCGATCAGGCAGCCGGCCATTACGAGCGGATAGAAGGTACGCAAAACGCTTTCGATTCAAGTTACGGGAATGCCGTGCGCTTACCGAGGCATTCGGTTCGGTTGAAAAGAAAGCGTTTCAGTGTGAGTAGGTTGTGTATTCCAGACGGCTACGTCTGGGTACGCGTTACGGATGTATCATGCCCGGACGCGACCGCCGGTATGCCGTATTACCAGGTTACTTCTTACGAAAACCGCCGTTTTAAGATCTCGACCAGTTCGCTCACTTCGTCGCTGCTCATGTCCCACAGATACTGCGAAGCATAGCGATACGAAATCAAATCCAGGGCCTGACCGTAGTTATTCAGCGTATCAATTTCTTCAATGGCTTGGTTGTAGGCACTCGTGTTACCGTTGAACAGTTGGTTAATAAACCTGAATTTTTGGTTTAACGAAATGCTTCGACCAATGCTTTCGATGGCTGCCCGGTGGAACGTCTCGGCCACGGTGACCGGCTCCGCAGCATTAGACGGCTTTTCGCGCAGCACGTCATTCAACGTCGGCGCAGCAACCGGCTGATTAGCCGTCGGCGTTAGGGTCGGCGTTGCATCGGTTGTTGAGGGCTGCGAAAGCGTACCGGTTTGTAGCTGCGACGGCTGGCTGATGGGCGCAACCGGCTCCGGTCCCGAATTTCCGTTTAAGAAGAGAGCACCGCCCGACGCCGATTCTTGCCCGGCGACCGACGCTGGTGGGTTAACGGATTGCCTTTCCAATTCCGGCGCTGCATCGGGTTCGGGCTGCGGAGGCTGGGCCGGTTTAATGTCTTCGGGCGTAGCGTTGGCCGGCACCAACGGCGCCGGTGGAACGGCCGAATCAGTCGCTGTGTCGAAAAACGACCGCGCCGGAGCCGCCGGAATGCTGTCGGGCACGTGGCTCCGCAGCAGGGCCGACACGTCCATCGGCACCTTCTCCGAAAACTGACCCACAAATTTATCGTAATGTTCCAGTTCGTGTCCGCGTTGGGTCAGGGCCTCGTCCAAGTACGTCAGGGCTTGATTGACGTACACGAACGGTTTGCCATTCATGCGTTGGGCGATGTGAGCCGGAATGAACTGATTAATTTTCGTAAAGCGAATAATCTGTTTAAGCGCGTCGGCCGTTAGGGTGAACTCG
>CAXUEB010000069.1:4600-12292 GCA_964249775.1 uncultured Spirosoma sp.
AGTTCGGCGGGTAGCGTCGGTGAGCAGCGGTTCGAGGTGTTCGCGCCGGACCGAAATGTGCTGCGAGACCGTATTCATAAAATTTTGCAGCGCTTCCTGTACTTCGGCGTTGGTGAAGTCAAAATACGGACTGCGAAACTTCTCGGTGTCGGCCCGCCACTTCTCCGACAACGTACTGACAACGAATAAGTTAATTTGATTAATGGGCGTTAACGACAGGATTTGGTTGCCGCTGATGGCCAAGTGGTGGTGGTAGAAGTCGGCGGCTGTCCGACGGGCGTAAGCCTTGCTGTATTCGGTAAGGGCGTTGGCGTTAAACTTGTTCGACATCGGGAAAAGCCTTTGTTTTGTAAAGTTATCGTTTTCGGAGTTCCCCCGCTTTTCAGGCGCGAAAAAACCCGAAAAAAGCAGTATACTGCGCATTTAGAAGCCAACGGCCGCTGAGCCGGCATGACCGACACCGCATGTTTATTGAACCAACCCGACGCCGTGAACCACCCCACCTCCGCACCGGCTGGATAGAAGTCATCTGCGGCTCAATGTTTTCGGGTAAAACCGAAGAACTCATCCGGCGACTCAATCGCGCCCGCATCGCCCGGCTGAACGTCCGCATCTTCAAGCCGGCCTTAGACACCCGCTACCACGAGGCAGACATTGTGTCGCACTCAGCCCTAACTATTCAATCAACCCCCGTACAAACAGCGAGCCAGATTGTTAAGTTGGCCGGCGACTGCGACGTGGTAGGCATTGACGAAGCCCAATTTTTTGACCGACAGATCATTGACACCTGCACCGCCCTGGCTAATCAGGGACAGCGCGTCATCGCGGCCGGCTTAGATATGGACTTCGCGGGTGAGCCGTTTGGTTGCATGCCTCAACTGCTGAGCGTTGCCGAGTTCGTTACCAAAGTTCACGCCATCTGCGTCGTTTGTGGCGACATTGCCCAGTATTCGTACCGTTTGGTACCGTCGCAGGAGCGCGTGCTGCTGGGCGAGACCGACAGCTACGAAGCCCGCTGCCGACGCTGCTTTAACCTCGGTCCCGAAGCCGGCCGGCGCGAATGGGCGTATGAAGACGTTAGAAATGCTGATTAGCGAATGATGAGCGGTGGATTACGCAGTTTATACGTACCATGCCCGACACGCTTACGATCACGATTCGGAATGAACAACTTAGCGACCAACCGGCGACCGAAGCGCTGGCACTGGCGGCTTTTGCCCCGGATAGCCGCGTGGCCGAACTTATTCGCAAACTACGCGCGTCAGACGCCCTTATCCATCCGTTAAACGTAGTCGCCGAAGTAGAGGGTTTGCTGGTAGGCCATCTTATGTTCAGCCAAGCCGCCATTGCTTCCGGTCATACGGTAGCGCTGTTATCCCCATTGGGCGTATTACCAACCTATCAACGGCGTCATGTAGGATCAGCCCTTATGCAGTACGCATTAGCATGGTTAGGAGAGTCTGCTTATCCGGTAGTCGTTCTCGAAGGGGTGCCTTCGTACTATCCCCGCTTTGGTTTCATTCCGGCTTACTCCATCGGCATCGAGCCACCCTATTCCCTGCCCCAACCCGTTTGGCAAGCCTACCGCTTACCCGCCTATCAGAAATCGGTTCGGGGTGTCGTTACGTATCCAACGCCTTTCGACTTTTTGCACCCCAGTCAACAAACGGACCTGTAAATCAAATGCGCTTATTAAGGTTTACGTCCTGTTTGGTATTCATCATTTCCTATTCGTCGTTTGCGCAAATCGGTACCTGGCAGTCGCACGTCAGCTACCGGTCGGGGCAATCGGTGGCGGTGGCAGGCGGAACGGTGTACGCGGCTACGCAAAACGGTTTTTTTACGTATAATGCGACAACCGGCGAAACCCAAACGTTGAGCAAACGGAGTGGCTTGAGCGATGTTGGCGTTAGTCGACTGTTGTACCTGCCCGACCAGAATCGCCTGCTCCTCGCCTACCGCAGCGGCAACGTAGACCTGGTGACCTTATCAGCCACCGGCGAACTCAACGCGGTGCAGAACGTAAATACGATTGTTGCGGCAACGAACCTGCCTACGTCGCGCACCATTAATCACATCAACCGCATTGGTAACAACGCGTATCTGAGTACCGACTTTGGGCTGGTGGTGTTCGACGTGGTCCGTAACGAAATTCGGGATACCTATTTCAGCCAACGCCCGGATGGGTCGCCCCTACCCATTTACCAGACAGCCGCGACGACCGATAGCCTGTACGCCCTGACCGCGCCCCTTCGCTCGTCCGACGTCGACCGTGGATTACGGGCGGTTCGTTTTGCGGCCAACGTTAATCTTGCCGACCCCGCCAACTGGCGCACCGGCGCGGTTCCAGCTCTCCAAACCGAATCCATTCTTGCCAATCAGGGACGCTTGTTCGCAACGGTTAACGGGCAGGGCGTTTACGAACGACAGGCAAATCGGTGGGTACTGACGCAATCGTTAACGAATACCCTCATCCGGTTGTTTCCGGCTCCCGGCAGCTCGGGGCAGACCGGAGCTGTGCTGGCCACCAATCAAGTCGTTACGACGCCGAACTCTGGCACATTCACCGGCCCGTTGCTGACCGACCCGCGCGAAGTCGTCGTCGACGGCAGCCGAGTTTGGGTAGCCGACGCGCAGAACGGATTAGTAGCCGGCAACGCGGGCGCATTTACGCGCGTCATTCCCGAAGGCCCCACCCGCGACCAATTTGCCAGCTTGTTCGCTTATGCACAGACGCTCGTGACCTTACCCAACGGGCCGCAGGATGCGATCTTGTTAGCCGCGGGGCAACCGCCGGTCGAGTTGTTTGCCGTAGGCGACGGGCGCTGGCTGAGCAGTGTCGTAGCCGGAGTCGATCGGGGTTTTAATTCGGCTACTTACGCCCCCACCGAACAGACGTTGTATCTGGGCAGTTTCGGCGGTGGCTTGTGGCGTCAGTCGTCCGGGCAGGTGCTGGTTTCTGTTCCTGTGCCTACTGCGGTTGGGTTGTTTATCAGCAGTTTGGCTACCGACGCGGTAGGTAACTTGTGGATCACAACGGCCGGTTCTAACGCCCAGCGGGCCACCTTGCACGTCCGCCGACCGGACGGGACGTTCCAATCGTTTTCCGGCGTTACGCAGCCCAACCTGGTGCAGGTTGTCCCCGACGACAATGGATTTTTATGGCTCCGGCCCAACAATGGCGGCCTGTTGGTGTTCGATCCGCAAACCAACCGCAGCCGCTTTCTATCGACCGGGCAAGGGCAGGGCGGTCTGCCGAGCAGCAGCGTTCGCTCGTTGGTGAAAGACCGCGCCGGCGCAATTTGGGTCGGCACGGATCTCGGCCCGACGGTGTTTGACCATTCGGCGGGCGTGTTCGACGGGGCCGTTGATGCGCAGCCGCCCCTACTCAACCAGCGTCGGCTGCTGGCAGGCGAAACCATCACGAGCCTTGCCGTCGACGGCGGCAACCGAAAATGGCTTGGTACGCGCAACGGCCTGTACCGAGTGGCCCCGGACGGGTCGCAACTGTTAGAAACCTTTACGGTCGATAACAGTCCATTAGCCAGCAATAGCATTCAAGCCCTTGCGATTGAGCCGGTGAGCGGTCGGGTGTTCGTGCAAACACCAAACGGCATTCTGTCCTACCGCGGCTCGGCCAGCGAACCCGCCGAAACGCTTAGCAATCTCATTATTTTCCCAAATCCTGTCCGGCCTGACTTTAGCGGCACGGTCGGTATTAACGGCTTGACCGACAACGCAACGGTGAAGATTCTGGACGCGGGCGGGCAGTTAGTCTACGAAACCCGTTCGCAGGGCGGCACGGCCACCTGGGACCTGCGCGACTACCGGGGCCGTTCGGCGCAGACGGGCGTTTACCTCATTATTGTCGTAGCCGCCGACGGGTCAGAAGGGCTGGCTGGTAAGCTGGCGGTCGTGCGGTAACGTTTCACTTAGTAACTTGAGCAATGAACCTTAAAGATATCATTCGTTTAATTGAAGACGATGGGTGGGTCCAGGTCACTCAGCAAGGTAGCCACCGACAAGACAAATACCCCACGAAAACTGGAAAAGTGACCGTGAACGGTAAGCCGAGTGACGACTTGACTAAATTTTTAGAAAATAGTGTTTTTGAAACAAGCAGGTTTAAAGCAAGCTTAACCCTACAATTATGGAAAGGTGTTTAGTAGTTATTCAGAAAGCCAGTTCAAACTACTGTGCTTATCTACCCGATGTGTTGGGTTGCATCAGCACGGGCGATACGATTGAGGAGGCTCGGCAGAACATGAAGGAAGCGCTGGAAAGCCACTTGGAACGGATGGCTGAAGACGGTGACCCGCTGCCTCCTGCCAAAGGACTATTGCCTTATTTATCCGGCGAGGAAGCCATTGCCGAACCGGATGATTTAATTACGCCCACAACGGTTAATCTACCAGCGGTCGTCTAAGACAACGTAAGCTATTCTTCAAACAAACATGCACCTCGACGCGCAACAACCCGACGCCTTGCAGGATTACCTCCGCCGACGGGGCTGGCTCGACGCCGACGAAACCATTACATCGCTCGAAAAGCCTGGCGAAGGCAACATGAATTATACGCTCCGCGTTTCGACTCCCACCCGAACGTTGATCGTTAAGCAGTCGCGGGGTTACGTCGAGAAGTACCCGACCATTGCGGCCCCGGCCGACCGGGCGGTGATTGAAGGGCGGTTTTACCAGAAGGTTCAGGGCGTTCCCGAGCTGGCAAGTTACATGCCGCAACTGCTGGACATAGATCCTGACAACAATACGTTAGTTCTCGAAGATTTGGGGCTATCCAGCGATTACACGTTTTTGTACCAACCCAGTGGCGTGTTGAGCGAGTCCGACGTGCTGTCGCTGACGGCTTATTTGTCGGCGCTGCATCGGCAGTTCAAAACTGACCAACCGAACCCGGCGTTTACGAACCGGGCGATGCGGGCGCTCAACCACGAGCATATTTTTAACTACCCGTTTTTGGAAGACAACGGCTTTGATTTAGACACCGTCCAGCCGGGGTTGCAGGCGCTGGCGATGCCCTACAAACAGAATAGTGCCTTGAAAACGGTCGTTCGGCAATTGGGTGAATCGTACTTAGCCGATGGTCAGACGCTCTTGCACGGCGATTACTACCCTGGTAGCTGGTTGCAAACGACAGCCGGCACGAAGGTGATCGACCCCGAATTTTGCTTTTACGGACCGGCCGAATTTGATTTGGGCGTGATGATGGCGCACCTGTTGATGGCCCAACAGCCCACAACCGTTCGGAGCGCCGTTCTGACTAACTACGATAAACCGGAGGGATTCGATGAACCACTTCGGCAGCAGTTCACGGGCGTTGAACTCATGCGCCGGTTAATTGGTCTGGCGCAACTGCCGCTCCACCTGTCGCTGAACGATAAACGCGAACTGCTCGAAGACGCTCAGGCCCTTCTCGGCTGCAATTAGTTAATTTATCCGTCGCTTACGTCGCTTATGGCTGCATCTAACCCGGCCCAAACTTCGCCGAAGCCCCGCCGGATCTGGCTCGACACCGACATCATGATCGGCATGAAAGACAAGACGCCCCGCGAGGTCGACGATGCCGTGGCCCTGATGATGGCCCTGCAACACCCGGACAAGGTGGAACTCGTTGGCATCAGTACCATCACTTACGCCGATTACTCGTTTGACGTAACCCAGAAAATGCTGAGCTGGTACAACCGCACCGGCCGCGACATTCCCGTGTACCGCGGCTCCGACACGGCCGGGGATGTGGGTGAGGAAACCGACGCATCGCGGGCCATAGCCGATGCCCTACGGCAAGAAAAGCTTTCCATTCTGGCGATCGGACCCGTCACCAACGTGGCCACCGTCGTGCAGAATCACCCTGAATTGATTGGGCAGATCGAGGAGGTTGTTGTCTGCGCGGGCCGGACGCCGGGGCTGCCGTTTACGCCGGGGCTGGAAAAGACGGTCGTGGGCGATTACAACTTTGAGATGGACCCCGAATCGTTCCGAATCCTATTTGACGCAGGCGTTCGCGTGGTCTTGTCGGGCTACGAATGCAGCGTATACATGCTCCTGGGCAAGACCGACATTGACTTTCTGGCCAACGGCACCGAAGCGGACCAGTGGGTCTACGAGCAGTTCCGACCCTGGCAACAGTACAACGAAACGCTGTTCGGTGTAGACGGCTTCGTGCCCTGGGACACCACGCCTTTGGGCTATTTCACCCATCCAGCGTATTTTAAGTATTACGAGGACATTCCCGTTAGGATCAACGTCCGCCCAAATGATACGGACACGCCCGGCGACAAGCCGTACCTGGAAGTGTCATACGACTATACCGACACCCACTGGCGGGCGACGTACGCCCACAAAACCTTACCGGGCTACGAAGAACTGGTGATTGAAGCCCTGAAGGGGGCATCGGCGCAAGGCGCAGCATAGCTGGCGCAGCACTCACCGACCTCCTTTACTATCGTCGTTGCTGATTTTTCGACTTTCCCGGCCGTTCCCGGCACTGACGCTACCAAACTTGTAGCTAAACGTCAGCCGCACCGACCGGTTCACGAAGTTAGAGACGGTCACCGCCCGGAACGACGGCGCAAACTGTTCGCCCGTTACCCGCACGGCCCGGTTGAGGGGGTTATTGAGATTTAAGGTGAGACTGGCTTTTTTGTCCCAGAACTCCCGCTTGCCGGCCAAACTGTAGTAATAGAAGCCTGAGTTTGTGCCCTGCAACTGAATCCAGCCCGACCCAAGGTAGCCGTTCGCCTGCAACGTGATGTTTTTGGGCAGCTTATACGACAGGTTGGTATTGACGCTCGCCACCCAGCCCGCGTTCTGCTGCCGAAGCGCCACGCTGATTAGTTTTATGTAGGTCAGATCGGAGCCGACCGTAATGTTGAGCGATTTGTTTGGTTGCAGCGTACCGTTCAGGTTCAGGCCGTAGCTGGCATTGCGGCCGATATTCTGGAACGTACTGAGTGCCACGCCTTCCGGGTCGACCGTCGTTAAGAACTCGATCGAATTGTTGGTTTGCCGCCAAAAGGCCGACGCGTTCAGCGACGAGCCTTCTTTACCAAACGTGCTGTACGAAAGCTCAGTCGCGTGGGTCAGTTCGGGGTCGAGGTACGGGTTACCGGTTTGAATATTTTTCGGGTCGCTGGTATTGCGGTTGGGATTCAGATACCACACAATCGGCCGCGAGATGCGCTGGGTGTAACTAACCTTGAGCGTGTGTTTTTGTTTCAGCGTCTTCGCCAGCGTAAAGCTTGGAATGAGGTTGTTGTAGGCGTTGGTGAACGAGGTCTGTGTTGTCCGAAAGTCGCCCCGAATGTCGGTATGTTCGAGCCGCGAGCCGAGCGTTAGGTTCCACTTTTTCTTGGTTTCTACCTTGATTGATGCGTAGCCCGACGTGACCTGCTGATTGTAGGTAAAGTCATCGCTCCGGCCCGGCTCGACCTGATAATCCACTTCGCGGCCCGTGGCCGACGATTCGATCACGAATTCACTACCAATGTCGCGCCGGATGGTTTTCGCGCCTACTTCGAGTTTCAGCGTAGCCGTATCGCGTTTGGTGATAACCCGGAACGGGTGCGTGTAATCGGTTTGGAGGGTATATTCTTTGTTGCGGCTAAGGTTCGCGCTTCGTTCCAAGTACGTCGGCGCTTCCGAGTTCATGCTGGTCTGTACCAGGTCGTAATAGTAG
>CAXUEB010000069.1:12302-19740 GCA_964249775.1 uncultured Spirosoma sp.
AACTGCGACAGCACCGCAAACTCCTGCCCAGCCTTCTTGAACGTTCGGGTCCATCCCAAGTTGAATTCTGAGTTGCCGTACGGATTGCGGTACTGAATGTCGCGCCGAAACTCCTGCACAATGAGATTCTGCGCGTCGGTCAGGCGGCTGTAAAGCTGACTGTTCTGGGGGAAGTTACCGCCCCAGGCGTTCGCCGAAAAATTGATGCGGTTGAGCGAATCGGGGTCGTAATCCAAGCTTAGATTGCCGTAGCCGCCCGTGCCGAGGTTGTCGCGGCTGCTCTGCTGCAACAACACGCTGGTCGGCAGCCCGTCAACGAGCGCCGTTCGGGTGCTGCGGTTGTCGCTGATGTTACGGTATTGGTACCCATTGAGCGAGGTAGCAAGGCCCAGTCTTTTGCCCCTGACGGTTAGATTCAAACCCAAGTCACGACCCAAGTTGCCGGCCGTTGCGTTAACGGTTCCGTTCGTTCCGCGCAGGGCTTTCTTGGTAATGATGTTGATCACGCCCGCCGACCCTTCGGCGTCGTATTTGGCACCGGGGCTGGTAATGACTTCGACCGACTTGATGGCATTGGCGGGCATTTGCTTGAGCGCGTCGGCGAGGTTACGGGCCATAATGCTCGACGGCTTGCCGTTAACGAGCACCTTGATGTTGCTGCTGCCGCGCATTTTGAGGTTACCGTCCAGGTCCACCGTCAGCATCGGCACTTTGCGCAGCACGTCGGCCGCCGTACCGCTCGCGTTGGCGATGTCGCTCTCGGCGTTATAGACCAGCCGGTCGCCTTTGTCCTCCACCAGCGCCTTTTGACCCACGACGTTGACTTCCTTCAAGTTACGGCTGTCAGCGGCCAGGGTAATGTTTCCCAAGTCGACAACTGGCTTTTCGGCCGTCAGCGTGACGGCGTTCAGCAGGCAGGTACGGTAGCCAACAAACGAAATTGCTAATCGGTACGTACCAAACGCTACCTTGTCTAAGACAAACGCGCCCGTATCGTTGGTAGTAACGCCGGTAACGAGCTTGCCATCGGGCAGTTGCAAGGCTACGGTTGCAAACGGAACCGGCTTAGTCGTAACCGAATCCGTAAGCGTGCCGCGAATTTGCGCGGAATCAACACGGGCCTGACCAAACGTTAGTTGGGCGATTAGAACGAGAAAGCAAACGGAAAGGTTTTTCATGTGGGTAGAAAAAGCACGTTTTGCAACGTGAACAGAGGTAAAGTACGTTGGCTACTCTAAATGCTAATTTCGTACCAGCCGTGAAAAGCGGCTTACGTGGCTCAGGACGCCGTTTATGTTTTGTAAGCCTGTCTGAAAATGGACACCCGGTGTCCGTTTTCAGACAGGCCCGTTAACGAATGTTCCAAATCAACACCGGTCACCGGTCCGTTGACTACGCAAAGCTAAGGTGGTCAGGGCCATCCTGCTCATTCGTTAAGATGATTTAACAACCTTGGTCGGCAACGGCTCAGCAATCAACCGCGAAGAGCTTTTTTGAATACACCAATGATGCGCAAACGGGACCGGGGGTTGCACGGACCCAACGTTTACCCGACTTGCCGGTGGCGGCCGTTTGACGAATCATGCCGATTTACCTAATTTTGACCAGCTTTTCACCCAAAGTGGTTTGTAGTCAGTTTAGCTAATAGCAGCCGATCACGAATCCAACCGAAACCAACGCAAGTAGCATGAGAGAAATACAATTCCGCGAAGCCCTGCGGGAGGCCATGTCGGAAGAAATGCGCCGGGACTCGAAGGTATACCTGATGGGCGAGGAAGTAGCCGAATACAACGGAGCGTATAAAGTGAGTCAGGGCATGCTGGACGAGTTTGGCCCGGAGCGCGTCATCGACACGCCTATTGCGGAGTTGGGCTTTGCCGGTATTGGCGTCGGCTCAGCCATGAACGGCCTGCGGCCCATTATCGAGTTTATGACGTTCAACTTCTCGCTCGTCGCTATTGACCAAGTCATCAACTCGGCGGCCAAGGTCATGTCGATGTCGGGCGGTCAGTATTCCTGCCCCATCGTGTTTCGTGGGCCAACGGGTAACGCCGGTATGCTTTCCTCGCAGCACTCGCAGAACTTCGAGAACTGGTTTGCCAACACGTCGGGGCTAAAGGTCGTCGTGCCGTCGAACCCCTACGACGCGAAGGGGTTGCTCAAAACCTGCATCCGCGACAACGACCCGGTCATCTTCATGGAGTCGGAGCTGATGTACGGCGACAAAGGGCAGGTGCCGGAAGAAGAATACCTAATTCCGATTGGTCAAGCCAATGTTGTTCGGGAAGGCAACGATGTCACGATTATTTCGTTCGGCAAGATTATGAAAGTCGCCCTACAAGCGGCCGAAGAGCTGGCCAAGAACGGCGTATCGGCCGAGGTAATCGACCTGCGCTCGGTGCGCCCGATTGATTACGCAACCGTCATTAATTCGGTCAAGAAAACCAACCGGTGCGTGGTCGTGGAAGAAGCCTGGCCGCTGGCGGCTATCTCGTCGGAACTAACGTATAACATTCAACGCAACGCCTTCGATTATTTAGACGCGCCGGTCGTCCGGGTGAACAGCATGGACCTGCCCTTACCGTACGCACCGACGCTAATCGAAGCGATTCTACCGAATGTGAAACGAACCTTGCAGGCGGTTGACACGGTGATGTATCGTAAGTGAGCTTACCCGCTAAAAAAAGGAGTACTAATTTCGCCGACGGCCAACGCTTCGGCAAGATTGGTGCTCCTTTTGCTTGTGTACGAAACGAAAAAATCCAGCCGTAGTAACGACCGGATTCTTAACTTGGGATTGTAAAGGTAAAACGCCCAGCTACATAATTTAGTTTAGGCGTTGAAAAATTGGTAAATAGTTTTTCATTTAATTGCTACGTATGAACGTGTTGCAGGAAAACGAGTTGGAAACGGTTCGGGTACGGCTTACCGGACGGATTATCTACGAAACTACCGTCCATCACGTTGGCTCGCTTAACGCACTTCGTCAACGAGAACCATCCGTCACCTTCTTTTCTAACCTGCGCAAAGCCGTTGACGCCATCACGGCCGAGTTAGCCTTTAACAACTGGCCCCCGAAAGTAAATTATATGGCCGTTTACCGGGGCGTCAAACAGCGGGGTTTTTACAGTTGTGACTTCGACGTTGCTGGCACCCGCGTTTTTCGAATCAAGATTGTACCGCGGGTGCTTAATCCGGGCTTGCCCCGCTTAGGTATTGACGAAAACCCGGATAAATAGCGGGCATCTTATACCGGTATAAAGCGACGGTTCTTAACCAAGACACCCGATCCGGTTTAAAACACGAAACGGCCCCCGACAACTCGCCGGGGGCCGTTTCGTGTTTGGAGCTGAGCCAGGCTCTACTCCTGTGAATTGTTTAAGTTGCTGTGTCTCCGACTGTACAGGAAGTACACAATAACGCCCAGCGTACACCAGATGACGAAGGTTATTTTGGTGTCGTTGCGCAGGTTATACATCAGGTACAGATTCGCGCAGATACCTAAGGTTGCAATAACCGGCAGAGCGGGCGTTTTGTACGGTCGCTCCAAGTTCGGTTCGCGCACCCGCAGTAACCAAACGGCTCCGCAAATCATGGCAAACGCCAGCAGCGTACCCGAGCTGCACAATTCCGACACTTTGTCAATGGGCGTCAGGGCCGCCACCGTCGAAACAATACCGCCCACTAAGATGGTGCTTTTCCACGGCGTTTTGAAGGTTGGGTGAATCGACGCAAATAAATTCTTAGGCAGTAAACCATCTTTCGCCATGCCCAAGAAAATGCGGGTCTGCCCGAGCATCATCACCAGCATGACCGAGGTTAAGCCGGCAATGGCCGCAATCGTAATCAGGTACACCGCCCAGGTCAGACCCTGATCGGCAAACGCCTGCGCAACGGGCGCCTTCAAATCGAGGTTGTCGAACCTAACCATACCCGTCAGCACGAGCGAAACCAGGATGTAAAGCACGGTACAGATTATCAGCGAAGCAATAATGGCGAACGGCACGTCTTTGCGCGGATTGATGGCTTCCCCAGCCTGCGTCGAGACGGCGTCGAAGCCAATATAAGCGAAAAAAACAATGCCGGCCGCCGTTACAATCCCGTTGAATCCGTAATGCGTCTGACCCGAATTGTCAACGACCGGGTCGGGAATGAAGGGCGTCCAGTTAGCCACGTCGACGTAGAACGCGCCGGCGATGATGACAAAGATGACCGTAGCCACCTTCAGCACAACAATCAGGTTGTTGGTACTGGCCGCTTCTTTAATGCCCTTGACCAGAATATACGTTACCACCCACACAATCAAGAACGCGGGCAGGTTCACCGCAAACGTAAAGTCGGGAATGGCTTGTCCGGCGGCTCGTAGGGTTTCGGCCTTTTCCTGCGCCGTTACCGGGTCATTCATCAGCCAGATTGGCGGATCGATGCCGAACAAGTGTAACAACTTCTCGAAGTAACCCGACCAGCTTACCGCCACGGTCGTTGCGCCCATCATGTATTCCAAAATTAGGTTCCAGCCAATCAACCAGGCAAATATTTCGCCGACCGTACCGTAGGAGTACGCGTAGGCCGAGCCTTCGACGGGCAGAATAGAAGCAAACTCGGCGTAACACAACGCAGCAAACGCGCAGGCAACGCCAGCCATCATAAACGACAAGGCCAGCGCCGGCCCGGCCCATTCGTTGGCCGCGATGCCGGTCAGGACAAACACGCCCCCGCCAATAACGGCCCCAATGCCCAGCGACGTTAATCCCCAGCGGGTCAGCACCCGTTTGAGTTCGCTTTTTTTCATGTCCGCTTCGTAAGCGGCCAGGGGCTTCTTCCGCCAGATGCTGGTGTCAACCGGTCTAATTTTAGTTTCCATGCCGGAAAATAGAGTTTGGTAATTGAGTCGTCAGGAGAAATATTGTTGGGTGAAAGCGTTCGGAAAGATACAGAATTATCTGACACGAATCAGAAAAAGCCGGGCGACCCCAAGGCCACCCGGCTTTCAACAGTACTAACGCATTACGTCTGCGACGGCCGGATCAGCGGCTTCTTGTCTTTCTTTTCTTTCTTGGCAATAAACTCCTCGGGCGTCGCGGGGTTGGCGGTCGTGAAGTCAGCGGGAACGGCGTCGAAGCCGGTTTTCTTTTCAACCGTGCCCGTCGTTGTCAAATCGTCACCTTTTTCCTGATCGCGGCTCAGGGCGTCAACCACAATCGGCGTCGCCACAAACAGCGATGAATACGTCCCGACGATCACACCGATCAGCATGGCGAACGAGAAACCCCGGATGGTTTCACCCCCGAAGATAAACAAGACCAACAAGACCAGGATGGTCGAGAAACCCGTTACGGCCGTGCGGCTCAGGGTGGCGTTTAAGGCGTTGTTGATAATCGTCGGGATGCTTTCTTTCTTACCACGATTCTCGTTGAGGTACTCACGCACCCGGTCAAACACCACGACGGTGTCGTTCATCGAATACCCCATAATCGTCAGCAGGGCACCCACGAACGCCTGATCAATGTCGAGCGAAAACGGCAGCAGCCCGTTGAAGATTGAGAAGATGGCCAAAATCACCAGTACGTCGTGGAACAGCGCGACCACCGCACCGTAGCCAAAAGCCAGCCGCTTAAACCGAATCAGAATATAAACAAACACCACCGCTACGGCCAGCAGAATCGACCACAGGGCCGACGTTAAGATATCGTAGGCGATGGTTGGTCCTACTTTCTGCGAGCTTTCGATACGGGCGGGGTTACCGTTCAGGTTCGATAAACCTTTGTAAATAGCGGCTTCGGCACGCTTATCGGCGTCGGGCGTATTGTCTTCGATTAAGTACGGCGTCGTTACCTTGACCTGATTCGAGCCAATGCCCGTACCGCCGTAGGTTTTTACTTCCGGTGCGGCCCCCAGCACACTCGCCAGCGACGTACGCACCTCGTCCGTACCTACTGACTTCTCAAACCGGACGACATACGACCGACCACCTTTGAAGTCAACGCCCAACCCAAACCCTTTGAAGATAATCGAGATGATCCCTAAGCCGATAATAACCGACGAAACAGTGTAATACAGTTTCCGGCGCGAGACGAAATCGAAGTTCGAATCTTTGAACAGGTTCTTGGCCCACGACGAGGAGAACGACAACGTTTTTCCGTTGCGAATGTAGTATTCTAAAATCAGGCGGGTAATGAAGATAGCCGCGAACAACGACGTTAGAATACCAATAATCAGCGTCGTAGCGAAACCAAGAATCAACCCCGTACCGAAAATAAACAGAATCACGCCGGTCAAAAACGTCGTTACGTTCGAGTCGATAATCGACGAAAGGGCATTCTGGAATCCATCGCCCACGGCCTGCTTAAAGGTTTTCCCTAAAGCCAACTCTTCTTTGATTCGCTCAAAGATCAGGACGTTGGCATCAACGGCCATACCAATCGAAAGCACGATACCCGCGATACCCGGCATCGTTAGCACGGCACCCAGCGAGGCCATGACGCCCAGCAGGAAAAATAGGTTAACGAACAAGGCCAGGTCGGCGATGAAACCCGCGCGGTTGTAGTAGAACACCACGAACGCCAGCACCAGCAGGATACCAATAATGGACGACAGGACGCCCGCACTGACGGCCTCCGAACCAAGCGTGGCACCAACGACGTTTTCTTCGACAATGTTGGTCGGCGCGGGTAGCTTACCGGCCTTCAAAACGTTGGCCATGTCTTTGGTTTCTTCCACCGTGAAGTTACCCGAGATGCTCGACCGGCCGTTCGGAATTTCGTTCTGTACGTTCGGCGCGGTGTAGACTAAGTTATCCAGCAGGATCGCCACCGGCCGCCCCACGTTGGCCGCCGTCAGGTTTTTCCACTTGCGGGCACCGTCGGCGTTCATGTTCATCGTTACTTCCGGCCGGCCGCGGTCGTCGTAATCGTTAGCCGCGTCGGTAATCACGTCGCCTTCGAGCGGAGCACGACCACCGGCCTTTTTTATAAATTATAGGGGCAAAATCTCTTTATTATCTTTTACCGTCGTGGTCGGCAGCGTCTTGCGATCCCAGGCAAAGAAAACGTCGGCCGGGAACAAGCTGCGCACGGCGGGCGCGTTCAACACGGCGTTGGCGCGGGCGGTGTCTTTCAGGTAAACGCCCAACTGATCCTGACCCAGCGGCAAAAACAACTGAGTCAGCGCCGTACCCTGAGCGGCCGCGGCCGCCGTGTCGGTCTTGGCCGTCGAATCGGTCTTGTTACCCTGCGCCAGTTGCGACTCCAGGTTCGACGTACCCGTCGCGGCTGAGCCGGTGGCGGGCGTCGTCGGGGTGGTTTTCAGCGCGGCTTTGCGGGCGGCTTCTTGCTGCACCAAGTACGCACCGATTCCTTCAATCGCCGGGGCCAGTTCGCTCAGGCGATACACTTCGGTAAATTCGAGTTTAGCCGCGCCGGTCAGCAGGCGACGAACC
>CAXUEB010000070.1:0-12824 GCA_964249775.1 uncultured Spirosoma sp.
CGCTCTTTCTAATGGCCATCGTTTACCTAACTACCCGCTGGTCCCAACGCCATGCGCTCTAATCCGCTGTTGACCGGCGTTCTGCTGGCGTTGTTCGGCCTACCGTTCGTTCTACTGATTCTGCTGGCGCTGGGTCAGTACTGGCGCTTCCCCCATGTGCTGCCACCAACGTACAGCCTCGACGCGCTCGGCCGGGTGCTGGCAACCGACAGCGGTTTGGGTACGGGTTTGCTGCTGAGTCTGGCTATTGCCACCGTCGTGTCGGTGGTGTCGACGGGGCTGGGCTTTTGGATTGCCCGCGCCGTGGCCGGATCGAAACACCCCAACCGTTGGGTGACGCTGAGCTATTTACCGTACGCCCTGCCGCCCGTGCTGCTGGCGGTGCTCATTCAACCGTCGATCATTCGGCTGCGTTTGTCCGGCACGTTGGCGGGTGTTGGGTTGGGATTGCTGCTGATAACGGTGCCGTTCTGTACGCTATTTTTTCGCTCGTTCTGGAGTCAGCAGGCCCGGCAATACGAACAGTTGAGCCGGACACTGGGCTGTTCTCCAACGCAGGCGTTCCGGCGGGTGTTGCTGCCCCTGGCCCGGCCGTTGCTCGTTACGTGCCTGTTCCAAACGTTTTTGATTGCCTGGTTCGACTTCGGCCTGACCAACTACCTGAGCGTCGGCAAGGTCCGCACGCTGACCGTACAGGTGTATTTGTTTGTCGGCGAAGCCAACAGCCGGCTGGCGGCCGTCGCGTCGCTGCTGTTGCTCGTACCCCCGGCCCTGCTGCTGTGGCTGAACCGAAGGGCCATTGTCCGGCGGGTGTTTTAGGGGTAAGTAAGCTGGCGGGGATTAATTTCTGGAATGTGCCCAACTGGTTTAACCAAATTCAGGTTTTACGTCGTAACGAGGCTGCTTACACGCCCGTACTCGGTGATCTTCCATGCTTAACGCTCTGCTCGTTTCTAACCACATTGCCGGCCTGACGGATTATTACGTTTCCAACGACCTGGTCACGTATACGGTCGCCGGGGTTACCAAGGACTTCAATCCCGACCTGACACCTTACGATCTGCTGGTGGTGCCGAATGGTTCCGATCACGTGGCGATGTTGAAGATCAAGGATAAGGTCAAGGCATTCTTAAACGCGGGTGGGGCGGTGGTCTGCGCCGACGGCTGGTTTACGGACTGGGTGCCGGGCAATCAGTGGATCATGGACAATGCCAAACGCACCCTTGACGTTCGGTACTTCCTGAGAACGGACCGTCATAACCTGTTCGACGGCATTGACCTGAACGAACTGACCTTCTCGCACGGCATGAGCGGCTGGTGGGCCTGCGGTTTCATCGAAGCCGCGGGTGGGGCCGACGTGGTAATCGAAGATACCTGGCAGCGCCCGGTGGTTGTCTTAGACGAGGTGAGTACGAACGGCACGTTATTCCTGACGGCCAGCGGTCCATTGGCCGACGTGACGTTTGCGGGCGATCGAGAAAGGGCACTGGTCCGGCTGTACCGTAATTTCCTACGGATGCTGACGGCTAAAGGAGACCGGCCGCGCTAAGGAATGTGCTCGTCTTCGAGCAGGTTTTGCAGCACGTAGGCCTGGGTGCCGCACAACTTGGCCATTTCACCCAGTTCAGAAAGTTGAATGGACAGATTGTCGCGGTAATTGGGTAGGCAGTACTGGGCCAGCGCCTGCTCGATGGGCTGGGTAATGGCGGTGCGCGCGTTGGCCAGAACGCCGTTGACAATGATTAGCTCCGGGTTGAACAAGTGTACGGCCGTTGAAAGGCCCCGCCCCAGTTCGGTTCCGACGTCGCTTAACAAATCTAAGCAAAAGGCGTCGCCCGCGTTGGCCTGGGCAACAATGGTTTCGATGGTAAGGGTGTTTGCTGCCGTTAGCCACGACTGTCGACCGGCTGCCAGACCCGCGTTGGCCCGCCGAATCAGCGCCGCTGCCGCCGCCAGCGTGTCTAAGCAGCCGATTTTGCCGCAGCCGCAGCGTTCGCCGTCGGGCCGAACCTGAATGTGCCCTAACTCCCCGGCAAAGCCGCCCGACCCCTGCAAAACTTCGCCGTGGATAATTACGCCTAAGCCAACGCCCCAGTCGATGTTAATCGACAGCACGTGGCTCTTGCCTTGGGCCAGCCCAAAGCGGTACTCGCCCAGAATGGTTGCCTGGGTGTCGTTGATGAGATACACCGGCGCGTCGAACACCCGGTAAAGCAACTGATGCAGCGACCCGTCGGGCGCGTTCAGGCTCGGGTAGGTATAGTCGATGCCTTGCCACGGATTAACCAAACCGGGCAGGGCGGCCCCCACGCCGATAACTTGCTGACGGTGCTGCCCGATGCGCTCCGCCAGTTGCGTCAGCGGTTCCGCCAGCCCGCTCAGCAGGGTAGGCGAGTCTTCCAGGCGCAGGTCCACGTCTAAACGGTGTACCACCCGGTTTGCTAAGTTAAAGGCCAGCAGTTTGGTGTCGTGGACGTTGATGTCGGCCACGACGGTGACGTACCGGTTTGGGTCGAGGGCAAACAGCGAAGGTTTGCGGCCGTAGGGGGCCGCGCCCGTGCCAATGCCTTCTACCCAGTGCCCCAGCGTCAACTCGTCGATTAGGGCCGTCGCCGACGGAATGCTGGTGTGCAGCGCGTGGGCCAACTGCGCAATTGTGCCCGATTGCGTGTGGTACAACGCGCTGATGATATGACGTTTGAGCTTTCCTTTCTTTCGGTCAATCACCGAAGAAACGGCGGTGTCTTGCATGACGACGGGTGGGCTTGGGAACGGTAGCGGCTTCACGATGCCAAGTAAACCGTATTCTGCCGTAAAGACTACAAACCGGATTGGATACCCTCTTTTTTTAGCTTCGCGATCACAAAATCGCCAATGGCCCGGCCCTGCGCCTGTCCGTTCTCAACGGCGTCGCGGTAGTGAATGCCGCCGTAGAGCCGGGAAATGGCCGCTTCGGCAGCCGCCCGCCGGAACGAAGCGAACTGCCGTGGGGGTAGTTCAAACAAGACTTCCGTATCGTCGGTGAAAGCTACCTGATCGCCAATTAAGTACGTCAGTACCTCAGCGACGGCAGTCGAAATCACGCTGTGGCCACTGGTGTACTCCGGGAATGGGGGCGTTTGCAGCAGCGGTTGCCAACGGACGCTGATGTGGCGCTGGATAAAGGTTTCGGGTCGGATGCGGTGGCTGCGGTATTTTTCGTCCCAGCAACTAATGAAGGCGTCCATGAGCGTCATGGCGACCAGCGACTGCACCAGCACGGCTTTGTCGAAGGAAAGCTTGGCTTGGTTCGCGGCTAAGCTCGTAATGTTCATCCAGTGCCCGCCCGGACTGATTTTTTTGAAGCCAATGGCCAGGTGCCCCGACGTATTGACGGCGAAGGGGTTGCAGTCCCAGTACGACGCGATGAAGCGCTGCTCGTCGGTGAGCGTTTTGCCAACCTCGTATACCTCATAGGCCAGTTTGTAGAACGCGCTCGTCGTGTCTTTGCTGAAGGGGACCGGCGATTTCGGCCGGAATTGACCGCTCGAATCAAGCATCATCGGCCGGATGGTCCGCCAGTGCGGTTCGATGGCTTCGATGTAGGCCGGTGGGGTCGGATACCAGTAGCCGTCGCCTTTCAGGGGCCGGTAGCGGAGCCGGGCGCTCAGCCGGGTGTAGCCGTCGTTAGCTGCGTAGGTCAGCACCTGTTTCGCCACGGCCTGCGCCACCCGAACGGATTGCTGAATGATCGACTCCGGGTGGCCTTCGGCTTTCAAGCGGTCGATGAGTTTCTGCTGTTCCTCGTCCAGCATCGACCCCGACGGCAAGATCAACCGACCGGTTTCGAGGATGCAGTAGAGCGCGGCAATCTGATATTCATAACGCCCGGAGCGGTCGATCACAATCGGTTTGAAATCGCGGACGAACCGCGCCGGTGATACGACGCCTTTCTGGTGCTGCGCCACGATTTCGTGCGCGCCCAGCAAGCAATAGGCGTAGAACCGACCAGCCGCGGGCGGATTAACCACGTCGTGGATCATCACCATCGTCACGGCAAACACGGTTGGTTGCAGGTGCGGACTAACGTCGCGTTGGGCAACCTCCGCCCGAACCAGCCGGCTCAGCAGCAGAACAAGGATGAGAAGTTGCTTCATGGCTTCGGTCGGGCCGAAGGCGACCCGGCTTGGTGATACACTTGAAGCGGCTGCCCGAACGCCCCAATAACCCACTGTTTTTGGCCGCCAACGCCCAGTTCAAGTACTGATTTTACGTCGCCTACCACCGACAAACCGGATTTCGGCTGACTCACGTACATAAAACCACCTTTGCCGTCGCCGGTCAGCAGACAGCCGTAGTTGGCGTCCATGCTGCCCAGTTTAAGCCGGTTGTCCGACCGGTTGCCGAAGAGCAGCAAATCGATTCGGCCGTCTTGGTTGAAATCCCCGGTGCGGATGTGCGTGACGGGCGCGAACTGAGCCTGAATGGGCAGATTTTTCTTTTCGAATTGTCCGCCCCGGTTCAGGAAGCAAACGGTATGGCATTCGGTCACGGTTAGTTTTTTGGCTCCGGCTAAGGCGTCGGCGGGAAAGATGTTACCAATGGTGGCGTCGGCGTAATCTTTGTAGAAGCCAAACCGTTTGCGCATGGCGTAGATTTGATCGTTCAACTCGTCGCGGCTCACGAACGGGTACGGCTTGCCCTGCACGGAAAAACAAAAGAACGGGTCCACCGAGCCGTTGCCGTCGAAATCCGCGTAGTACAACTCGGCGGGTTCCTGCTTGGAAAACTTGATCTGGGAATTGGTGCCCAAGTTGCCGGCGATGAGGTCTGGTCGGCCGTCGCTTTTCATTTTGTTTAGCGTAAGAGAGTGACATAAACCAGGCTCGTCGTCGGCGAAGTATTGGGCCGTTTGGTCAACGAAGCCGGCTTTGGTGTTTTGGTAAACCTTGACCGGCATAAACTCACCAACAAAAATCAGGTCGGGTCGGCCGTCGCCGTCTACGTCGGTCCACTGCGCGTCGGTGACCATGCCTACCGTCGAAAACGGCGTTTCGACCACCGAAAACTGACTCTTCCCGTCGTTCTGGAGCAGGTACGAGCGGGGCGTTTCCGGGTAGCGGCCCGGCACAATTCGGCCGCCCACGAACAGGTCCAGATCGCCGTCGCCGTCGTAGTCGGCGGGCCGGACGCAGGCTTTGCTGCTCGCACTAACGTTCGGTAAGGGCTGCTTCGACAGGCTCAAGTTGCCCCGGCCGTCGTTTACATATAGTTCGTCCTGTAACGAAGGCGTGTTTGGCTCAAACAGCGAGTAACCGCCCTTGGCCACGTAGAGGTCGTCATAACCGTCGCCGTTGGCGTCGAAGAAGCAAGCCGCCGATACCGCCGAGATTTCTTCGTTGCCGATGGTCAGTCCGTCTACCTTCTTAAACGCTCCGCCCGACCGCGCTCCTTTCTGCTGCACCCAAACGCTCCCTTGCTTTTTCTGATCGCCACTGATGAACAGGTCGTCCAAACCGTCTTTGTTGACGTCGCCTTTGGCCAGTACGGGGCCGGTGTGCGAGTACATCCACAGCATCAAGGGCTGCCGCTTGAAATCATTTTCGACGTATCCCTCGTGCGTGTGCGGCAGCGCCGGCTCGACCTCCGCGAACAGGGCGGGCGGAACTTTGGCCGTTACCACCGAACTCGCCGAGGGCGGAACGGCCGACTGCTGAATCACCACCTGCTGATTGACCGGTACGCGGGTGAGTTGCTGCCGCGCCCCGTCGGGCCAGACCACCGTAACTGAATCCACGACCGTAGCCCCACCGAGACCGAAATGCAACGTCAGCGGCTGACTCGACAGGTAGCCCCGCACGGGGTTCACTTCCTGGTACTGCATCGTGCCACCCGCGTAAACCGTAGCTTTAGCGCCCACGGCGTTCGGGTTACCCCCCTTAGCTGTCAATTTCAGTTGCAGGTAAGCGTTCTTCGACTGCTCCCGGCTCAGGTTCTGGTAGATGGAAGCCGGTTCGTTGATGTGGTTGATAACGAGTTCAAGGTCGCCGTCACCGTCCAAGTCGGCGCAGGCGGCTCCGTTAGAGATGGCCGGCCTATCCAGCCCCCACGCGCGCTGTTGGTTGGCGAAGGTCAGGTCGTGGTTATTGCGAAAAACGTAATTGGGCAGTTTGGTCGACGGCATTGCCCGGACGAGGTCCATCAACTGGACGGGTTCGCGGTCGATGGCTTTCCGAATTTTGTAGTCACCCCAGTACTTCAAAAAATCCTTGTTGGTGTAATCGCGCAGGTAGCCGTTCGTGATAAACAAGTCCTTGTAGCCGTCGTTGTCGAGATCAGCCAGCAGGGGTGACCAACTCCAGTCGGTATTGGAAACGCCCGCCGTTTGGGCAATCTCGCTAAACGTCGGTACGCCGTCCCGGCCCACGCCGTTGTTTAGTTGTAGCATGTTCCGCATGTACTGCTTTTGCAAGTTCTGCTGGACCATCAGCTCGAACGACTCGTAATTTTCCTGCAATTGCAGCAGTTTCTGCCGTCGGTTGTCTTCAGGCAGCATGTCCAGCGACATGACGTCGGGCAAACCGTCGTTGTTAAAATCGGCGATGTCGACGCCCATCGAGAACTGCGATAGGTGGCGGAAACACGCCTGCGTTTCGTCGCGGAAGCGGCCGTTTTTCTGGTTGATGTACACGTAATCCGGTTCGTTGTAATCGTTCGTCACGTACAGGTCCGGCCAGCCGTCCAGATTTACGTCGGCCACTGCCACGCCCAGCCCGAACGTTAGCGGAAACTGGTGGATGCCCGCCTGCTTACTTACGTCAGCGAACCGCCCGTTGCGGTTCTCGAACAGCTTGTTGCCCGCCAGCTCATCCGTTTCGGTGTGCAGCCGGGCCAGCTCCATGTTGTCGTACTTCTTGACGTTGTGGTTCAGCAGGAACAGGTCCAGATCACCGTCGCGATCGGCATCGAAAAAGGCCGCCTGCGTGCCGTAGCCGGGGTCGTCCACGCCGTACTCGTTAGCCCGTTCCTCAAAGCGCACCGCGCCACCGGCCGGCGTCTGGTTTATAAACAACTGATTCCGGCGCTTGGCTTCGTCCACCTTACCCGAGTAGCAGACGTAAATGTCTAACCGCCCGTCGCCGTTTACGTCGGCCAGGCTAACGCCGGTTTTCCAGCCACCGGCTCGACCCGCCAGTTCCGCGCCCGCTTCCGACGTAACGTCTTTGAACGTAAGGCCGCCTTGATTCAAGTACAGCTTGTTGGGTTTCAGGTTGGCCGTGAAGAACAGATCGGGCCGACCGTCGCCGTTAAAATCGCCCACCGCAACTCCGCCCCCGTTGTAAAAATATTCGTAGGACAAGACGTTAAGACTTTCGTTCTCGTCGATGTCGTTGCGGAACTGAACGCCGGTTTGCTGCGGGATCAGTCGCTGAAACAGCGGAGCCTGGGCGTGCACCAACGAAACAGTCAGCAGCAGGATAGGCCAAGCTAACCAACCGGTCCGCCGTCGTTGATAGGGCCAATAAGAGAACGTATCTGGGGAAAAGAGGAAATTCATACGTGCCAGAAAACGAGAAAATTAAGGAACATCCGGCGTAAAACCAAACGACAAAGGGACCCCGTGGTCCCCTTGTCGTTTGCGTATCCGAGTGCGCCGGGTTACTTATCCCACCAGGAGCGGCTTACCCAGTTGTCTCCGCCGGTGAGTCGACCCGTTGCGGTTGTGTAGTTGGCCGTGTTCAGCGAGGCTTCGCCGGTTGGGTACGGCTGCCGACGGGGAATAACTCCACCCGAAAAGTTACCCACGTAATTCACCGGCGTCAAGGCCGGAAAACCCGACCGCTTCCAGTTGTTCCAGGCTTCGTTGAAGTTCAGTAGCAGGCCGGTCGTCGCCCAGTACTGCTCGTTGATTTGCTGCAACGCATTGGCCGTCACCAGCGGGTTGGCGACTGCATAGGCCGTTGCCGTGGCCGCGCTGATGGTCGCGCCGTATCGCGACAAGGCCAGCATACCGGCCACCACGCCGTTCTGGTAGTGGGCAGCCGCCGTACCGCCCACCGCGAAGCCACGGGTAACGGCCTCGGCTAAGAGCAGTTCGGTTTCGGCATAGGTCAGCACGAACAGCGGGGCGCTGCGGTTGCGGTAGATGGCCGTGGGCCGTGAGTACCGGCCGATGGGTGTGGCGTCGGCCCCGGCTCCCGTACCACCCGGATAACCCGGCGACCGGCTGATGTCGGTGACTCCACCGTTCAGATCGTAGCCGTTCGGCAGCCCCAACTGCGCGGCCGGTGTGCTATTGCCCGTACCCGTCAGGGCTTGGTTGGCCGCCAGCCCGTCGGCGGGTACTTCGGCCACCACGCCCAGACGCGGGTCGTTGGTTGCTTTCAGGTAATCGATCATCGGCTTGCTCCAGCGCACCTGGTAGATGTCGGCCAAGGTCGATAGGGCCGCGCCGTTCGCGTTGGTAAAGCCCCGCGGGTCGTCGGCGATTACGTACGCGTCGTCGTCGATGCCCGCAAATACGCCCCCGGCCGCGGCTTTTTCGGCGTAGGTCTTGGCGGCTGTCGGGTCAACTTTCGTTAGGCGCATGGCCAGTTTCAGCATGAGCGAGTAGCCGAACTTTTTCCATTTGGTCACGTCGCCTTTGTAGGGAAACGCATCGTTGGTTGGGCCGGGCGTTGCCGTACTCAGGGCGGCCGTTGCCGTTTCGAGCCGGCTCAGCATCGACCGGTAGATGCTTTCTTGCGTGTCGTAGGCGGGCAGCGTCGTACCGGCTTTTCCTTGGAGCGCCTGGGTGTAGGGCACGTCGCCGTAGGTGTCGGTAATCGAGGCAATCGCCAGGACCTGCATGATAACGGCGACGTTATTGAGGTTCGCCAGCGCGGGCCGGTCGCGGGTGAGCTGCTCCATCTCGTAGGCGTAGCTGGCGGCCTGGTAGTTGAGGTTCCAGTTGCTGGCCAAGTACGCGTTCGTGTTGCTCGAAATTACGTATTTGTCCCCGTTGGAGTAGTAGTTGGCCGCGCCCGACGTGGTCGACGCCAGAATTTGAACCCACATGCTCTGGAACAGAATGGCCCCGTTGTAGCCCGCGTTGGCGTTGACGTAGCTGTATTCAACGTTCGGCAGCAGCAGGTTGGCGTCGAAGGTAGTCGCCGAAGCGCGGGTCGGATCGGTGTTGAGCGTGTCTAAGTCGTCCGTACACGAAAGCAGCAACGCCCCGATCGAAAACGTTATCGCGATTAGTTTTTTGATCATGATTGGTCTCATTTGAACTTAAGGTTTACGTTCACGCCGTAATTCCGCACGGACGGCAGGTTAGCGCCTTCGATACCCGAGTAGCGAAGGTTGGCTCCGAACGAAGCCTCCGGGTCGATGTTGTCCGTTTTCTTCAGGATGTAGAACAGATTACGGGCGACGAACGAAACGTTTACGCCCCGAATCAGGGGCACTTTTTCCAGCAACGACGCGGGCAGGTTGTACCCAAACGTCAGTTGGCGCATCTTAATGAAATCGCCGTCTTCGACGCTGATTTTGGTTATGTTGTTGGCCAGCGCCGTGTAATACGCCTGCGGGGTCGCCGTAACGGTATTGGGCGTGCCGCCTTCAACAACGCCCGTCGTGACGCCGGTCTCGCGACCAACCAAGGTTTCCTGGTGCAGTCCGCGCCGGTAGGCGTAATTTTCCGTCGCCGACAGAATGCTGTTCCCGTAGTTGTAATCGACTAAGAACGACAGGTTGAAATTGCCAAACGAGAAGTCGTTGTTCAGACCGCCGTAGAGTGTGGGCAGCACCGTGCCCATATTAATAAACTCGCCCCGCACCGGCAGGCCCGACGCGTCAACGATGATCTGACCGTTCGCGGCATACTTGTAGTCATACGCCCGAATCTGCGGCCCGGCTTGACCCACTACAAACGCAGTAACGGCGTTGCCCAACGTGGCCCGGTTCGAGCCGAGCGTGATGGGGTTGTTGTTGGCGTCGGTCTGCAAAATCTTGTTGCGCACCGACGTTAGGTTCAGCGATACGTTCCAGGTTAATCGGTTGCTTTTCAGCGGGGTACCGTTCACCTGCACCTCCAGACCCGTGTTCTGGGTAGAACCCGTTCCCACGACGCCCCGGGTGTAGCCGGTTGACCAGCTATAGTTAGCCGGCATGATCTCGTTGCGGGTTTTCTGGGTGTAGTAAGCCGCGTCGAAACCCAAGCGATTGCCGAAGAACCGCAGTTCTAAACCCAGTTCAATTTCGCTTTTAGTAAACGGCTTCAGGAACAGATTCGGCAGTTCTTCGCTGAAGTTGCCCGTCGCCACGCCGTTGATCGCGTTGCCGACGCCGTAGTAAACGCTGGTACCGTAGGCCGTGGTGGGTTCGCCACTGGTCATGGCGTAAGCCGCCCGCAGTTTACCGAAGCTCAAGTTCGGAATCCGCAGGAAGTCGGTGAAAACAAACGCACCCGTGACCGACGGCGTAAAGATCGACCGGGCCGCAGTGGGTAGCGTCGAGTACCGATCGTACCGGCCGGTCGTGCTCAGGTTTATAAAGCCTTTATAACTTAGATCAACGTTGTAGTAAGCCGACTGAACTTCCGTGTTGGCGACTTCGTAACTACGGTTGTAGTTGACGACGTTGTTCCAGCTATACAGGTACGGCAGGACGAACGGGCCACCGCTCACGCCTATTTTCTCGTACCGGTTTTTGCGAACGTTCGCGCCTAACAGGGCATCCACCGTGAAATCCGGCGTAATCGTCCGGTTGATGCCGATTAGACCGTCGATGTTGAGTTCGGTACGCTGTGCATTGGAAAGTTCTTGCAGATTTCCCCTGGTCTGTTGCGTGTAGGCGGTTCCCCAAGGTTCTACTCTAAAAATACGGTCGTTGGCGTTGTCGTACCCAACGCGCGCCTGGGCGTAAATCCAATCCGCGAACTGATACTTGGTCGACACCATCGAAATCAGCCGTTTCCGGTCGACGTTGTTGACGAACTGGCTGGTGACGAAGTACGGGTTGGTGACGTATTCGTCGTCGCTGAAGATGATCTCCCGCCCGGTAACCGGGTCGTAGCCGGGAGCCAGAATCCGCTGATCGACGTTGGTCGCCAGCATCAGTCCGTTGTTGGCGTTCATCGGACCATCGCTCAGAATCGGCTTGTTTTTAACCCGCTCGTCGATGTAGTTGCCCAAGACGCTGAAGCTCAGTTTCGACGTAATGTTCTGGTCAACGGTCAGGTTGATCGTCTTCCGGCCCAGACCGCTGTTTTGTATAACCGCTTGGTTGGCCAAGTTCGACAGCGACAAGCGGAATGCCCCATTGTCGTTTCCTTTGGTCACCGAAACGGTATTGGTGAAGTTCGAGCCGTTCCGGTAAAAATTCTTGATGTTGTCGCGCTGCGCTACGTACGGATACTGATTTCCGTCGAACTGAATTACGTTGGAACCATCCAGCTTGGCTCCCCAGCTTTGCCGGGCCGTTTGCTGAGCCGCGGCAATGGTAGCGGGCTTGGCTCCGCCGATGCCCTGCCCGTATTCGTACTGAAAATCAGTAAAATTAACGGGGCTGTCGGCGGTCAGGTTCATGTTGTACTCAACCGCGAAGTCGCCTTTTTTACCCCGTTTGGTGGTCACCAGAATTACGCCGTTCGACGCCCGCGCGCCGTACAGGGCCGACGCCGTTTGTCCTTTCAGGACGGTCATTGTTTCAATGTCGTCCGGGTTCAAATTACCCAGACCATCTCCACCGTCGGCACCGCCCCATTCGCCGGCGCTACCCCGCTGGGTGTTGTCCATCGGCACGCCGTTGATAACGATCAGGGGCGACCCCGCCGAGTTCATGCTGGGCATACCCCGCAGCAAGATTTTGGCCGTACCGCCCGCGCCACTGTTGGTTCCCTTTACGTTCAGGCCCGCCACCCGGCCGGCTAATGAGTTACCCACGTTGGTTTCGCGGGCGCGGGTAAACGCCATGCCTTCAACGGTCGTCACGGCGTAGCCGATCTTCCGGGCGTCCTTGGATACGCCCAAGGCCGTCACGACCACTTCGTTCAGGACGGATTCGCCCGGTACTAAGCTGATGGTGAACGTAGACCGGTTGCCAACCGTAATCTCCTGCGGGGCGTAGCCAATGTAGGAAACGACCAGCACGGCCGGTCCGCCGTCGCGGTTGTCGTCGGGCACCACGATTCGGAAGTTGCCGGTGGCGTCGGTGTTGGTGCCGCGGGTGGTGCCCCGGAGCGAGACCGTTGCGCCCGCCAGTCCGTTGCCTTTCTCGTCGGATACTTTGCCCGTCACTTCCCGATCAACGGCGAAGGCGAACGATGTGCTTAGTAAAATCCAGGCCCCTAAGCAGAGCAAAACCTTTGGTAGAAAGGCCCTCGGTAGTTTTGGCTTCATAAACGTAACGGATTAGTTAATAAATGAATACTTATTTTGACAATTGGGCATTGGGCCTTATTGTATTTGGTTGAATGGGCGATTCGGCAAATCTATTCGTAGTTCGTAAATTATTTTAAAATTAAGCTAATATTTATAAACATCATTCGCTGAGTACAGAACGGGGTAAAAAATCGCAGCACGCTACTAAGTTTTCCAGTATGTTTAGCCTACTCGTATCACGCTATCGCTATGGTCCAGATTTCATCACGCGCTGTTTTTGTCCTTTTGTGCCTGTTGCTGGCGCTCCAACCCGCCTTCGTTCGGGCGCAATCCGGTGTTCGTTCCTACGTCATGATCGGTTACGTAACCGAACGTGGCTGGACGAAAGAGCAGATTGACGCGCGGAAACTAACGCACATCAACTACGCCTTTGCCGTGCCGGCCCAGACCGGCGAACTGGCTCCGCTCCGGGCGCGGGAT
>CAXUEB010000070.1:12834-19527 GCA_964249775.1 uncultured Spirosoma sp.
ACAAAGACCTGAAGGTGCTTATTTCAATCGGCGGCTGGGGCGGCTGTCGGTACTTTTCCGACGTAGCCCTGACGGACGCGTCGCGCCGGAAGTTTGCCAACAGCGCGGTGGCCCTGCTCCAAAAGTACCGGCTCGACGGGGTTGATATTGACTGGGAGTACCCGGCGCAGATCGGGGCGGGTAACATTTTTCGGCCGGAAGACAAGCAAAACTATACCTTGCTGCTCAAAGTCTTGCGTGACCGCTTAGATGAGCAGGGCCGGCGCGCCGGCGCAAACCATTACTTGTTGACTACGGCCACCGGCGTCGATACGGCTTTCGTTAACCACACCCAACTGGGCGAGGCCCAGCGCTACTTGGATTACGTCAATATTATGACGTACGACATCTACCACGGCAACGACAAAACCACCGGGCACCACAGCAACCTTTACCAGTCGGCCAAGGGCAACCGGTCGCGCAACAGCACGGCTGACGCGGTCGACGGCCACATTCGGGCGGGCGTACCGGTAGAGAAGATCGTACTGGGTTTGCCGTTTTACGGCCGCGGCTGGACGGAAGTAAACGCGCCGGACAACGGCCTCTACCAACCGTCGGCGGGTCAGCACTCGTTTATCAGCCACGACGACCTGACGGCCAAGTACATCAATAAAAACGGCTTTACCCGCTACTGGGACGCCGACGCCAAAGCGCCGTACCTATGGAACCCCACGACGCGCATGTTTATCTCTTACGCCGACGAAGAAGCGTTCAGCCATAAATTAGCCTACATTAAGGCCAAAGGGCTGGCCGGCGTCATGTTCTGGGAATACGTCCACGACCTTCGGCAGCAGACGCTGCTCAAGACACTGGTTGACGGATTAAAGCGCTGAGCCGGCTTCAACCGCAGATTCAAACATAAAGCCGAGTTACGCGCTTTGTTAGCCTACACGGGCAATGCACTTTGCCCGCTCATTGGACGAATAGGACAGATGCAAATGATTGGACTTGTTTTCAACGGCGTATGGTCGCACTACGCGATGGCTACCGCCCCCAAATACCGCGACATCTATAAACTCCTTTACGTTTACGACCTCGACGACGCGGCCGTTGCCGGTCTGGACGCGCTGGTGATTCCGTTTCAATCAAATCAGGGCGAACTGGCGGCTCGAAAAGACGTGATTTACAACTTCTTGAAGCAGGGCAAAACCGTGTTTGTGGAAGGCGACAGCACCGCCGACTGGCTCGATGCGCGCTGGGAAGACCGGCCCGTCAACAATTACTGGTGGGTCGAAAACCCCAATAATCCGCCCGTGTCAGTAACCAACTACGACCACCCGATCTATCAGGGTCTGACGCCCCGGCAAGCCTGCTGGCACACCCACGGCGTGTACACGCGCATTCCTGAACCCGCCGAAGTGATTCAAACCAACGCAGCCAGCGAGGTCATTTCGTGGCAAACAGACCAGTACGGTGGAACGCTCTTCGCCACTACGCTCGACCCGATTGTCGAGCACGGCGTTCAGCAAATCAGTCACTTAGACAACTATGTGGACCGCTTGACAGAATGGCTGTCGGGCGTTAAACCTGCGCCGGGTCAGATGACGATTGACCGGGCGGTGTACGGGGCGGGGGCGTTGGTGTAAGTTCACGTATGCTCCACGTTTCCTCCCTCGTCAAACGCTTCGGCCCAACGCCCGTCCTGACCGACCTGTCGTTCGAGCTTCCGGCCGGACAGGTATTGGCCGTGCTGGGGCGGTCGGGCTGCGGTAAAACGACCCTGCTCAAGATTTTGGCCGGCCTCGAAACGCCCGACGCCGGTGACGTGCGGATGGACGGGCAAAGCTTCCTGAGCGTTCCGCCGGAGCGTCGACAGGTGGTGTATCTGTACCAAGAGCCGCTGTTGTTTCCGCACCTGAACGTGTTTGAGAACGTGGCGTTCGGGCTGCGCATCCGTAAAGTTGACAACGTGACCACGACCGAGCAGGTAGGGGCGATGCTGGCCGATTTGGAACTGGGCGATCAGGCCGGAAAACAACCGGGGCAGTTGTCGGGCGGGCAGCGGCAGCGGGTGGCGTTCGGGCGGGCGCTGATTATCCGGCCCCGGCTGCTGCTGCTGGACGAACCCTTCGGTAACCTCGACGCGCAGACCCGCGCCACGATGCAAGAGTTGTTTAAACGCGTCGCCCAGCAACACGACATGACGGCCCTGTTCGTCACCCACGACGTGCGCGAGGCCCTGACCGTCGGTACCCGCTTCGGCTACCTCGACCGGGGCGTCCTGACGACCTACCCGTCCGTCAGCGACTTCGTAGCCGATCCGCGCACCGGCGTCCGCGACGAGCTGGCGTTCTGGAAATCCGTGCAGGGTAGGTCGGTTTAAAACCAAGAAACACCAAAACCGGGCGACGGGCGAACAGACTACGTTTGCAACGTGACAGGTCGGAGTAAGTCTGTTCTACGGCACCGGTTTTGGTGTTTTAGGACAGCAAGGCAACGAACGGGCAGCGTACGGTTTCTATTTTCGAGTCTAACGAAGTAACGCTGCTCTACGGCACTTGCTTTCGTGTAGCTCTGCCAATCCTGGCGGAGCAGCCGTAGGCTAATTGATAGCTACTCATGTCAACTTAGTTTAAATGACAACGGTAGCCTATGGCTACTCCGCCAGGATTGGCAGAGTTACAAAATTAGAAAATAGCAGGGCAACAAGCGAATAAGGTATGTGATGCTCTACCCTGTGAGCTACACCGGATTACGCCGGTGGTAGGATTTGAACCTACGACCTTCTCGTCCCTAACGAAGTAACCTTGTTCTACGGCACCTGCAAAAAAAACAGACAGGAGTAACAATCGGCGTGAGACGGGGCATGGCAAGCCGGAGTCGAACGGCAGCGGCCGACCGTCGGATGGCCTCGTTTCACGTTGAAAGCCACATAATTCCTCCCCTCATGGGCCGAAGTAACCCACGCCTACGACATCCTGTATTTTTAAACCTTACAGGTTTTGGAAACCTATAAGGTTTGATTCAATCAAAGCACAATCTGCTCAATCGTTTCAACGGCCGTGGCTCCGTTCTCGACGGCTACCATCAGGTCGAACAACTTGTCGCTCCAGCCGCTGACGGTGTACACGCCTTCGCTGAAGAGAGTGTTGCCGTAGCCGCGCAAATCCACGCTGAACGTTTTAACGGCCGGGTTGATCGCCCGGTACTGGTTGAACAACCGTCCAAAATCGTTTCCTTTTCGACCCTTGTGGTCGTACCAATTGCACTGACCGCCCACCTGACAGTCCGAAAAGATGACGATTCGATCGACAAGTTCACGGCTCTTAATGAGTCGCTCCATCATCTCGAAGATGCCCTGCTCGGTAGAACCACCGCACTGCTTAGCCGCTTCGTTGACCTGTTTGAAATTGTCAAACACGCTTTCCGTGCGGTTAAGCGACGGAACGATCAGACGATCGCCGAATAAGCCGACAACCGTATTCTGCGCCTTCATCCAGTACAACACGGCAAACAGGTTGGCAATATCGGCCGTCGTGCGCTTGCTCATGGCCGATACGACGGACTTGCCGCCGTAATCGCCGAACATACTACCCGAATTGTCCGACAGAATCACCGTTTTACCCGGAGCGACCGGTAAATGCTCAATCGAGACGGTAACGGCCGATTCAATGGCCCGTAACGTTTGCTTAACCTTTGCCCTGGTGTTTTCAAAAGCCACGTCAGCACCCGTCAGCTTTTCGATCTCCGAGTAAGCCGACAAATAGCGGAACGGTAACTGACGGGCGCGCTTGATCGCATTGGCATCGGTTAGTTTGGTTAGTGCCGCGGTCAGGGCCGCATCGGTGCCTTCCGTTACGATATTCCGAAGGTTGCGCAGCAACGCCATGTAGCCCAAGCGACCGCTTAACACCAGTTGTTCCCACAAGGCAGCCTTTGCGTTGGCCCGATCACGTTCGGAAGCAAACGCCTGCTGACCCAGCGCGCTCAACTCGGTTTCCCAGGTGTAAGGCGTGGCCAACGAGCCGGTCACGATTTTGTTGAAGACGGCCTGCTGCGCTTCATCCTTCGCTTTGGGATGCACCAGGAACAAGGCGTCGCGGAGTTTAACGGCCGTATCGCGACGGGAGGCCGCCCCATTGTATTTAGCGAACTGGTACTCGTCGAACTTGTTGAACGCCGTCGCCAGGCCTTTCTGCATTTGTTTCGAGATGCGGTTCAGCTTTTTGGCACCCGTGCGGGCGTTCGTCAACTGGTAGTACGCCAACAATTCCGTGATTTCGTCGGGGCGCTGCACCACCCGGCCGACCATCTGACCGACCAGGCCGTCGCCGTTGGGGACCTTCGCCAGTTCACCCGCCAGCACGACCGGAGCCGTGCGGAGAAACATCTGCTCACGGGCGTAAATGGCCAGCCGGGCCACGAACTCTGGATTTACCGTTCCAACCAGCGCCTGAATCCGGGCCAGACGGTCATCCACCTTCTCGTAATATGAGTCGGAGAGCATCGTCGTGACAACGGCCGAATATAGTTCCAGTTCGGGCGTCAGCGTGTACGCTTTGCCACCCATGTAGTTGACGGTTTCGGTCTTCGCGGTGTTGAAAAAATTGAATCGCATAGTCGTCAGTCACCTTTCTACTTTTATGTTCGAGAAAGGCCGGGAGTGTGGTTCGTCCCCGTTGACGATGCAAAGGTTTTACCCATGTGCGCAGTCTTTTTGCGCAGTTGAAAGATTTTTCACTTTTTTTGATGAATGCTAAAAATTTGTGACACTACCTACTTGTCCCATGCCTGCTAATCGCAACGCCCTGATTCGCTACCGCGCCATCGACAACTGCCTGACCAATAAGTTTCGGCAGTGGACGCTGGACAACCTCATCGAAGCCGTTTCGGAGGCTTTGTACGAGTACGAAGGCATGGCAAAAGGCGTTAGTCGCCGGACAATTCAGGCCGATTTGCAAATGATGCGCAGCGACAAACTGGGCTACAACGCGCCCATTGTGGTCGTTGACAAGAAGTATTACGCCTACGAAGATTCGCAGTACAGCATCACGCAGATTCCGCTGACGGGGCAGGATTTGGGTCGCATGAGCGAAGCCGTCGCCGTGTTGAAGCAGTTTCGGGGTTTTTCGCACTTCGAGCAACTCAACGAGGTCGTTCAGAAGCTCGAAGCGCACGTGTACTCGGCCGCGACGAATCAGCGCACGGTCATCGACTTTGAAAAAAACGAAAACCTGAAAGGACTCGCGTATTTAGACGTGCTGTACCAGACGATTGTGCAGCAGAAGCCGATTTGGGTGACGTATCAATCGTTCCGGGCGCGGGAAGCCAGTCAGTTTTGTTTTCATCTCTGGTGGCTAAAGGAATACAAGAACCGCTGGTTCGCGGTGGGCGTTCGGGGTGAGCAGCCCGAACTCATGCACCTCGCGCTCGACCGGATGCTCGCCGTCGAATGGGAGTCCGAGACCGCTTACCGCCCCAACACCGATCTGACACCCGACGCGTACTACCAAAACGTCATCGGCGTGACCGTTGATCGAACGCGGCCCTGCACGGTACAAATCTGGGTAAGCGCCGAACACGCGCCCTACGTCGAAACCAAGCCGCTGCACCATTCGCAGCAGATCCTTGAACGGCGCAACGACGGCGTCATTGTCGAACTGTGCGTCCAGCTCAATTTTGAACTGGAACGGGAAATCCTCGGCTTCGGCGACGGCATGACGGTGCTAACCCCGGCGCGACTGCGCGAGCGAATTCGGCAGAAATTAGAGAGGGGGCTGGGGCGCTATGATGAGAACGAATAGCCTTAGTTGGTCGCTACTTCTGCCGCTTGGCTTTCCCATAAACGCCGTTAACGGCTACAGCCTGAGCAAGAAAGATTGAGGACAAACAGCGCAAGTCGAGCGTGACGCATGGGGAGTTAACCCGAGTTTAGGAGATGGCTTAAGTCTACACGTAAACTTAATCAGCTACTCCACGCCCGCCAGAAGAAATACACCGTCAGTACCAACCCAATTGCTACAATAATCACCCGCAACTGCTTCGGTGACACGCGTTTGGCGTAAAGCGCACCGACGTAGCCGCCAATCATGGAACCGCCGATCATCACTAACGCTGGAGTCCACACCACCACGCCCGACGCTACAAATGTCACTACCGAAATGCCGTTGACGGCCGTCGTCAGCAGGACTTTCAGCGCGTTAGCGTGGCGAAGATCGGCGACGCCCAGCAGGCTGAACGTCGCCATGAACATGATGCCCATGCCGCCCCCGAAAAAGCCGCCGTACACCGCTACGATGAACAGCACCCCCGTTTGGAGCCAGGCCGGAGCCGTGTAGTTGGCCGCGCGTTGCTGTTCCAAACGCGATTTAAAAGCGAATAGGAGCGTAGCCGTGAGCAGTAAGTACGGAAAAACAACGTCCAGCGCGTCGGGCGAAAGCCGCAACAAAAGTAGCGCGCCGGCCAGTCCACCCAGCAAGTTGATGAGCAGTAAGCCAACGAGCCGGTTGCGAAACGTAGCCCACTCCCGGCGCAAGGCGAAGGCGCTAAAGGCCGACCCCAACCAGAGCGCTACCGTGCTCGTCGCGTTGGCTGCCAGCAGCGACAAACCGGAGAACGTCAAGGACGGAAACGTTAGAAAGGTGCCACCCCCGGCCACGGCGTTCATGGCTCCGCCCCCCAGCGCGGCCAGAAACAGCAGTCCGTAATTCAGGA
>CAXUEB010000071.1:0-3624 GCA_964249775.1 uncultured Spirosoma sp.
CATCTACTCCAACGCCATGATGCCCTCGCAGATGGTCAAGGAAGTGTGCCAGATCGGCGACGCGGGCCGAGCGCTGCTCAAAACGGCGATGGAGCGGCTGGGCCTTTCCGCCCGCGCCTACGACCGTATTCTGAAAGTCTCGCGCACCATCGCCGACTTAGCCGGCTCGAACGAGATTCGCATCGAGCACTTGGCCGAAGCCATTCAGTATCGGAGCTTGGACCGCGAAAACTGGGCGGGGTAAGGTTTAGCGTATTGCAAAACATAGTTACCATATTGGTAACTTTTACTGCTTATGATCCGTTATCTAATCAATTGATGCGTGTAATCGCCGTTAAAACGCTAAAGCAATTTTGGGAAGCACACCCTGATGCCGAAACCGGTTTAAAACATTGGTATGAACGCATTAGTCAGGCCACCTACCAAAATCCCGCTGAGGTGGTAGCCGATTTCAAGAAAGCTGATTTTGTGGGTAACACGCGCATCGTTTTTAACGTAGCAAAAAATAAGTTCAGGCTTGTCGTTGCCTTCCGATACGATAAGCAAATCTGCTGGATCAAGTTTGTGGGCACGCACAGTGATTATAACCAGATCGACGTAGCAACGATAGAGTTTGAACCTTAACAGGCATGGAAGCACTCACGATTAAGCCGGTAAAGACGGAAGAACAATACCAAAAGGCAATGGCTCAGGTTCAAGCGCTTTGGGATTGCCCCGAAAACAGCCCGGAAGCCGACGTATTAGAAGTCCTCTCTATCCTAATTGAGCAATACGAAAAAACTAATTACCCGGTTACGCCCCTCGACCCGATTGATGCGATCCGATATGAGATGGACGAGCATGGTCTTAGTCAGAAGGATATGGTTAAGTATTTTGGTAGTAAAGAGCGAGTTTCCGAAGTGCTGAATCGAAAGCGTCCGTTAACGCTAAAGATGATTAAAACGCTGTACCATGATTTAGGCATTCCGGCCGGCGTTTTACTGACTTAAAACGCATCCTCAACGTCGCGCACCATTGTCGACTTAGCCGGCTCGGACGAGATTCGCATTGAGCACTTGGCCGAATCCATCCAGTACCGCAGCCTGGACCGCGAGAACTGGGCGGGGTGAATCTTACGCATCCGTCCTACGCTTCAGCCCTGGACGGATACGTAAACCAGCTCACTGATCGAACCGAATGCTATTCAATTGGATGATGTTATCGTTCGGTTTGTCGCGCTTGACGACGATGATGTACACGTCGTGTTTGCCGGTGATGGGCTTGTCGAACGTTCCCGTTACCTGCCCGGTCTTCTTCCAGTCGCCGGTGACTGAGTAGGGCGTTCGGCTGACGATTGGGCCGGCGTAGGAATCCAGCCGGACTTCAATCTCACCCGCCTTGTTCTGCGACGAGTAATCAAACGTCAGCGACTGAATAGTTGTCAGGTCGATGTCTTTTAGCAAAATGTGCGCTTTATGACCAGCGGGCGTCAGGCGGCTACCAAACCGGGGAAAACCCACGTAAGCGTCGGCGTTGATGGTCTGCACCGTAGCCGGGCGCAACGTGATCACGTCGGTGCCCGTCAGTGGAGGTACGGCCGGGCCACGCTTATCTTCCCGGCTGATTACGTTGCCACCTTCGTCGGTGTACGACGCAATCAGTGTGTACTGCCCGCGCGACTCATCCGGTTTGTGCTCGTTCAAAGCCAGGCTGCCCTGCGCCGGAATCGTCTGCTGCTTGCGGGCGTCGGTCAGCGAGAAGATGTACTTCACCATTTCCTGCGCGTCGGGCACCGAAAGCTGCGGGTGGGCGCTCATGATGTGGTCTTTGCTCCAGGCACCGCCCCCACCTTCAATAATCTTCCGGGCCAGCCGCTCCACCACGCCCGGTTGTCCTTTGTAACGCCCGGCTACGGCCAGAAACGTTGGCCCCACCGACGGCTTGTCAATCATGTGACACGCTTTGCAATCGCTGCCGGCAACCAGCGTTTTGCCCAGCGACCCCTCGCCAATGGCGGCTACATCCTGGTGCCCCTGCTGCGGACCCGCTTGGCCAGAAACGGTTGGCGTCCGGCCCGGCTGGGCACTGTAGACGTACGAAATCTTGATGCGCTTGACATCAATCGTCCGATCTTCCTTGTCAGTCACCTTCACGGCGTAGGTGAACGGCTGACCTTCCCAAAAGAACGACCGGTTACCCGACGTGGTGATGGCTACTTCGGGCTTAGCATTACCGACGTTCACGACAATTGTATCGGTGCCGACTAAGCCCGTCCGATCGGTAACCTTCAGGATGGCGTTGTAGGTGCCGGGTTGGGTGTACGTAAACGTCGCATTGGGCTGCGTCGCGCCCACGGTTTTGCCGTCGAACAGCCACTGGTACGTTACCTGATCGTCATCGTCGGGATCGATGCCGCGTCCGCCGAATTTTACCCGCAACGGAGCGGGTCCGACGGCCTCGCGAACGGCGGGCGCGTTCTTTCCGTCGGAAGTCAGAAAGGCGCGGGCGCTGCGCTGAGCCGCGGCTACTGAATCGATTACGCTGGCATAGGCCACCGGTGCCCGATTGCCCGTGTTGTATTCAATCTTCACCAAGCGGGCGTCATCGTTGTCCGCGCCGTAGACCGACCCGTATTCGAGCATGTACATGACGCCGTCCTTACCGAACGCCAAATCAATCGGCCGCCGGAAGTCGCCGTTGGCGGCCATGAACGGCTCGTTACGGATGTAGTTATCCTCTTTGTCGACGCGCACGGCCACGACCCAGTTGCGCATCCAATCGAAAATAAATAGCGCGCCGTCGTAGTATTCTGGAAATTTGGTTTTCGCGGTTGAGTTGCGGTCAAACGTGTAGAACTCGCCTGCCATCGCACTGCGGCCACCCTGCCCCAGTTCAGGAAATTCAGGCGAGGCCGCGTAGGGATACCAGATCATAGCCGGGTTAGCGGGCGGCAGGTTTTGCAGACCGGTATTCTTGGGCGAGTTGTTGACCGGCGCGTTTGGATCGAAGCGCGGGCCAACTTTGCCCGTGGCAAAATCATGGTCGCCGTAGGGTTGACTGTTGCCGATGAACAAGGGCCAGCCAAAGTTACCGGCCTTTTTGGCCTGGTTGAACTCGTCGTAGCCGCGCGGCCCCAGCGTAGTGCTGTCTTTGCCGGCGTCGGGTCCAATTTCGCCCCAGTACAGCACCGACGTTTTTGGGTTCAGCGCGATGCGGTACGGATTTCGCAGACCCATTGTGTAGATATCCGTGCTCGAATTAACATAAAAAAAAATAGCCGTGCCTTTGGGAAACAGGTTGCCGTCGGGTAGGCTATAGGTGCCGTCGGGCTGGGGTTTGATGCGGATGATTTTAGCGCGTAAATCGTTCGTATTGGCCGATGATTTCTGGGCGTCCCAGGCGCTGCGGCCTTCGCGCTCGTCGCTGGGGCTGAAGCCGTTGGAGCCGTGCGGGTTGGTATTGTCGCCCGTCGACAGGTACAGGTTTCCTTGCCGGTCCCAGGCGATGGAGCCGCCCGTGTGGCAGCACTCTTCGCGTTGCGTCGCTACGTCGAGCAGGACCTTTTTCGAGTCCATCACGAGTTAGTCGCCCCGCAGTTCAAAGCGGGCCAGGACGTTCTTCGATTCTTCCGGGACGGAGTAGTAG
>CAXUEB010000071.1:3634-10177 GCA_964249775.1 uncultured Spirosoma sp.
CTTTATCAACGGCCAGCCGTTTTTCTGCACCGCCGGGCTGGGGTTTGATGCGCAAGATTTTACCCCGCAGATCGGCCGTATTGGCGGCCGTTTCGCGGGCGTCGGCGGCCGGGTGGTCGGGGCGGCCGTCGATGGGTGCGTAGCCGTTGGACGGAAACGGGTTGGTGTGGTCGCCGGTCGAAAGGTAAAGGTTACCGTCCTTGTCAAAAGCCAGCGAACCGCCGTGGTGCGAACCGGGTTCAAAAATACTCGGCACGTTCAGCAAGACTTTTTCGGACGTCAGGTCGAGCGTATTGTCGTCGCGGACCACGAAGCGGGAAAGATTGTAAAACGGGTCTTTCTCGACATTGGGTGAATAATACACGTATAACCAGTGATTCCGGGCGAAATTCGGGTCGAGCGTAATGCCCTGCACCCCGTGTCCCTGTTTGGTCGGCACCGGAAACTTGTAAACTAACTTCTGTTCACCCGTCCGCGAATTGTACACCGACAGGTTGCCACTTCGTTCCGTAAAAAACACCCGGCCGTCGTCGGCCACAGCAACTTCCATCGGCTCATTGAGGTCGTTGACCAACACGGTTTTGACGAACCGGTTTTCCTCGGGCATTACCACGGCGTACGCCTTGCCGTAGTCTAATGGCCGGTCGCGGCCCATTACGTAAGTAAGCCCGCCGAGCAGGTGCTGCACGAACAGGGGTTCGGTAAAGCTTTCGTTGGTGTGCCCCCCGCCGGTGTAAAACGCCCGGCCTCCGTCGAATTCATGGTACCAGGCAATGGGGTGGTTGCTGCCGTTGGTGCCGCCCTCGTAGGTGTTCTCGTCCAGATTGGCCAACACCTTTAGACCCGAATACAGCGAACGGTAATTGTACCATTCGTCGGTGCGCTCCCAGTGGTCGGGCAGGTGCGCCGTTGAACCGTGGGCCTTATCCAATACGTCCACGGTGGCTTTGCGGACGTTGGGCTGGCTGGGGTGACTGGCGAAATAACCACCCACCAGTTTGTTGTACCACGGCCAGTCGTATTCGGTGTCGGCCGCGGCATGGATGCCCATGTAGCCGCCCCCCGCCTGAATGTACCGCTCGAAAGCCGCCTGCTGCGCCTGATTCAGGACGTTGCCCGTCGTACTCAGAAACACGACGGCGTTGAACTGGCGCAGGCTGTCGTCGGTGAAGAGCGCTATGTTTTTGGTAGTATCGACCCGAAAATTATGCTCCCGACCAAGCTTTTGCAGGGCCGCAATGCCAGCGGGAATCGACGCGTGTTTAAAACCTTTTGTTTTTGAGAAAACCAATACCCGCTTGGGCGACGACGGGGCGGACGTTATCGTGGTCGCAACACCGGTCTGAGCGCTGGGTTTTAAACTATTCACGCAGGCGGATAAGCCGATCACCGCGCTGGTGGCGACGATTGCCCGGAGAACCAATTTAGGGATTGTTGACAAGCCAATCATCATCGAACAAACGTTAAGCAATAAACACAATGGGCTGTTTCGGACGCCTATTGAAAAAATAGACCTCATATAATAAGCGCACCAACTCACTAAACTACCCGGCCGGTTGCGCGTTATAGTACCGATTACTTGAGTGAAAATTTGGATTCTTTTGGCCTGTTCGGTCACCTGAACCGGTACGACGTTACCGAATCAATTTTGACAAAAGACCGGCGAATTAGCCATAAACCATGCCCATGAACTACCGTAAATTTGGTCATACCGATCTGACTGTTAGCGAGGTTGGCTTTGGAGGCTGGGCCATCGGCGGACCGGCCGAAGTAGGCGGGGTAGCCATCGGCTGGGGCGACGCCGACGACGCGCTCTCGGAGCAAGCCCTGCACCGGGCGACCGAGCGGGGCATTACATTTTTCGACACGGCCGACTTTTACGGTTTGGGACACTCCGAAGAACTCATCGGCCGTTCGTTCGGCAACCGGCCCGACGTGGTTATTGCTACCAAGGTCGGGCAGAAAGAACAGGCCGGGAAGATTACCATTGACTACTCGAAAGAATACGTGCGGACGGCCTGCGAGGATAGTTTACGTCGGCTTCGACGCGATAGCATCGATTTTTACCAATTGCACGTGGCTAAAGTCGGGCACCTCGAACAGGGTGATTGTCTTGAAGCGCTGACCGAGTTACAGCAGGCGGGTAAGATTCGGTACTGGGGCATTTCGCTCAATACCTTCGCGCCCGAACCCGAAGCCGACTTTTTCCTGAATAATCACTCGGGTAATGGCTTGGGCAATGGCTTTCAGGTTGTGTTCAACGTCTTGAATCAATACATCCGGCCGTATTTATCCACGATGCACGCGCGGGGTTACGGCCTGATTGCCCGGATGCCATTGCAGTTTGGTTTGCTATCGGGTAAATTCTCGGCCGCAACCACGTTTTCGCCAACCGATCACCGCCATTACCGACTGACAGCTCCCATCATCGAAGCAACGAACGGGGCGCTGCAACCCGTGTGGGCCTTGTGCGAAAAATACGCCGTTAGCCCGGCTGAGTTGAGTTTGAGCTACATCCTAAGTCACCCAGAAATCTCGACCGTTATTCCCGGTATTCGGACGCCCGCCCAGGCCGAGCAGAACACTCGACGCATCGTCCGGCTCGATGCCGAAGACGTTGCGTTCATAACCGGCCTGTACGAAACAGACTTCAAGCCACTTCTGGCATCCATGCGGAAGCAGGAGTGATCCAACATCCATGCGGTTGGAACACACCCGCTCGTTCTGAGTCAGTATGTGCTAACGTTATGATTTTAGTTGTGAACCGTTTGCGTCACTGCTTGATAATCCGCCGGCTGAAGCGCGTATGCTCCGACTCGAAGCGAATGATGTACAAACCACCGGCCAACGGTGCGATCGGCAACTGGTGCGTTTTTCCGGTCGATAGCTGATGGGATTGCAAAACCGTTGCCGCTGGGCTGACATGGTTGACTAACAGGTAAGCCTCCGATTGTTGAGGAATGTCAATGGTCAAGTCCGTTGTGGCCGGAATTGGGTATACCTTCGGCTTGTCGGGCGCCGACGCGTCGAGTAATTCAAACAGTGTTTGACGGAATGACGCGTAAGACTGTTTTTGCAGATTGTCGCTAATGCGCCCCGTTACGGTACCATTTTCGCGCAGGGCGTAGGTTCCGCATCCACCAAGCTCATAATCACCGGGCTGTTCGTTTTGGTACGCGTAAGACGACGGTTGTAGCCGGCGGAGAATAAAGATCAGCCGTTCGCCGGACTGGTAGCCCGTAACGTACTGGCGGCACATAAACCCTGGATCGCCCCAGACCATAATGGTGCTTCGATCTTCGGAGCCGTGTAGTACGTTCAATACCCGCACCTCAATGCCGTGTTCGCGCCGACCAACCACCTGAACTCGGACCATCAACGTGTTCGGCTGCCAAGCGGCCCACTGGGCGATGTTAAGAAATGGACCCCCACCGGCGCAACTGCACGCTTGGCCGGGTTGCGCGAGAACAAGAACCAAACAACCCCAAAGAAGATAGAAAAGCGCCTTCATACCCATCCAGTTTTGGAAAAAGACTCTCTAACTGACCCAAGGGTTGGAACGACGTTGTCGTTAGTTGCTTTTTTTATGATTAGCCCCGTTGGAGACAAATCGACAACCGCGCTTACGCCAAGGAAATTCGGGCTTCTTCCGCCTGTTTGATAACAAACTGCCGGGCTTCGTCGTATTCTTCCGCGGTCTTTAAATGCTCCAGCATGAGCGGGACACTCTGCGGTAACGACGTTACGTTGCGCAGGTACGTCTTATAATCCATTCCGCCCCGACCCGGCGCGGTTTCGGCGAAGTGGCCGTCCTTGCCGACGATGTCTTTGGCGTGCGCCGACACGATCCAGCGGCCCAGTTTACGAAACGTGTCGTTGATGAGTGTCGTATTGTGGTAGTAACGCGCTGGCGTGTTGATAATATTGGCAATGTCGATGTGCGCGCCAAACGCCGGGCGGTCGATGGCCCGGATAAACTTCAGGTACGAATCCGCGCCGTCGGGCAAGCTCCAGCCCATCATCTCCAGGGCAAACTTCGTCCGTTTGGGTTTGACCGCGTCAATAATCGTTCGGCAGTTTTCGACCGTCGCGTCGAAGAAGTCGGTCGTCAGGTTGCGCGAATCGGGTCCGGCCCAGTCGACGGGATTGTACGAACCGGCAATATCAACGCACGTCAAGGCCCCAACCGCTTCGGCCAACGCCAAGCGTTCGGTAACGTAAGCCAAGTTCTTACGACGCTTTTCTTGATTCTGATCGAGCAGATTAACCCAGGCCCCAACCTCGGCAATGACCACGTTTTGTTCCGCAAACGCCTTTTGAATGGCCGCAATCCTGACCGCATCGTTCAGGTCAACCTTGGGCACGTAAGCCGCGCTGTACCGCAGTCGCCGGTGTTCCTGCGCCAACTCGGCCGGGTCGTCGCTGTTCAGGAAGATCGGGCCGCCTAAGCGCAGTGGATTCGGGACAGTCTGGAAAACCGGCAGAGTAGACAGCACCGAACTACCCGTTAAAACGGCGGACGACCGCAGAAACTGTCGACGGGAGATAGAGTGCATACGGGGCCGGTTACTACGTAAGCGTAAAAGCAAAAAGGTGGGTCATCTACTGAACCCGTGCGTGAGCGAATAAACCAAAAGAGGACGCCCTTGGGCGTCCTCTTTTAGACAAGTACAAGCAACGTTAGCGGGATAAAGCGCCGAAGGCATCCAATCGACCACCGGTAACGGTTCGGCCGCTAAGCGACGGCGTCGGCACGGCGCTCGACAGGATGGCATTTCTAATTTGAGCGGCCGTAGCCGATGGTTTTACGGATTTGTAAAGCGCAACGGCACCCGTTACGTGGGGCGTGGCCATCGATGTGCCGTTGTACGACGAATACGTGTTGTAAGCCGTTGTGGACCAGATGCCGACGCCCGGCGCACCGATGTCGACGGTCGACGCGCCATACTGCGAGAAGCTGGCTAAGGCACCCGTGTTGCTGATGGCGGCTACCGAAATCACGTTCGGCAGGTCGTAGTTTGCTGGGTAGCTGGGCTGAGTGTCGTTATTCGTGCCGCTGTTACCAGCCGCTGCGACAAACAGAATGCCCGCGTTATTGGCCCGGCTGATGGCATCGTACAGCGCTTGCGAGTAACCGCCCCCGCCCCAGGAATTATTAGTTGCTACGATGTTCAGACCATGCCGGAGCTTGAGGTTCGTCAGGTAATCAACTGCCCGCACGGCGTTGGCCGTCGTGCCACCGCTGGCTCCCAAGAATTTAGCCGAAATCATCTTTACGTTCCAGTTCACGCCCACAACGCCCGCGCCGTTACTTTCCGCACCAATTGTGCCAGCAACGTGCGTTCCGTGATCGTCCGAGTTGCCGCGCGTACCGCCGTCGTAAACCGACCGGTTGCTACCGGCAAAATCCCAACCATTCGTATCGTCGCGGTAGCCGTTACCGTCGTTATCAATGCCGTCGACGGGATCGTAGGGATTGACCCAGATATTGGCGTCGAGATCGGGGTGCGTAACCTGAACGCCTTCGTCGATGATGCCAACGTATACCGTGCTGGAACCGGTGTAGTTAGCGGCCCAGGCGGCTGCCGCGTTACTGCCGTATTGATTGGCCGGCGAGGTTGACGCCCCGTACATACCCCACAGCGACCCGTTGGTGTAATACGGATCGTTGGCGGTTGCCGCGTGGTGGTAAATAAAGTTTGGCTCCGCGTATTCGATGCCTTCCTTACCGGTCAACTCCGCAATAGCTTCCAATACGCCTTTCTTAATCTTAAACAACCGAACCGCTTCCTTGGCGTTGTCTTTGTCTTTAGCTTTCTCCAATGCGTCCGTTATCGGGTCTTCTACCTCAACACCGCCAACCAAATCCAAGACTTGTTTCTTTTTAAGGGTCGTCAGGCCGGGCGTGAACTTAACCAAAATTTCATCCGCTACGAACTCTTTACCGGCCGCCGACCGGGCACCCGATTGGCTGACCGTACTTGGCGATGCGGTTTCGATGTTTTGAATGGGTTCGCATCCAACCGCAATGGCACCGATCAACAGCGCGCCCACGGCTTGTCTGTTAAAATTTTTCATAGGAAAAGTTAGATTGTTTTATTGAACAGATAAAATACAATATATGCTATGTTTTTGTTATAAATTATTAGAATATTTTTTGTCTACCTATATCTCATCAAGAAAAATACAAGTTTATGGCTCATTAGCGCACAAAACTACCCGTTGCTTATCTACCTTACCACCGTTTAGGTCGATTTCTGGCCGGCGTCAATGGCCCAAACCTGTTTCGACAGGTAACGAGTCGTTTGAGGGCCAAACCAACCGGATTCAGCCCCCCTATCTTCGCAGTCAGATTGATAACTGAATCTCGTCTAAGTATAAGCTTAAATACTTTGTGCCAAACGGTGTATTGGGAAAATGATTGGCGCAGTATACTTGCTTCTTCACTTGATCTTTACCGACCTTTTTGAGCAGATAACTGATTTCTACAAAATGGCCACGCACGTAGTACAGCTCAGATTGTACTTTAGCGTTGTGCGTGGC
>CAXUEB010000071.1:10247-13456 GCA_964249775.1 uncultured Spirosoma sp.
AAGCAACTAATTGGGCAGTTGTTAATTGGTTCAATTCGTATTCGGCCATGAGTAAAACGTGCTTCGTTGATTGAAAAGAAACCGTTGATGGCCTTACATACGCGTCGGCCTTTTATTCGGTTTTCGACCTACTCGACAAAATGTTGTAAATTAATTTATAGTATACGACCGGCGCTTGTTTATATACTTTGCCATCTTCAAGCCATAAGATTTGCGGTAGACTCGAACGAAGCCGTCCGGTAGAAATTATAGATGACTTGCTTTGCTACTTGTACGTTCATAGTCTACGCAATGCACTCTTCCCGACGCACATTCATAAAAAGTTTATCAGCGGCTTCGGCGCTCGCAGCTACGCAAGGCGTTGCTAAGGCCTTCGGTCCGGCCTACCTGCCAAATCTGAAGCGTTCCAGTCCGAACGATAAGATTCGGATTGCCACCATCGGCATGGGCATTCAGGGCAATTATGATACCATGGCAGCCCTGCGCAACCCCGATGTTGAACTGGTAGCCGTCGCCGATCTCTACGACGGCCGGCTCGAACACGCCAAAATGGCCTTCGGCAAAGACAAAGCCTTATTTACAACCCGCGATTACCGGGAGATTCTCACCCGTTCTGACGTTGACGCGGTGCTCGTCGTTACACCCGACCATTGGCACGATCACATCACCATCGCGGCCCTCAAAGCGGGCAAGCACGTGTACTGCGAGAAGCCGATGGTGCAGCACATTAACGAGGGCAAGGCCGTCATCGACGCCTGGAAGAAGTCGGGCAAAACGATGCAGGTGGGCAGTCAGCGCATCAGCAGCGCGGCTTTTCAGGAAGCCAAGCGGATGGTGCAGGCGGGCGACATCGGGGCTATCAATTACATTGAGTCCAACAACGACCGGTTCAATGCCATTGGAGCCTGGAACTATTCGGTACCACCCGATGCCTCGGCGCAAACCCTCGACTGGGACCGCTTCCTCGGCGACGCGCCCAAGCGGCCCTTCGACGCCAAACGGTTTTTCCGGTGGCGGAACTACAAAGATTACGGCACGGGCGTCGCGGGTGATTTGTTCGTGCACCTCATCACGGGCGTTCATTACGTGACCGATACGCTCGGACCAACGCGCATTTTCTCATCGGGCAACCTGGCCTACTGGAAAGACGGCCGCGACGTACCCGACGTGATGACGGCCATTATGGATTACCCCAAAACCGACGCGCACGATCCGTTCCAGATGGTGTTGCGGGTGAACTTCGCTAACGCCGGTAAAATTCAGAACGTAACGCGCATCATCGGCAACGAAGGCCAGATCGAGTTTTCGGAAGACAACCTAATTCTGACCAAGAAAAAGTTGCCCCAGGCACCGGGCTACGGCAACTACGACAGCTACTTCACGTTCACCGAGCCGGTGCAGCAAGAATTTGTCAAGCAGTACGATGCGCAGTACCCGCCCGAAACCCGCACCGCCGAACCCGTCAAGGAAGTGCGCTTCGACGCCCCGAAAGACGACGATGCCCACGCGAAACACTTCGCCGACTTCTTTAAAAACGTGCGCGCGGGCAGTCAGGGTACCATCGAAGACCCCGTGTTCGGCTTCCGGGCGGCTGCCCCGGTACTGGCCTGTAACGAAAGCTATTTTACCCAGAAAGTCGTTAACTGGGACCCCGTGACGATGACGCAGAAAAACCCAACCACTCCGGTTACTAAGAAACCCGTAGCCATGAAGAAGGCTGTGGCTATGCGGGGCAAGTAAGCGTAAGCAACGTAGCTCTGGCACCGCGACGGCGGACCGTTCCTGCCGGAGCAGCGCGCGGCAGCAACTGATGGCGTCGGTTATTACTATATCAGTTGCTGACGCGTGCTGCTCCGGCAAGAGTGCCAGAGCTACAAACAACTTCATGATCTCTGCCCGAACAAAATCTACGTCAATCCAACCTCGCAAACCCATTCGCCGGCTTTGGCGGGGTTTGCTACTGGCCTTACTGGTTTGGGTGGTGGTTGACGTGTTCGTGCCGCGTCGACATAGCATCCGGCAGTTCGACCCGGCCGAAGTGGCGCGGCTGGAAACAGCAATGTGGCGGTCGTATTACGATAAGAAACCGGTGTTGCTGTTCTGGCAGTTAGCCGGTGGGCTGCGGCAGCAATTTCAGGCCCCGTTCTGGCGATCATTCGGATTGGCATTTCAGGCGACGCGGGCCGCGTTTACGTTTAAGCAAGGACAATCGCGAACGGATTACGCGCGGGCCATTCCCATCTTGACGAACTACTACCAATCTGTTCAAGACCTGACCGTTGAGCGATTCGACGTGCCGACCGTGGCCGCGCTCGAACTGGAGTGGTGGATTGTGCACCGCGAACGCAACCGCTATTCGTACCAGGATTTAGCCGATGCCCTAACGCAAACATCAGCGGCCCTTTACCGACAGCCTGCCCCGGCTTTTCGCACGTATGCCCAACTCCGGGCCAACGCCATGCGCCTGTGTGACGAAGCAGGCATACGGGGCGCTACCGAAGCCGACTGGCAGCGCATCGAACAGGAGTTGGAACGGGCCTGGGCCAATCTGCACCGGGTAATCCAAACGTCGTCGTAACCTGAATTTGTGCCGGTTTCGTGGTAACTTTGGGGTTACTGCAACGTTACCGGTATGCGCTTCTCTGTTTTGGCATTGGTTTGCTTAGGGCTGCTGACGGCCTGTCAAACTAAAAATTCTACCCTATTTACGGCCCTCGATCCAGCCGATACGCACCTGTCCTTCGTCAACACGGTGACCGAGCGTCCCGAACAGAACGTGATGACGTATGAGTACCACTACAATGGTGGGGGCGTGGCCGCCGGGGATCTCAACAACGACGGCTTGGTTGATCTATACTTCACTGGCAATCAAGTCGAGAACAAATTGTACCTGAACCGGTCGAAGCCTAACGAGAGCATCACCTTCGAGGATGTAACGGCGCAGGCGGGGGTTGCCGCGCCCGATGGCTGGAAGACGGGCGTCACGATGGCCGACGTGAACGGCGACGGCTGGCTGGATGTGTACGTCTGCCGGTCGGCCTTACCCAATCCGGCCGATCGTACCAACTGGCTGTTTATCAACAACGGTGGTAAACCAGGAGCCGTGCCGACGTTTACGGAGCGGGCGGCCGAGTACGGTCTCGATGCGCCGGGCAGTTTCTCAACGCAAGCCACATTTTTCGATTACGACCGCGACGGCGACTTAGACA
>CAXUEB010000071.1:13466-18934 GCA_964249775.1 uncultured Spirosoma sp.
ACTTAGACATGTTTCTGGTTAATCACGGCAACATGTTCTACACGCCGTTTTTCAACACCACTAAACTGCGCACGACCCGCCACCCGTACTTCGGCAACCGGCTGTTTCGCAACGACGGGCAGCGATTCACCGACGTCAGCGACAGGGCGGGCATTCACGGTGGGGGTCTGAACTTCGGACTGAGCGCTACGGTCAGCGATTTAACGGGCGACGGCTGGCCCGATCTATACGTAGCCAACGACTACGAAGAGCAGGATTACCTGTACATCAATCAGCGGGACGGCACCTTCGCCGAGCGGACTAAGCAAGCCTTTACGCACTTATCGCGCAACACGATGGGCACCGACGCGGCCGACCTGAACGATGATGAGCGCCCCGATCTGCTCACGCTCGACATGCTACCCGAGCACTACGACCGGCAGAAGCTGCTCAAAGGCCCCGATCAGCACGACCGCTTTCAGTTGATGGTCGACAGTGGGTTTCATTACCAGCACATGCGCAACATGCTGCACCTCAACGCGGGCACCGACGCCACTGGAACGCCGATGTTCAGCGAGGTCGGCCAACTAACGGGCTTGTCAAATACCGATTGGAGTTGGGCTACCCTGCTGGCTGATTACGACGGTGATGGCCGGAAAGACATTTTTATTACCAACGGCATCGTCCGGGACTTTACCAGTCTGGACTTTTTAAAGTACGACGTAGAAGATGCTCGACAGCGAGCGTTTGCGGCCGGTAAAGACCTATCGACCGAAGCGGCCACGAAGCACAACCTGCCTACGCAAGAACTGATTGCCAAACTGCCCGCCACCAAAACCGACAACTACGCCTTTCGCAACGGGGGCAGCGACCAGCCCTTCGAGAATGTCACGCAGGCGTGGGGCTTGCAGGAAGGAGCCGTTTCGACCGGGGCCGCCTACGCCGATCTGGACAACGACGGTGATTTAGACCTAATCGTTTGCAATACCAATGAACCGGCAACCATCTACCGCAACAACGCTGAGACGCTAACCAAACCCCATTTCTTGAAACTAAAAGCTGACGGCCAGGGGGCGAACCGCTTCGGCGTCGGCCTGCGAATCGTGGTGGAGCAGGCTGGGCAGCGGCAGATGCAAGAGTTGATGCCGGGACGCGGGTTTCAATCGTCGGTCGAGCCAGCGCTGCTGTTTGGGTTTGGCCAGAACAGCCGCCCGGTCAACTTCACCGTTACGTGGCCCAACGGACGCATTGCAACGGTTCGCAACGTCAAGGTAGATCAAACGCTGACGCTCCGGCAAGTCGACGCCAAAGCCGCGTCAGCAAAACCAGCATCGCCCCTGCTAACTTCGGCGAACATGGGCACCTTCCAACCCGACCCGGCCGGCTTAGCGTTCGTGCACCAGGAGAATCCTTACGTCGACGTGAAGCAGGAGCCGCTGATTCCGTATCAACTATCGCGGCAGGGGCCGGCTTTGGCCAGTGCGGACGTAGATGGCGATGGCTACGACGACGTATTCGTGGGCGGAGCCGCTGGGCAGTCGGGGCGCTTATTTTTACAGAAAGCCGGAAACAGGTTCGTTGAAAACCCATCGCAACCCTGGGCGGCCGATGCGATTAGTGAAGACATCAACGCCTTATTCTTCGACGCCGACGGCGACAAAGACCTCGACCTCTATGTCGTCAGTGGGGGGCACGAGTTGATGCCCGGCTTGCCCGCTTTGCAGGACCGGCTCTACGTAAACAACGGCCGGGGTGCGTTCAGTAAAACCGCGCTGGGTGCGTTGCCTGCCGAAACCGCGGCCGGTAGCTGCGTGGCGGCTGCCGATTACGACCGCGACGGTGATTTAGACTTGTTCGTGGGGGGACGGACGCAGGGCCGGCAGTTTCCCTTGGCGGCTCCCTCCTACCTGCTGCGTAACGAGTCGACGGGTGGGCGCGTTCGTTTCTTGAACACCACGCCAGCCGACTTGTCTTTGCCCGGCATGACGACCGACGCGACCTGGACCGACGTGAACCGCGACGGCTGGGTCGACTTGCTGGTCGTTGGCGACTGGATGCCGGTAACGCTGTTCCTGAACCAACAGGGCAAATTGACTAAAGTCCCGGCCGAAGCCGCGGGCCTGACTCGCACGGGCGGCTTGTGGACACGCATCGTAGCGCACGACCTGGACCGCGACGGCGACGTAGATTTCATCTTGGGCAATCTCGGCACCAACGTACAGTGGAAAGCAACCGACGCCGACCCCTTGACGTTGGTGTACGCCGACTTTAACGAGGATGGGCGCGTGGACCCCATCGTGTGCGTCTCGCAGAACGGCCAACTCGTGCCGACGGCTTCCCGCGACGAGATGCTGGACCAAATCAATACGCTCCGGCAGCGATTTGTCCGCTACGCCGACTACGCCAAAGCAGACCTGCCAACCGTGCTGGGACCGGATGCCCTGACCAAAGCCGTTCGGTTGCCGGTGCATACGCTGCAAAGCAGTTGGCTTGAGAACAAGGGCGGCTCCCAAGTAACTTTTGCCCTGCATCCGCTGCCGCTGGCCGCGCAGGTCTCGGCCGTGCAGGTCATTCTACCCGGCGATTACACCGGCAACGGACAACGTGATTTGCTGCTGGCGGGTAACTTTTACCCGATGCGGGTTGAGCAGGGCCGCTGCGACGCCGGCCGGGGTTTGCTGCTGACTCACCAAACCGGTAGATTCCGCGCAGTCTCCCAAGTTGCAAGTGGCTTGTCCATCACCGGCGACGTGCGCCGGGGCGTTCAACTGCGGGCACCGGGTGGTGAACCGACGTTGGTGTTCGCGGTTAATAACGGGCCGGTGCAGGTTTGGCGTCGCCGAACACGGACCCAAGCGCGACGATGAACCGGGCGGCTGAGCGCCGTTGCCAAGCCGTTTGCGCCAAAAATTGGTTATGCTGTGAGGGTGCTTTGGTGCGCCTACTTCTTTTTTCTCATGCAACTCACCATTTCGCCCGAGAATCTCCTCGAATGGCTGGCTCTGCGTGCCAACCGGGTACCGATTCCGTTGTTGCACGCCCAGGTTATGCCGGTGTTATCGAAAGCCGTGCTCGAAGCCGCCGACAAAGGCGTGTTTGAAGCCGCCAAAGACGGACCCCAAACGCTCGACGAACTGACGAACGCGCTCAACCTAAACCGCAAGGCCTTAGGTGAACTGCTGGGTCTGCTCACGGCGATGGGTTATTTTACCTACCAAAACGACTGCTTTGCCCTGACGCCCATGGCTCGCCGGTTCGCCTTGAAAGACAACGTTACGTCGGTCTACGGCATGATGGTCTTTAATAACCGGGTGATGTGGGATTGGATGAGTCACTTGGGCACGTATTTGGAAACGGGCAAGGGCGTCGAATACCACGACCGGCTGTCGGCCGAGCAGTGGCATTTCTACCAGGAAGCGATGTTGGCCGCCAGCAACACCGAAGCACGGGAGTTTAGTCGGCGGGCACCCGTGCCCAGATCGCCCGAACGAATGCTCGACATCGGCGGCTCACACGGGCAGCATTCGGTGGCGCTGTGTCAGCGATTTCCGGCGCTATCGGCTGTCCTGCTCGATCTTCCCCCGGCTATTGAGCAGGCGGCTCCGCTGCTGGCCCAGCAAGGTATGGGCGATCGCGTTCGGCACCAAGCCGGTAACGCCCTGACCGATGATTTTGGCGAAGCCCAGTACGACATTATCTTACTGTCGAGCCTGGCGCATCACTTCACGCTGGAGCAGAACCAAGCGCTGACTAACAAGGTAGCGCGGGCGCTTCGGCCAGGGGGCGTGTTTATTGTCAATGAATTTATCCGGCCCGATGTGGGTGCTAAACCCGAACTGGTTGGCAGCAGCACGGATTTGTTTTACGGCCTGAGCAGTACCGCGGGTAACTACAGCATCGCCGAAATCCAGAATTGGCACCGGACGGCGGGCTTAAAAGCGCTCAAAGTGGTGTATTACCACACGGTACCCGGCCGGGCGATGGTTGTCGGCAAGAAATAGCGCCTTTGCCGTTGATACCGAACGGTGCTTATGGGAAAATTTAGGCAAAAAATGGTAGGTTTGCTGACCACCATTATAACAACCTACTTCATTGTTGCCGCTTGGCGGTACTTCGCTCGTAGTTACGATCTTCTTCAGGAACCCTGCCACGTTCACGCCCAGAAAGGACCGGTACAGAAATTTCATCAATTAAGTAGGTTTATGAGAAAACTACTGTCGGGACAATACCATCCCGGTCCACTACAAAACCAAACGCACGGCCCGTTAAGCGCCCGCCCATGCGTCAGTTGCCGACGTTTCAGCGTGTGTTTTTTGAACATGATGAAGTAGGCTTTGCATGACACCTATAAACTAATCGAGTTAAACCTATTTTGGGATGGCATCGATGAAATAATAGGTGTGGAAAACCTGCTTTACGGCGGTAAACTTTTTCTCTGACAATAATTAGAAAACTCATGAAATACCAGAAACACGTTTTTATCTGCGCGAATCAAAAGGAAGCCCCCAAGAAAAGCTGTGGCGTTGAGCACGGCGCGGCCTTAACGGATGCCTTCAAAGCGGCCTTGGCCGAGCGCGGTCTGCTCAAAACCATGCGGGCGCAACGAACAACTTGTCTCGACGCCTGCGCCTTCGGGCCGGCCTTAGTGGTTTACCCCGAAGGTACGTACTACGGCAACGTTCAGCTTTCCGACGTAGCCGAGATTGTGGACAGTCATTTGGTGAACAACCAACCCGTCGAACGGCTCAAATTGGCGTTGTAAAGTGGCATGAAGTACAAGCACCTTTTCTTCGATCTCGACCATACGCTTTGGGACTTTGACCGAAACTCGACGGAGTCGATTGCGGAGATCTACGACACGTTTCGGCTGGCCGACGTGGGCATTGCCTCCGCGGACGAGTTCAGTCGGCACTTTTTCGCCATCAACAAGAAACTTTGGGCCGATTACGACAAGAACCTGATCGGTCACCAGTACATCCGTGAAAATCGCTTTCCGCTGGTGTTCCGGGCAATGGGCGTCGATGAGTCGGCCGTCCAGCACGATCTGAACGCGGAGTACTTGCGGCTGTTGCCCAGCAAGCCGCACCTGTTGGAGTCGGCGCGGGAGGTGCTGGAACACCTCAAGGGTCGTTACACGATGCACATCATCACGAACGGCTTCGCCGAGATTCAAGCCGTGAAGATGGACAGCGCCGAGATTGCGCATTACTTCACGCATGTCATTACGAGCGAGAACGCCAACGCCAAGAAGCCTGATCCGCTCGTGTTTGAGTACGCACTATCGGCGGCCGGGGCCAGTGTGCGGGAAAGCCTGATGATTGGCGACAACTACGAAGCCGACATCCTGGGCGCGAAAGGCGTCGGCCTGGATACAGTTTTCTACAACACGGTGGGCGCACTCGTCGACGATTCCCCGACCTACGACATTCGCCACTGGAACGAACTGCTGGCGATTCTGTAGCACCGAGTTTCCGCATCCGGCCCAACCT
>CAXUEB010000071.1:18944-19494 GCA_964249775.1 uncultured Spirosoma sp.
ACCTAAACCCATGAAATTTTTCCTGATTCTCCTGTTTCCTTACCTTCTCCAGGCCCAACCCGTCACGGTAGACGTATGCGTTTACGGCGGCACCTCGGCGGGCGTCATGGCGGCTTACGCTGCCCAAAAGGCGGGTAAGTCGGTCGTATTGATTGAACCGAGTCAGCACCTCGGCGGGCTGACGGCGGGCGGTCTGGGCGCGACCGACATCGGCAACAAACAAGCCATTACGGGTCTGGCGCGGGACTTTTACCGACGCATCGGCAAGCACTACGGCAAATTTGAGCAGTGGACGTTTGAGCCGCACGTGGCCGAGAATCTGTTTGGGCAGTATTTGCAGGAAGCCGGGATTAAACCGCTCATGCATCACCGGCTGGCATCCACGCAGGTGCAGAATGGGCGAATCGTGTCGATTACGTTAGAACGCCCCTCACCGGGGCGGTCCGGCGGTCCGGTGAGGAATGTTCGCGCGAAGCAATTCATCGACTGCACTTACGAAGGCGACCTAATGGCGCAGGCGGGCGTTTCGTTTACGGTCGGGCGCGAAGCC
>CAXUEB010000072.1:0-8223 GCA_964249775.1 uncultured Spirosoma sp.
GATCCACGAAGCCGTAACCGAACTGGTCTTCGATCATTTCTAAGAACTCCGTAAACACAAGCCCTTTCATAGCAACCAATCCTAATAAATCGTAATGACTTTCGTCAGAAGGTAACAAAACCTGCAAACAAATGTAACGTATCGTTTACTTAACCGTCCTATCTTCTGATAATTCCTACCGAAAAACGGATAAAGGTTGCATTTCATCGAATTACAAAGCCCGAAACAATGAATTGACTGCACCTTTGTACCATCAAAATCAGCAACGACAACCAATTACTAAGTTCACTCAACTTTACTTCGACAAGTGCCAGATCATGAAACCTAAACTAAAAGACGAAGAAGTAATCCGGCAGTACTTGACCAGCAGCCCCAGCGATTGTTTTGAGACGCTCTACAACCGCTACGTGAGCAAAGTGTACAAGCAATGCTTTTCACTGACCAGAGATTCGGAGAAAGCGCAGGACTTTACCCACGACATCTTCATCAAAATGTTTGCCCGTTTAGACCGCTTCCAAGAGCGGTCTACCTTCTCAACCTGGCTGTACTCCATTTCGTATAACTACTGCATGGACCAGCTTCGGGTATCCAACCGGATGTCGACGACGGCCATGGACGACGAATTGGGCGACCGGGTTAGCTACGTAGAAGACAGTGAAAGCGCCGAGCAGCGGTTGCAACTGCTTTCGCGGGCGATGAATTCTCTGCCTCCGCAGGAAGCCACTCTTCTGCGTTTGAAGTACCAGGACGGGTTGGACATCAAACAGATTGCCCAACAGCTCAACCTAAACGACAGCGCCGTGAAGATGCGCTTGAAGCGTTCGCGCGACAAAGTCCGGCAGTTCTGCGAAAAAGCCGCTTTCCAATTGTAAACGACGGTACCTCACGTGCCCGGCGTTAGCCTTAACGCTGCCACCGGCCGATGTGGTCGGCCTGCCGGTAGTCAACCCAGTCGCCGACCCACACGCAACCGTTAGCCAATTTAGTTATTCGCCAGATTCAGCCGAATTCGCTACGGCCACGCAGACGGGTTCTTCGACCGTATACCGTTGCTAATGTGACCATGTGACCCATCCGGCCGGCGTCCAACATCCGGCCAACCTCCTTCTTTTACGCCAACTTCGGCCGTATTCTCTTCTACCGTTAAATGGACTACGTCCCCGACGAACGTCCCCGACTACTGTCCTCGACGAACGTCCTCGACTAAGTTATAGTCATCCACCCGCGTCGGCGTTCTCACATCCCTCGCTAATACTGAAACAGCGAACTGCTACGACTTGATTAGCAGTTCGCTGTTTTGCTTTTATACCGTAGTGCCAACGAACCGGATCATCAGGTACCGCTGTAATTTAGGCAACCAATGGCCGTTCAATTCGGCGGTTTGGTCATGAAATTTCTATTAAAACAACCCAATAGATCGAGCCATTTTTATGAAAAACGATTCCGTTTGCCTTGTCTTTGTAACGTTCTCGCCTTTAGTAATTTAATCCGATTAATCAATAAAGCGTGCAGGCAACTCAATCGTCACGTTTACTCCGCCAAAAAAGCGATTCATTAACTTCTCTGTTTTTTTTCGCAAAAAGTTGGTAACCGAAGATTGAGTAAATAGTCTAAAAAATAACTCTAACCCATCTTTGGTATTAAACACTCACACACAAGATGAACGCGAAACCGAACTTACTGATCGTAGACGAAAATCCTTACGTAGCTGGTATCCTCGTCCAAACGCTTCGGCCCGATTTCAACGTTACCGTGGCCAATACGGGTCAGGATGCGGCTCGCCTGCTGACGCAGAGCAACCACTTTGATTGCGTACTCACCGAGCTTAATCTACCCAACCTGGGCGGCCTTGAGTTAACCAAACTAATCCGCATGAGCCGTTCCATGAGCCACACGCCAGTCGTTATTCTTTCGAGTGCTTTAGACAGCGACACGCGCATTCAGTGCTTAGAGCAAGGCGTTGACGGTTACATTGCCAAACCCTTCAATCCGTTAGAAGTGAAAGCCAGGTTGCGCGCCGTTCTTCGGCGGGTTGCGCCCCCGGCCGAAGCAACGCAGTCGCGGCCGCTACCGGTTCGGTTTGCGTCGAACGAAAAAACCGCCTGGCCCATCAAGTCACGCCTGCTGTCAATTTTCCAGCGGGAACTCAGCTTGTCACAAAGCGCGTAACGTTGAGCCATTTGATTAACTCCCGTAAATGACTACTTAATCGACAAGATTCGTGCCAAGAGGGCGGACGAAGAAGCCGCAAATTTTACGATTATCAATTCCATAAACAGGCATCTCAACGTCTGCCCGTGCTTCTTCAAGAGTTGCAAACGCAGGACTGACCGATTCAAGATTCCCGCTGGTGCGACCGGGTCCGTTCGTTGCTTCTTGTTTAATCGACGCCCCGCGGGTGAATCTACCAATTGCTGATGAACCGTTTACCTACCAATCACACCATGAAGCTTTCTCCAGTAAACACCGCATCCATCGCCGGTATAAGCTATTTTTTAGAAGTTAACGAAGGCGTTGCCAGCCGACTATCGAGCGTTGGCGGCTACGTTCTCCGGCCCAATCGCACGCGCGCCGTCGACCAAGTTAAGGCTACGCCGGCCGTTTACCAGTTTAATCTTCCCTGGTGGAAGCGCGCCATTGACATCAGCGTTTCGTTAACGATTCTGCTCATGCTATCTCCGCTGTTGTTGCTGGTTGCCCTGCTGATTGTGCTGGATTCCAAAGGGCCTATTTTTTATAAATCGAAACGAGCCGGAGCCAACTTTTACGTGTTCAACATGATAAAGTTCCGCACGATGAAGGTTAAGGCGGATCAGCAAATCAGCGCTCTGTCGGCTCACAACATTTATGCCAAAACACCAGCCGACGCCCAGTCGGATAACGCCACCCACGAAGCGTCGTCAGGATGCAGCGCCTGCCGCGAGCAGGGCGTAAGCTGTCAGCGACTGCTCTTCGACCAAAATCAATTTATCTGCGAGCGGGCGTACCTGCAAAAAAGCGAGGCCGGCGCTAAGTTCATGAAGTTTCGCAACGACCCGCGCATTACGCGTTTAGGCACCTTTTTGCGCAACAGCAGCATCGACGAATTACCGCAGTTATACAACATCTTAATCGGCGATATGTCCTTGGTCGGAAACCGGCCTTTGCCGCTCTACGAAGCCGAAAAATTAACCGTCGACGAGTACGCACAGCGGTTTGCCGGACCGGCCGGATTAACGGGCCTGTGGCAGATCAAGAAACGGGCGAAAGGCCAAGGCCCCATGTCGGACCGGGAACGGATGATGCTCGATATTGAATACGCCAGTACGTTTTCTTTTAAAACGGACCTGTACATTATTTGGCGCACCTTTTTCAGCTTGTGGCAAAAAGAGAACGTATAAACGCTCCGGTAAACCTTCCCACTACGCTTCATTCCAAACGACCCATGCTACTCCCACCGCCTGACCTCGCCGGCCAATCCGCACTGGTGTCAATTGTGACCATCAATTACAATCAGGCCGAAACGACGCGTCAATTCTTGGAGTCGGCCAACGGGCTGACCTACGCCAATTACGAAATCATTGTCGTCGACAACGCGTCTGAGCCGGCCCTGAGCACGCAGCTCGACCCGCACGACTACCCCCGGATGCGCCTAATTCGTAGTGAAACAAACCTGGGCTTCACCGGCGGCAATAACTTGGGAATGCAGGAAGCGCGGGGCGATTTTTTCTTAATCATCAACAACGACACGGAACTGACGCCGAACCTGATTGAGGAACTGCTTCAGCCGTTTGCCGAAAACCCCGCCGTTGGCGTTACTTGCCCTAAAATTCGGTATTACGACCAGCCCCACGTCGTTCAGTACGCTGGCTACGGTTCGATGAACATGTTTACCGGCACCGCCGTGCCAGTCGGTTACCAACAGCCGGACCACGTTCGCTACGATCAGCCCGGTCCGACGCCCTTCGCCCACGGCTGCGCCATGCTGGTCAGCCGGGCGGTCATCAACCGGGTGGGCCGGTTTGCCGACCGTTTTTTTCTGTACTACGAAGAACTCGACTGGTCGCAGCGCATTCGTAATGGCGGTTTTTTAATTTATTACCAGCCTTCGGCATCCATTTTGCACAAAGAATCGGTGTCGGTCGGCAGGCACAACCCGTTGAAAACGTACTACCTGACTCGGAACCGTATTCTGTACATGCGCCGGCACTGCTCGTCGTTCCAACGGTTGGTTTTTTACCTGTTCTTCGCCGGTTGCGTCATGCCCAAGCACCTGGCGTCGTACGTGGTAACGGGTCAGTTTCGGCACGCGCGAGCCTTTGCAAAGGGCATTCTTTGGAATCTTACCTCGGCGAGCGTATCGCCGGTTTAGTTCGGCCGGCTAACGCGTTACCGGCGTACTCGTGCATGACCCCGCTGTACTACTCGATCGCAACCGTCTTTTTTGTATTGACCTTTCTGGTCTTCTACACTTATTTGGGCTACGGCGTAGTTGCCTGGCTGCTGGTCAAGATTCGGGGCAACCGCAGCCGGCAAGCAACCGTTTCCAGTAATACCAGCGAGCCGCTCGACGTAACGATGGTGGTGCCGGCTTACAACGAACGGGCCTACCTACCCGATAAGCTCCGCAACTGTTTAGCCCAGGATTACCCCGCCAAACACCTTTACTTGCTGTTCGTCGTGGAAGGGTCCACCGACGGCTCGGCGGAGTACTTGGCGGAACAACAGAAATACGTACCCAACCTGACGGTGATTTCCGGCACGCAACGCTTAGGCAAAGTCGCGGCCATGAACAACGCCATGCGGCAGGTGATTACGCCGATCACGATTTACACCGACGCCAACACAATTTTGAATCCCGAAGCCGTCAGCCGATTGGCCAGTCGGTTCGAGGTTGCGGACGTGGGAGCCGTAACGGGCGAAAAGCGCATTCGGGTGCATAACCACGAATCGGCCGCGGGCAGTGGCGAAGGGCTATACTGGCGCTACGAATCGTTCCTAAAGAAGTTAGACGCCCAACTGCACACCATCGTCGGCGCGGCCGGTGAGCTATTCGCCATCCGCACGAACCTGTACCAGCCCGTCGAGCCGGATACGTTGCTGGACGATTTTATAATTTCGTTGCGCATCGCCGGGCGGGGCTACCGCGTCGAGTACGCGCCGGACGCCTACGCCCTCGAACGCCCGTCGCATTCGGTCGGCGAGGAAATGAAGCGCAAAGTGCGCATTGCAACGGGTGGTTTCCAGGCAATTCGACGCTTAGCGTACCTGCTCAACTTTCCCAAATACGGCTGGCTTAGCTTTCAGTACGTGTCGCACCGGGTGCTGCGCTGGGCCGTAACGCCTTTTTGTCTGCCCTTGCTGCTGCTACTGAACGTCGTCCTACTGACACTACCGGCCGGCGGTACTCAGCCAACAAGGTCTTCGTTCTGGTGGTGGCTTTTCGGAGCACAGGTTATTTTTTATCTGGCAGCCTACGTCGGCTACGTGCTGGAAAGCCGGCAAACGCGCTGGAAGCTCACGTTCGTACCGTTTTATTTTGTGTTTATGAACTGGTGCGTACTGCTGGGATTCGCCCGTTTCTGCAACGGCAACCTGTCGGGCGTGTGGGAAAAATCGAAACGGGCCGCGTAGGTCAGAAACAGAGCAGGGAAAGACGGTATGCGTGAACGGACAACGTTTCTGGTCGATCAATTTCGGACGAACTACTGGTTGTACGGTCTGCTGGGCATCTTGGGTGCCTTGGTAGCGGGCTGGCTAATCGGCACGTTGGGCATCCTCGGCGGTTTGCTGGCCGTCGCGTTGCCGGTTGCCTTGGTGGTAGTGGTCGGCGTGCTGCTGGAACCCAAGTTTGGTCTTTTCCTGTACATTCAGCTTAGCTTTTTGATCGGAGTCATCCGGTTTGTGCCGGGCGAAGTTCCGCTGGGTTTATCGCTCGACGGGGCGTTGGGCCTAACGCTGCTGGGCGTCATTCTCAACGGCAAACAAATGCACTGGCACCGGCTGAAGCACCCGGTTTTTTATCTACTCGGTGTTTGGATATTCTATACTATTTTGGAGTATTTCAATCCCGAAGCGCCTTACCCACCGGCCTGGTTTTACCACATCCGCTCCATTTCCTTTAACTGGTTCATTATCGCCCTGATCGTTCTGGTGCTGCCCATCACGCGGGCCGACATCCGGCTGCTCATCAAGATGTGGCTGATCTGGTCGTTTCTGGCGTGTTTGTGGGCGTTCAAGCAACAATACTTGGGCCTGACGGCCGCCGAAGCACAGTGGCTGGCCGAAGGAGCCGCCAAAACGCACATTCTTTGGGGGCAGTTGCGCAGCTTCTCGTTTTACTCCGACGCGTCGCAGTTCGGGGCCGAGATGGCCGGCGTAACCGTTGTTTGCCTGATTCGAGTTTTCGAGGAGAAAAAGATTTTCCGTCAATTAGCCTACGCTCTGCTGGCGTTGGTATTTTTCTGGGGATTTGCCGTTTCGGGCACCCGAAGCGCTTTCTTCGTCTTGCTGGCGGGTTTTCCGGCGTATCTGCTGCTGCGCCGAAGTTTGGAAATGATTTTAAAAGGCGCTGCGGTCGCCGTTCCCTTACTCCTGATCCTGTTGTTTACCAGCATTGGCGACTCCAACTACCAGATTTACCGAATTCGCACCGCCCTGCGGCCCAAAGAAGACGCGTCGTTCTTGGTTCGGCTCGAAAATCAGCAAAAATTAAAGGCCTACATGAAGGATTTGCCTTTCGGAGCCGGTATCGGAACGGCAACCGACGGCGGTGCTCGCTTTTCGCCTTGGCACTTTGCCGCCCAGATTCCGCCCGATAGCTGGTACGTACAACTTTGGATCGAAACCGGCGTCGTGGGCATGTCGCTTTATTTATTTATGCTGGCCTGCATCATCGCCATCGGCACCTGGCGGGTTTGGCAGCTTGATGACCCTTGGCTGCGAAAGCTCCTGGTTATGCTCTTAGCTGAGTTTATTGGCATCGCCGTTATGAGCTACTCCAACCCGACGTTGGGTCAGTTTCCGACCAGCACGATTCTGTGCATCACGTCGATTCTGTTTACGACCGGCGAGCGGTGGGACACCGGCCGGAAGCGGTCGGCCGACGAGGTCAATTCAACCCCGAACCGGCTCCAAACCGTTTATGGCTAATTTCGACAGCATCATCTGCGTGGGTCAGACGCCCTGGGAAGGCGATTTTCAGAAGGCCATCGTACAGCTCATGACCGAACTGTCGGTGCGCCACCGGGTGCTGTACGTAGACTACCAATACACACTTAAAGACTGGACTATGCAAGTCGCCGGACGCGGGGCGGTGCCCGACGGTTCGCTGCGCCGGAATGGTTCACTGAGTAAGAAAGCGTTCGCCAACGGCAGCGAAGTGTACGTTTGGCAACCCCCGCTGATGCTGCCCATCAACTGGTTGTCGGCTAAACCGCACGATTACTTACTTCGGTGGAATACCGCCCGGCTGGTGAAAGGTATCCGGCGCGTGATGCGGCAGTTAGGCATGAGCCGCCCGCTAATCGTTAACGGTCTTAACCCGGTGTCCGGCCTGCCCCTGTTGGACCAATTAGACGAAGCCGCCACGATCTACTACTGCTTCGACGAAATAACGGCCGGTGAGTGGATGGCGCGCCACGGCGGGCGGTACGAGCCGTTGTACCTTCAGCGCGTCGATGCCGTCGTGACCACCTCGGAAACCCTGCGCCGAACTAAGGCAATGCTGCAACCCAAGGCGTATTGCGTGAAAAACGGCGTTAATTTTAGTCTCTTCAACAGCGCCCTTGACTACGTCGAAACCCGGTTGGATGAGCGGCCGGTCGTGGGCTACCTCGGCACGGCCGACAACCGCATCGACCTGCCCTTGGTCGAGCACTGCGTTCGGACCATGCCCGACGTTCGGTTTCGGTTCGTGGGCGAAGTCCGCGATGCCCGGCTGAAAGAACAGTTATCGGCCCACCCGAACGTCGAATTTGTGCCGCCCCACCAACCCGCTGAACTGCCCCGCCTGCTGGCCCAGATGCAGGCCGCCCTGATTCCTTACGTCTGCAATGCGCACACGTACACCATTTATCCTCTCAAGATCAACGAGTACTTAGCGGCCGGCCTTCCGGTTGTTTCAACGCCATTTTCGCTGTTAGACGATTTCGCCGGCGTAGTCGAGCTGGCCGACAACCCAGAACAGTTTGCCGGAGCACTGCGCCGGGCGCTGGCCGACAACAGTCCGCAGCGAATCGCCGG
>CAXUEB010000072.1:8233-8705 GCA_964249775.1 uncultured Spirosoma sp.
GGCCAACTCGTGGGCGCGACGGGCCGAAGAGTTTGAGGCCGTTATTCGGCAGATTCAGCCGGTGCCGACGCCGGAACCGGTTCGGTAGTTTGGTTAGCCCGCACCCACTGACCCGTTGACCAGTTGTATTGTTTCAGCACCCGCGCCGGATTACCACCCACTACGGTATACGGGGAGACGTCGCGCGTGACGACGCTACCGGCCGCCACGACCGAATGACGACCGACCGTTACCCCGGCCGTGACGGTAACGTTGGCACCCAGCCAGCACTCGTCTTCAATGACGATGGGACGCGTCGTGACGGGTTGCTTCCAAATGGGCGTCCGCACGTCCTCGTAGGCATGATTTAGGCCGGATAAGACGACGTGCTGCGCCATGATGACGTCGGAACCTAAGGTAACGGGGCCGATCACCACCGAGCCGATGCCCACTCGACAATGGTCGCCGATCACCACGCTACCCACACCATTGT
>CAXUEB010000072.1:8715-19432 GCA_964249775.1 uncultured Spirosoma sp.
CCAAAACGAACGGATTGAATGGCAGCACGTCTAACCGAACCGAAGCCCGCACCCGCGACGCCCGGTGGCGCTGGTGCACCAACGGATTGACGAACCAGCTTACCCACCGGCGGGGTCGGGCCTGGTGGTGCGGCACCAGCAGCCAATGCACAAACCGCTTCAGGGCCGGGTGTTGGTCAAGGTAGGCTTTAAGGGGCATGTTCGGGGTGAGTCAACGGAAAGTTGCGCTTACAGGCGGAGCCACGCGGCCGGGATTAGGTCTTTCGTATTTGAATCGGGTTTGTTGCGAAACCACTGCTTAGGCGACACCACCACCTTGTCCGGTCGGGGATCGAGCCAGGCCCCCCACCAACTGTACGAACTGTTGGCGATGACGTGGTGGCGGCACAAACTCATCAACTGCAAATCATCGAGGTCGGCGTTGTCGCCGGTGTTGGTTACGTAAACGTGCGGCACGTCCGGGGCCAGGTTCTCCTGAACCCACTGCGGATCATCGCTGAAAATAAACAAGGTCAAGTTGGAAAACTGCGTCGTTAATTGTGCCAGGGCCGCCCGGTAATAACCTAACCCAACGAACCCAAACGTCTGGCTAAACTGGGGGTGGTTGACGTAGTCCCCACGCCGGATGTGCACGGAAACAGAGACTTCGGCCGCTTCGATGGCCCGTTTGTATGCCGCAGCCGTTGTGCTCAATGTCTGCTTAAAAATTAACTCCCGTCGAATTACGTCGGCGCAATCGGCAAAGTAACGTTCCGACTGCCAGAAACCTTCCAGCGTAATCAACTGCGCGTTGGCTTTCAACACGTGGTCGTCAAAATGAAACTGTTCTTCCTGCACGAAATGCACCAACGGCTTCAGCGTCCGCTTGGGCAGCAATTTAGTTGCTTTGGACGCGTACAGGTACGGCGACGTATTCAGCACCCGGTAGTTGGTATTAAACTGGTGCAGTCGAAACGCCCTCGGCGTATCCGTCTCGTAGGTTTGCTGGTAATAACTCAGGTCCACGTAGAGCGCCGTCCGGTTGCGCAGCGCCAGGTGACGAGCCAGCGCGTATTGAAATAATTGATTGCCTAAGCCACTGGTAATGCGGGCGATAACCATCGTAGAAGACCGTTTCGTTAATAGTATTCGCGCAGATACTGAAACACCTCGTCGCGCTCCTTAGCGTGCAGAATTTTAGCGCCGGACATGGCCGGAAACGTCAGGTCGTAGTCGCCAAAGTGGTGTTCCATACCCCCGCTCGGGTGCGAGTAGATGATGTTGATACCTCCGAAATAACTGGCCAGCCCGGCCGTGCCGCCGTGCATGGAGATAAACCGGTCGCAGTTGGCGTACACCATCAATTGAAGGTGATTGTAATTGTTGACCGAAACGTCGGACCGCGAGACGTCGGACCGCGAAACGCGGTGCTCCTCGTAGAGATCATTCATCAGAATCACCTCCGGGTGGTTTTCGCGGATCCAGGCGTGTTCGCCCAAGTCCTTGATTTCGCTGTTGTCATCGACAATCTGCGTGGACAGCGGGCGGTTGTAGATGATCTGGTATTTGTTTTTGTAGGCACTGATGATTCGGTCGAGCGACGGTATGTCCAAGAAGTTGATGGGCGGGCGGTCCCACTCGATGTTGTATTTATTGGCGATAATCAACGTCGGTTTATCGAACACAAACACCTCGTTCCGGTAATGCTCTTTCAGCGGCACCCGCGCCCACTTCGAGAAGTCGAACGTTGGGCTGTGGGTCATGTTCGGCACGTCGTAGAAATCGTAACCTGCCTGCCAAACCCGTTGGTCGAATTGCTCAACGTGGTTCTCGCTGAAAAAATAGAACTCTTTAGTGTTCTTGCTGGAAATCGTTTGCTGAAGCGTCCCGTTCAGGTAATGCCAGTACGCAAACGGCAGCGCGTGAAAGATTTCGGCTTGGAACTCACCTTCGTAGCGAATCACTTTGTACTTCTTTTTGACGACGTAATCATCAACGACGTACCGAATCTGATTGAGCCGGCAGAAGTAATTATCCCGCACAAAATACCGCAAATCGCGTCGCAGCCGGGGATACCGGACGGTGGCTACGACGTACAAAAATTTTAGGATTAACCGCTGCATACCGGATAGGCCAGGTCAACAAGTAGCTTGTGAGCCGAAACGACGGAACCCTGTTGATTTGTAGGTTACTCAGCCGATTCAGCAACGTACCGTCCCTTGTAAGACGAAAAAACGTTGTTCAGGTGACAGATTTCGCCCGTCTTTTAATGACTGACGCGGGTTGATTAGAAGCCGGCAAAGAACGCGCCAGCGTCGAGCGTGTAGAAACGCGGAGTAGTAATTTCGGCGGGCAGTCCGTGGTCCGGCAGTCCGTGGTCCGGCAGTCCGTGGTCCGGCAGTCCGGTTGCTTGATGAGCGACGGCGGCCGGGTACGCGTCCGTAACGGTAAAACTCCAAACCATCCAGGCCCCTTGTCCGAGCAGGTGAACGGGCGGGTGGTGCGTGCCCTCTAAACAAGGCAGTCGGTAAAAATCATCGTCGATGCCTTTGGCGGTTGCCTTCGCCAAGGCTTCTTTGCGGGTCCACAGGTGGAAAAACGCGGGTCGGGCGTCGGCCTGCGCTGCCACGTAAGCCCGCTCGTCCGGGCTAAAGCTGGTCGGTAGTAGATCGTTGAGCGGCAGGGTCGGGTTGACCCACTCCACATCCACGCCGACGGGCGTTTGGCTAAACGCGATTAGAATCCAGTCGCCGGAGTGCGACACGTTGAAGTGCCAACCGGCCGCCCCCGCCAATTCGGGTTTTTTGTTGACACCGGCCTTGAACCGAACCGACGCCGGCGGCTGATGGGTATACGCGCCCGCCAGTAAGCGCAGTAGCCCGCGCGCGTACACGAACCGACGCTGATCTTCGACCCGCCGGTAGCGTTCCGCCCGCACCAGTTCGTCGGGCTGCAACAGCGCCCGCACCAAAGCGTCTGGTTCTTTTTCATGAGACAGCCGGAACCGAAACACCGCCAGCGCGTCCCGCCCTAAACCGGCCCGTTCGCTACGCCACAAACCGGTTGGCAACGTTGCGCAGCGGACAACCGCCGTTGACTCAAGCTGTTCCATTCACATTCATTTACCAAAAGAAGTCCCCCTTCATTTACACTTTAATTTCTTATCTCTCTGATAGTCAGCAGTTTAAACTTATCCTTTTTAGTGACGTAATCGACCCGTCGGCGTCTAATTCGTTGTATGACGCCCGCCATTCACAAATTTATTAGAAAGCATCCGTTCGCACTACGCCGAGCCACGCGCTGGGCGACGATTGTTGGCGCGGGGCTGCTCGCCGTTCAAGTTAGCTTCGCGCAGACCTGTACCGGCCTGCCGGGTGAATCAATTATCGACCAATCGTTCGGCAGCGCGGGTAATCAGCCGTCCATAGCGGACCGCACCACGTACCAGTACGTTACCGCGACCTGCCCCGACAACGGCCAATACGCCGTGGCTTCTTCGGTCAACGGCACTTGTTTCAACAACACCTGGCACAGCGTACCGGAAGATCACACGCCGGGCGACGTGGCCGGTAACCTGCTTGTCGTCAACGCGTCGGACGTAGTGGGCGCGTTCTACCAACAACCCCTCGCCGGGTTGTGCGGGGGAACGCGCTACGAGTTTTCGGTCTGGTGTTTGAACCTGCTCCGGCCCGGTATCTGCTCCGAACCGACCTTACCAAACTTGACCGTCCGCATCGAAACGCAAACGGGTCAGGTGCTGCAAACCATCGACTTTGGAACGGTTGGCTTGGAGCAGGCTCCCACCTGGCGTCGGTTTGCAATTTTGTTTACGGCTCCCACCGTCGCTGAGCCGGTGGTGGTTAAGCTCATCAACAATCAGGAAGCGGGCGGCTGCGGCAACGATTTGGCCTTGGACGACATTCAACTACGACCCTGCGAATCGTGCCCGGCCGAGCCGGCGTTTTTGCCGGACGCCTTTACGCCGAACAGCGACGGGCGCAACGACGTGCTCAACGTATTTATGCGGCCGGCCGCGTCGTTCAACTTCCGGGTCTACAACCGGTGGGGCAGCCTACTGTTTTCCAGCGACGCGCCGACCGACGCCTGGGACGGCACCTACGCCGGTAGCCCCTGCCCCGTTGGGGAATACACGTGGGTCCTGACGTACCAACCGGCCCAAGCCACACCAACCACCGGCGGAGAAGCGCTTTCGCGCCCGTTCGTTAAAACGGGCCGCGTGCTGCTGCTGCGTTGACGCCAATGAAATCCATTCCATCTATGCTAACCCTCATCTGCGCAGCCTTACTTTTTTTTGTTGGCCCAGAAACATCGGTTCCGGCCGCAAAGAACCCACCAACAATCCAGTGGAAGCCGTCGGCCACGGCCGTTAAAATGCCCATCGACCCGAAGCGCTGGTACCAGGTCAATAACGTCGAACGGGGCCTCGACGGGTTATTTGACGGCAAAACCGGCGCACCCGTCAACACCGGCTGGGGTAAGTTGCTGGCCAACTACGACGCGTATTACCCCTTGTTGGACGGCGAAAAACTTAACATCGAAAGCATCCGGTTCTACGACGGCGAAGGCACGAACACCGACGCGCCCCTGACGCTGTCGATCATCACCGATCAGTGGCAGCGCATTCCCATTGCCCGCTTTACCGGCGACCGCTACAACACCTGGGTCGGCCCCGATCCGGCAAACCCTACCGAATTTAACGTAAAAGCCGACCTAAAAGCCGCGATTGCCAGCGCCCGGTATTTAGTGCTAAACACGTCCGGGGCGTATCCCGATGAGTTGGAACTGTACGGCACTTATCAGGCCGGTAAACCTCTACCGACCGCGCCGGCGCGGTCGGTCCCGTTTCGGCAGGTCGTTGGCGTTAACGCCTTCGAATGGAACGTCGAAGACGCCAGTGCGCCCTGGCAGATCGACGAGAGTCGCATTCCGGCGCTGAAAGGATTCTCATCCATTCGCCACTACATGGACTGGGAAAAGCTCGAAGGTCAGCCCGGTCAGTATTCGTTTAACCCGACCTACAGCGGTAGCTGGAATTATGATATTATGTACGAACGGCTCAAAGCCGAAGGCATCGAGGTCCTGGCCTGTCTGAAGACCATTCCGCAGTGGATGCAGGACACGTACCCGACGAACGAACGCGACTACGAAAATACGCCCGCGCCCTACGGTCGAGACCTGACGAAACCGCAATCCTACATCGAGCAGGCCCGCGTGGGTTTTCAGTACATGGCTCGCTACGGCCAAAACAAAAATCTTGACCCCAGTTTGGTTAAGGTCAGCACCATCACGACCTGGGCGGGGACGAATCAGGTCAAGATTGGGCTGGGTCTGATTCGCTACATTGAGTGCGAAAACGAGCGCGACAAAACCTGGAAAGGCCGCAAGGCTTACCAGTCGGCGCGGGAGTACGCGGCTAACTTGTCGGCGTTTTACGACGGGCACAAAAACACGATGGGGCCGGGCGTGGGGGCGAAGAACGCCGATCCGTCCGTAACGGTGGCCATCGGTGGGCTGGCCGCGTCGACAACCGATTACCTGCGGGCGATGATCGACTGGTGCCGGGAGTTCCGGGGCTACCATCCCGACGGGCGAATTAATTTGTGCTGGGACGTCATCAACCAGCATCTGTATTCCAACGACGTACAATCGTCGCAGAACGGCGGGTCGAGCCGGGGAGCGGCCCCGGAGGTGTCGGGCGTAGGCGACGTGGCGGCTCAGTTCGTCAATTTGGCGCATCAGTACGCCGGCGACATGCCGGTCTGGATTACCGAAGCCGGTTACGACACCCACCCCGGTAGCCCGTTCAAAGCCATCGCCATCGGTAGTAAGTCGGTACTCGAAACGCAGGCCGACTGGATTCTCAGGACGGCCCTACTGCACGCGCGGGTGGGCGTCGATCGGCTGTTTTTCTACCAGTTATACGACGACGACCCCAAGAACCCGACGCAGTTCAGTTCAATGGGCCTCATCAACGGCGACACCCGCACCCGCAAGCCGGCCGCCGATTACTTAGCGCAGGCCAACCGGCTGCTGGGCGATTATTTTTACAAAGAAACCTTGCACAAAGACCCCATCGTGGACCGCTACGAACGCGCCGGCCAGTCGGCTTACGTCTTGGTCGTACCCGACGAGCGCGGCCGAACGGCGACCTACAACCTTGCCATTCCCAAAGGCGACACGGTACAAATCTGCACCCCAACCATCGGCGGCAACGACATGGCACGGGTGTTGCGGGTTAGCCAAACCGGAACGATTACCGTCAACGTGGGCGAAACGCCGGTGTTTGTGATGCCCGGTCCGGGCGTTGCCAACCGCATCATTACGGCCACCGAACCCGGTTTAGACGCCGTTCAAATGTATCCGAACCCGGCGACGGATTACATAAACATCGTAGTAGAAAACGGCGTACTGTCGGCCGTAGACGTTAGCGTGTACGACAGCGCCGGGCGTCGGCAGCAGCGAATGAGCTTTACTAAGTCGGAGCGCGTCCTCCGGGAGCGGCTTGATCTGCGCTCTCTGACGCCGGGATCATACATCCTGGAAGTACAGCAGGGCAACGCCCGAACGACCAAAAAAATCATTAAAACTTGGTGAGTTGGGTTTGCCCAATCAAACGCGTCGCCCGAATGTATCCGAATCATCAACGAGCATGAGTAATACCAAAAAAGCGATGGACGGGGGCAAGTGGATTACTGTTTCCACGGTGATCTCTACCCTGTTTCAGTTCGTGCAGGTTAGTTTGCTGGCGCGGCTGCTGGCCCCGGCTGATTTCGGCATCGTTAGCGTTAGCAACCTGATTATTGGGTTCTTCCAGATTTTTTCCAACCTGGGTTTTTCCAACTCCATTATTTACAAGCAGGAAGGCGACCGCAAGGTGCTGTCGACGCTGTACTACTTGAATCTGCTGGTTGGGCTGTTGATTTTTGTGGTCATTTACTTCTGTACGCCGGCCATCGCTCAGTTTTACCACGAGCCTAAACTCGAACGGGTCGTTCACTTGGCGTCGTATTACTTTCTGATTGTTTACTTCGGGCAATTGTATTTTTTTCTGCTTCAAAAAGAACTGCGGTTTAAGTCGGTGGCCATTATCGACATCGCCGGCACCCTTATCGGCACGGCTACGACGGTGGCCCTGGCGTTCAACGGCTACCAGGAGTTATCGCTCATCATCGGCTCGTTGGTGGGGCAGATTATCAAAACGATTTTTCAGATTGCGTTCGGTTTGCGGTTTTTCCTGCCCGCGCTGGCGGTCGATCTGCGCAACATCCGCGATCACCTGCGGTTTGGCCTCTTCAACCTCGGCGATGGTTTGATTGGCTTCGCGCATTCCAACGCCGACAACATCTTCATCGGCAACCTACTGGGCGTCGAAATGCTGGGCTACTACACAATTGCCTACCAGTTGGCCATCTTTCCCATTACCAAATTGAATCCAATCATCTTGCAGGTGGCCTACCCCATTCTGGCTAAGATGAAGGACAACACCGATGGCCTGAAAAACTCGTACCTGAAAATTCTGGATTTTATTAGCTACTGCAACCTGCCCCTGCTGGCGGGCTTATTTATCACGGCCGAGAGCGTCGTGCCCTTGTTCTACGGACCGGGCTGGGAAAAAACCATTGAGTTGATCCGCATTTTTGTCTTCGTGGGCATTTTCTCCTGCCTGAGTCATCCGCTGTTCACGCTGGCGTTCACTAAAGGCAAGCCGAACCTGCTATTTTACCTCAACCTCGCCACGCTAATCGTCAAAATTCCGCTTCTGTACTGGCTGGGCACGACCTGGGGCGTCACCGGCATCGCGCTGTCGTTTCTGCTGGCGACGTTGTTTAACCTAATCGCCAATTTCGGGCTGGTCCATTCGCTGATCGGCGACTTCTTTGGCCGGTTTCTCCGCGACATCGCCAAACCCATTGCGTTTTGTTTGGTCATGATGGGCGTCGTCGCCATCTACAAATCGGTGGTGGGCTACGAGGGCCTGTTCAACACGCTTGTTCAAGTCGGACTGGGCGGCTTGACCTACGCCGTCCTGACGCTGGCTTACAAACTGTCGTTCTCCGAGCTGAAAGCGTACCGGCAGACGCTGTTGTCATAATAAACTATCGCCGGGGCAAGAAGCGGTTACGTCCGCCTTGACCGCCGACGGTAACCAGACCCTTACATAAATCGTTGGTTGGGGTAATGGACAGGCAAACCGATAAGCCGCAGTGGCTCAGCATGGAAGTTTCCGCCGGGGCGTTTCAGCACCGAATGGACGAGGAAGCCCAGAAGCTTGAGCAGACCCGCGACAACGAGCGAAGCGCTTCGGTGTATGCCCGCTTGGCCTTGATGCATCAGGTTGCCAAAGACCTGGCCACGGAAAAGCTAAGGCGTGAAGGGCATTCCAACCCCATCGTTCAGATTGAAGAGCTGACTGATCCGCCCGTGTTCGGCGCGACCAACGCAGATGATTCGGTGATTATCTACTTCAGCTACGTCGAGTAGCGCTGCGCAACGGTATGCTCCGAACCGGTAAACGACGAAGCCCGACAGTCTAACCCATCGAATCAACAGTTCACGGTTTATTCGTAGCTTTATCCAAATCAGCGGCACACCTTTGGTCTGCTTCCGACAACTGCGATGAACACGGCCTACCCCCTAATTCGGTTCGATGATCGTTTGGCCCGGTGCATTGGCGTGCCGTTGGTCGGCTTCATCATTCCCCTGGTTTTTTTCGATCACACGCTTGGCGCTGGCTTGGTTGCTTACTTGCCCATGTGGGGTGTGGCAACCGTGCACACGCTGGCCTACTGGGAAGGTAATCGTCTTATTTTCATCCAGACCCGCAAACAGTTTCCGTACGTTTCGCAAACGGGTCAGCGGGTGTTTTGGCTGGTGTCGCTGGCGATTCTGTATACCCTCGTGGCGTGTTCGGTAATCAATTGGATCGTTGAGGTTTGCTTTCCTTCCAATTCCGAACGCGCCGAACCAACGAGCCTTCAAGTCTACGCGGCCAGTTTTATTCCGTCCATCACGTGTTTGGCCCTGTACGAGAGCGTCTATTATTTCCGGCAGTTGCAGGCGGCCTTGCTGGAATCGGAACAGTTGAAAAAAGAAAACCTGCAATCGCAGTTAGAGACGCTCAAGAATCAAGTCAATCCGCATTTTCTGTTCAATAGTCTCAATACCCTGGCCGCGATCATTCCCGACGATGCGGACCTGGCCGTGCGGTTTGTGCAGAAGTTATCCAAAGTATACCGGTACATTCTGGAGATTCGGGCATTGCAGACGGTCAGCGTTCAGGACGAGATGGCGGCTCTGCGGGCCTATGTTTTTCTGTTGCAAATTCGTTTCGGTGAAAATCTGAACGTCAACATCGCCATCGACGACCGGCACCTGACCGACCGGATTGTGCCGCTTTCGTTGCAGATGCTTTTAGAAAACGCCGTTAAACACAACATTACGTCAACCCACAAACCGCTTTTCATCGAGGTATTTACGGAAGGCGACCGGATAATTGTGCGCAACAACCTGCAACGGAAAAACCAGCCGACCGATTCCACCGGGCTGGGCCTGTCCAACATCCGCAACCGCTACCAACTGCTGGCTAATCAACCCGTCGACGTAATCGTGACCACACAATCGTTTGCCGTTAGCTTGCCCTTATTAGCCGAACCCGCCTATGAACGTATTGCTCATTGAGGATGAACAGCCGGCCGCCAAACGGCTGACTAAACTGCTCACCGATCTGCGGCCCAATCTGCGGGTGCTGGACGTCATCGACAGCGTCGAAGCAACGGTATCGTGGCTGCGGACGTTTCCGGCCCCGGATTTGCTGTTCATGGACATTCAACTGGCCGACGGCATCAGCTTTGACATCTTCCGGCAGGTGGACGTCCGGACGCCGGTAATCTTCACGACGGCGTTCGACGAGTTCACGCTCAAAGCGTTCAAGGTCAATAGCGTTGATTACCTGCTCAAACCGATTGACCCCGACGAGTTGGCGGCTGCGCTGCACAAATTTGATCTTCTCCAACCGGCGTCGGCACCGCCGGCGTTGGAGAAACTACTGCAACAGTTGGCCCCACCAACGTACAAAGAGCGACTGATGGTCAAAACCGGGCAACAGTTGGGTTACGTGCCGGTCAGTTCGCTGGCGTATCTGTACTCCGACGAGGGCCTGACGTTCGCCGTCGATACGGCCGGCAAACGCAGCATTCTCGATTACACGCTGGATCAGACCGAAGGATTTTTGTCGCCCAAACAGTTTTTCCGCATCAGCCGGAAACTGATTGTCAACCTCCAGGCCATTCACAAAATTCACGTGTATTTCAACAGCCGACTCAAGCTCGACTTACTGCCGCCACCGGCGTTCGAGGTCATCGTCAGCCGCGAACGAGTTGGCGATTTCAAGGCGTGGTTAGATGCCTGATTCCTCACTAAACACCTCCGATAACGGTCGGCTCCTCACAAAGGGCCGACCGTTTTTTTAGCCCGTTGGGGCAACGCTTCACCCCGGCAATCCGACAACTGACCGGTTCCCTCCGACAACTCGCCAAAAACGGGTAGGCTTCCGGGCATCGAGGCTGAATCTTTGGTTCAGAAATCAACCAACGCACAACTTTAAACGCCGACAACGATGCAAACACGCCTATTCTTTTCCACGCTTTGGCTGCTGATGGCAGCCCTTCCCCTCTTCGCCCAGGGTCCCACCCAAACCGTCCGCGGCACCGTTCTGGAT
>CAXUEB010000073.1:0-19422 GCA_964249775.1 uncultured Spirosoma sp.
GAAGATTTACGACCGGGCGCTGGCGTTCCGGCAGGATAATACGTTCAAGGTTGATACGTTCGAGCAGTTTCAGGAGCAGATCGAAAAGGGCGGTTTCCTTTTGGCCCACTGGGACGGTACGAGCGAAACCGAAGAAGCCATCAAAGAAGCGACCAAAGCCACGATTCGCTGCATCCCGTTCGATCAGGAGCCGGAGGAAGGCGTAGACGTTTTCTCCGGCAAACCGTCGAAAGGCCGGGTCGTGTTCGCGCGGGCGTACTAAGCCGGTTCAGTGGCTATAAAACCTGTCCCAACAAAAAAGTCGCTTCTGCACGGGGCGGCTTTTTTTTTGGTTCACGTTGCCGTTTACGAAAAAACAGGTTGATGATTAGTGAATAATAAGAAATAAAACTACAATTGTAGTTAAATATAAATCCTGACAACTCATGAAAACTAACCTCTTAACCCTGGTGCTGCTGTGGGCCGCGGTTCCGCTGTCGGTAACGGCGCAAGTGCGGTTTACGCCCGAGAAGCCGCAAGTCGGCCAGACCGTCACGTTCGTGTACACACCCAAAGGCACCCCGCTCGAAAATGAGTCGACGGTCACCTGCCAAGCCGTGTCTTACGGTGCGCCATCTCCTAATGGAGGATTCTTGCAGCCCAAGCCCGTCGGGCTGACGCGTGAGGGCGACACCTGGACGGGTAGCCTGCCCTTAACCGACAGCACGGCCGGCGTTGCGCTCGCGTTTGCGGGTCTAAAAGAGGGTAAGAAGCAGGACCACAATGAATCAGCCTTGTACACGGTGGCTGTTCACAAGGCCGACGGCAAGCCGGTTCGTTACGCGCAGGGCGGGCTGGCGTCGGTGTACAACGGCCCTTTTCTGTACATGGTGGGTGGTCAGGCGGATTTAGACAAGACGATGGCCCTGTATGAGCGGGAGGTAAGCGACTACCCGGCCAGCAAAGGAGACTATCAAATGGCGATGCTGATGCTGTGCGGTCGGCAGCGCAAAGACGGCTACCAGGACAAAATCAAACAAGGCCTTGACGCTTACTTAGCGGGTAAACCCAACCCGACGACTAACGACCTGATGGCCGCCAGCCAGTTGTACGCTATGGCGGGCGACAAGGCAAAGGCTGACCTTTACAAGCAACAAGTTCTTCAGAAGGAACCGAAAGGTGTGCTGGCTCAACAGGAACGGGCGAGCCTCCTGCGGGCGGAAAAGAATTGGCCCAGAAAGAAAGAGTTGTTTGCCGCGTTCGAGCGGGATTTCTCCAGTATTTGTCCGGCGATATGGCGATGGGATACATTGAACATAATGAGATCGACGCGCTGAAACAATTCGTGGCCGAACGTCCTCAGCACTTTAAAGACCACGGTGTACTCAATAACGTAGCTTGGCGGATGGCCGAAATGGGTAAGGGATTGCCGTTTGCCGAAGAACTGTCGAAGAAGTCGCTGACCGCGTTAAGCGAACAAAAGCAGCCAGAAAACCAGATTCTTCCGCCCGGCAGCAACTGGGAAGATAACAAAAAAGGGCAATACAGGATGTATATGGACACCTACGGCTACATTGTGGAGCAGCAGGGCCGAATGGATGAAGCCTATGCTGCCTACAAAGAAGCCATTGCCCGCAAGCCCGAACAGTCGAACCCGGAGGTCAACGAGCGGTATGTGCTTAGCGCCGTCAAAACCGGCCACGCCGACGAAGCCCGGACCAACGGCGAAGCGTTCGTACGGGCCGGCAAGGGAACAACCAAGATCAAAGACGCGCTCCGAACGCTGTACGTTAAGCAGGCTGGGGCGGGTAAAGACGCCGATGCGTACGTCGCGAGTCTGGAGGCCGAGGCAAAAGCCAAACACCGCGAAGCGATCACCAAAGCGCTAATTTCGGAGCCGGCCCCGGCGTTTGCCTTGAAAGACCTAAAAGGGAATGCCGTAACCTTGGCAGACCTGCGCGGTAAAATCGTCGTGCTGGATTTCTGGGCTACCTGGTGCGGTCCGTGCATTGCTTCCTTTCCGGGAATGCAGCAGGCGCAGGCTAAATTTGCCCAGAATCCAAACGTTAAGTTTTTGTTCGTCAACACGATGGAAGGACGGGACGAAGCGGCCGTACTGACGAAGAAGGTGGATGCGTTCATTCAGAACAAGCAATACAATTTTACCGTGCCGCTCGATCTGGACAGTAAAGTGTCAACGTCGTATAAAGTGACGGGTATCCCAACTAAATTCGTGATTGACCAGCAGGGTAACGTTCGTTACAAAAGCATTGGTTTTTCGGGCAGCGCCGAAAAGACCGTCGACGAGATTAGTACGGTGGTTGACCTGCTGAGTGCCAAGGGCGTCAATGCCAAGATAAACTAAGGCACACGGCTTGTTGAGGCTTGGGGCGGACAACCAGTCCGCCTTTTTTTACGCCTTAGTTAACCCCGTATGGGGCCGGCCGATCACACCCATTGAACAAAATGGATGGATTCGGCTGTTCTGACGGCAAGCCATCTTTAGCTAACCCATGACAACCGCACCCCCCGTTATCACGCCCGACCTCCTTGCCTCGGCCCTTACCTACGACCAGTACGTTCAGCTTTCGACCGACCGGTTCGCGCAGGGCCGCACGACCTCCGACGATCCGCATTACAACACCGAGCAGATTTTGGGGTACACCAAGCTCAATTTGCACCGGATGAGTCGCTTGCGTAAACAAACAATCATTAACCCGGACCTGCAAGCGGCCTTGTTGCAACTACCGGAGCCGTGGACTTGGCTGGTGCTAACCGAATCGTGGTGTGGCGACGCGGCCCAGTCGGTGCCGGTACTGCACCAGATCGCCGAGCAGTCGCCCAACGTTGACCTTCGGTTTCTCCTGCGCGATACGAACCCGGACGTGATGAACGCCTACATGACCAACGGCGGCAAATCTATCCCGAAACTGATTTGCCTGCGGACGGCTGATCGGACGGAGATTGGTACGTGGGGGCCGCGCCCAGCGGCCCTGCAAGCGCAGATGAGCGCGTGGCGAGCCGAAGAAATTCCGTTCGCGGAAGTTGTTGAACGGGCGCAACGCTGGTACAACGACGACCATACGCAATCGGTGCAGCGTGAACTTTTGGCCTTAGTAACGAGTTGGTCAAAAATTAGCGAGTAGACACCGGCCGGCCGTTTCGGTCGGTTTGCAACACCGTTTATCTAACTCTTCCGATTATGGCACAAGCAAAATCCGGCGACACCGTTCAGGTGCACTATACCGGCACTCTATCCGACGGCACCGTTTTTGATTCGTCTGCCGGCCGTACTCCGCTGGAATTCACCGTGGGCAGTGGACAAGTCATCAAAGGCTTCGACGACGGCGTGGCGGGCATGAACCAAGGTGAGCGCAAAACCATCAACATTCCGGTAGAAGACGCCTACGGTCCGGCCAACGAAGAAATGATTTTTACGCTCGATCGTTCGGATTTGCCCGATGACATTCCGCTCGAAATGGGCATGACCCTGAATATGCACGAAGACGGCAATCCGCGGCCCATTCCGGTCATCGTTCGGGATTTGACCGACACCAGCGTCACACTCGACGCCAACCACCCGTTAGCCGGTCAGGACCTGACCTTTGAAGTCGAACTCGTGGGTGTGAAATCGCCGTCGGGGTTGATTCTGTAAGAAACGGGTGAAAACAGGAGTAGGGTGTAAGTGTTCGCGTCAGCCAACTTACACCCTACTCCTGTTTTCACCCTTCTATCTTCAATAAATCGGCCAGTTCACGCAGGGCCGTTTGAATACCGCGCAGGTTGGCGCGAGCAATGTAAGACGCCAACGCAACCGTAACGGCCCCTACGTTGAGCGCCAGCGTCAGGTCGCTGATCTGTTTCAAGCTATTCTTGGCGTCCTTGGTCGCTCGTTGAATCGTCGCGGCCAGTTCGCCGGCTTTGGCAAACGCCGGCCGCACGGCTCCCGTTTGTAGGTCCTGCGCCCGGTTGAGCAGGCTGCTCTGGTACGCGTTCAGGTCTAAATGCTGCTCGTGGGTGAAATCTGACCAATTTGCCACCTGAAACTCGTTCAGGGCGCGGGCCATGTCGCGGTATCCGTTTGCCAGGCCGATAATCTGTTGCGCGTTGAAATCTTCCATGAGTAGCGTTTAGGACGGCCGAAACACTAAAACGGCTTCGGCCGGGTGGTATACGTCAGTCGGTTGCTGCTCCCAAATTTGTTGACCGACCCATTGTACTGCCGGTACAGATTGTCGTAATCCGTACGCAGGGTTTTGAGCCGGTTCACGTGGGCGAGAATCGCTTGCTGGTTTTTTTCAATCGCACCGGCGGTTTGCAACCATTGCTTGGCCAGGTCGCGCTTTTGCAGGTAGGTCAGCTTGGGGTCCCGAATCAAGACGTTCTTGTAGGCATTATACTGCTGATCGCGGCTGAGGGCCACAACCTCGGCCAAGCGCCCGTAGGTAAACGTCAGCGCGTCGAGCACTTGCCCAACGGCGTGGTGGCTATTGTCCAACAAACGCACCACCTGCCGACGCCGGTACGCGCCCGTCGCCACCGAGCCGAGTAGGTTGGTCAGTTGATTCACCGAAACGGCCTGCTCGGTGGTTAACTTAACGGCCGAACTGAGCAGGAAGCTGTCGAAGGACGGCGACTTGGTTAGCTGCACCACCGGGGCCGTTTTGCCGGTGGACGATAAGGCCGTCAGCGCGCCAAAGTACTCCGTCAGCAAGGTATTCATGGTCAGACTCAGGCTATCGGCCCGCTTGTAGAGCCGCACGGAATCCCGCCGAACGCGGTTGGCAAAGTTGATGCCGACCAGCGGGATCCGGTTGAACGGGTGCCGGTCGAGCGAATCCGTCACGACCCGCTGCTGGTACACGTCGGCGAACGTAACGGGCACCGTCGTGGCCTGCTGAACGGTCGTTGTGGCGGCCGTGCTGAAGGTACTCACGGTTTTTAGGCTGGAGCCGCCGACCAACCCGCTCAGGCCGAGCAAGATGGGCCAACTGGGAAGATGCGTCATGCGGGTAGGGATCAGAAACCTGTGGGCTGTAAGATAGAACAAGACCAGACGAATGTCAGCATAAAGCGACCAATTTTGAACGAACGGTAAGCAAACGAAACCGCTAACCGCCCATTTGCGTTCATACAATATGGATTTGACACCACCACTCAACGTTGGCTACGCCTGCATCAATCTGAGCCTTCAGGTTTCTAAGATAATCACAAATCGGGGAATGATTAAAAAAACGTTCTCCGAAAAAGGCGCGGCCTACGCATCGGAACTGGCCCTGAAGAACGTGCAGGATTTGCTGAAAGTAGTCGACTGGAATCTGGAACGCGGCTTTCGGCTGTTTCGCATGTCGTCGGACCTGTTTCCGTGGGCGTCGGAGTACCGCATCGCCGAACTGCCCGACTACGTCGAAATCCGGGCGACGCTCGAAGAGATTGGCAACCGGCCGATTCGCCTGACCGTGCACCCCGGCCCGTTCAACCACCTCGCCGGGCAGGGTAAGGTGCTCGACAACACCATCACCGACTTAGAATACCACTCGGAGGTGTTTGACCTAATGGGTCTCAAACCGTCCCGCTGGAACAAAATTAACATCCACCTCGGCGGAACCTACGGCGACAAAGCCGGCACGATTGCCCGGTTCTGCCAGAACTACAAGCTGCTGTCCGAAAACCTACGCTCTCGCCTGACAATCGAAAACGACGACCGGCCAAGTCTATACTCGGTGCGCGATTTGGTACCGGTTTACGAAGCTATTGGTACGCCGGTGGTATTTGATTATTTCCATCATTCCATCCATCCCGACGGCTTGACCGAGCAGGAAGCCTTCGAGATGGCCTACGACACCTGGGGCGACGTTCGGCCGGTGTTTCACTATTCTAATTCGCGCCGGGAGTACGAAGATCCGAAAGCGCGGGTCGAGGCCCACGCCGATTGGTTGTACACGCCGGCCAACACCTACGGCCGCGACGTAGACTTGGTGTGCGAATCCAAAATGAAAGAATTGGCCATCATGCGGCTGCGGGGCGAGGCCTTCGAGATTACGCCCCAACTGGAGCGGCTGATGTACCAAGACAAAAAGAAAGACCCCGAAAATCCACCCGTCGAACTGGTCGACGCGGACACGGACGGATCGGTTCGTGAAGTAGTCGAGAAAAAGCCCAAGGCCAAAAAAAGCCCGAAACAAACCAAACAAAAAGGGTCCGTTTCGGGCGAGGAAGTTGCGGTTGATTCCGTACGTGCGGACTGAACTCGACGCGCCGTCAATGCTGCACGTCTACGCGCGTGGTAAATTGCTTTTCGGCGGCACCGACGATAAACGTGTACGCACCGTCGGGTAAAGACGACAGATCGAACCGGCGGCTGTTGCCGCGGAACGTCTCGTCATAAACGGCTACGTTGTGTGCGTCGTAGATCGTTACGTTGGCATTGCGCACGTTCTGCGTGGGCAGCGTCATCTCAATCTTATTCTTCTCGTAAGCCGTCAGCGTTGGCTCTTCAACGACCCGCACGTTCTGTTGGTCCACGGTCAACCTGTTGCCGGTGATCGTCAGCCCCTGCGACATCCACCAGGTTTTGCTGCTCGCCGTCACGAAGTAGTGCCCGTCGGGTAGGTTACGCAGGTTGAACGACTGCCGCCCGGCCGCATTTTTCGCCATGACGCCGTTGTAGAGTACGGTGCCATCGGCGTCGATGATGGCTACGTTAACGGCCACGTCGGACTGCGCTTGGCCGGTCGAAGCGTTTACGGTGGGTGCGTAGACGCGAATTTTCTTTATATCGGATTTTTCAATTTTAATCCCCCACAAGCCTGAACCCCCGTCGGCGTTGGCAACCTGGTTGCCGGCCAGACTCCATACTGAAAGCAGTACGGCTACTGATAAACGGAACTGTTTCATTGGTTTGTGAATATGATTTAACCGGGACAAAGGTGGGGACGGAGTGTAGTAAGAAGCAAGTGGTTTAGCCTTGATAATCAGCGTTTTGTCAAAACTTCATCTAAAAAGATAATCGAATCTGAGTAGAATAGCGTGCTTCTGTAAAAAGTACAATAAGTCCCTATAATTGACGTATAAGTTGTATTTTTCTAATATTTCTATAATTTAGGATTGACGGTTGTCCAGCCGCTATTTTTCAACTTTATAATCCAAATTTACGTCGACGAGCAACCGCTTAGATGCGCAGCTTACCCCGCCAGCGCAGGCTGTTTTCGTTAAGCTGGCGGAGTAAACCAGCGCCCTCGCGTTCGATTTGGCTTGCCAGTTCAACAGCCCGCTGGAGTTGTTCGTCGTCCAATTGGCGGTAAGCCGGGCCAGGGGCAGTGAGTTGATTCCGCCAGGCATCACCCACGACGTTGTCTAAGATAATTCGCTGGAAGCAGTGATCGGCCCGTACCACCCACCGTTCTCGCAAGGCGCGGGCGGGCAACACCTCGCGGGTCAGGTGAAAATACGTCTGTAACAGGTCGGCGCGGGTCATATTCGGATGTCATCAACAACTCCCAAAAAGAAATTGAGCAACTAACGAAACTAATTGACCCGGAAAGCATAACAAGCTACCCACGAGCGACGCGGCAATAAGTTGATTACGTTGCTGCGCGGATGAACTGAAGCGGTAATAAATAGATGATTCTACGGTGAAGCTTGCTACGAGTAAATAAGCGACATGGGTAAACGTAGGCAGCACTGGGCGTGAGAAAAACAGCAAAGCAACCGCCAGCCCGCTGTTGACAACCCAAAAGAAAGTGTTGACCGTTCTGACGGGCTGGTGGACGATCAAAGCGTACGGCACCCATTTGAGGACAAATACAATATGATAATAATCAGCCCACGAACGACCTGACTACGAAGTTGGTAGTAAGTAGTCTCGCGAACGGATACATTTTGTTCTGTGAGTTCAATCGTATACGCTGCGCACCGGCCTTCGTACCGAAAGACCGGCGTTACGTATTGTCGTTCATTGGTTTGGATAAGCAGCTTAAGGTACGGTTTGAATTGGCTATGTCTATAAGAAAACCCCACAAGGTCGCCGTCCCAGTCATTCTTTACCTCGGTCGTATCAGCTTCAGCAAACGAGCGATCGGCGGACTCAAGCTGACGAATCGTACTAACGGATTGAGCCGTTCGATTATCAACGGAATACCGAACTCGGGGAGGGGAAGGCGTGAACGCTGACGTGATTAGTAAGATCGCGACCCAGCCAAGCAGTCTGTTCAAAGGTTAAGAACGTTAAGCGTTGAGTAAACGAGCCGGCACAAACTTCCTTACATCAGGATATCGTTCACAGCCTGTACGCGTTTGGGTAGTTCGGTTTCGCCGAGCATGTCGCGCAGGTCAATTTCGATATTGCGGCAGATGGCCGTCATCGGTACGTCGTTGATGCTGTTCTCGAACGGATTCTCGCTCGTGTCGCCAACGACCTCCATCGTGTTGAATACCCACGCGATGACGGTGTAAAACGGCACCGTCAGCCAAACGTGCCAGCCGCTGACTTCGGCCATCTGACTCAGCAACCCAAAGGGCAGCACGAAGATAAACACCCAGGTAAAGACGTAGCTGAAGAAGGCGTACTGACGCGGGAACGGAAACGACTTGATGCGTTCGCAGGCTCCCTGCTGATTGTAGAATTCGACCAGCATCCGCTCCAAATCGACGTGGTAGAAGTCGCTCAGGTAGCCGCCATCGCGCAACGCGCGGAGCTGCGCCGACTGCTGCCGGAGCAGGATCGTGGCCGGATTAGGGTGTTTGATGAGGGCTTCAATTTCGTCGGCGGGCAGAAACCGGCTAAGTTCTTTGTCCAAGCTGCACAGCTTAAACTCCTGAATACGCTCAATCATCTCGTGGGCCGGGTCGTGGGGCAACTGCCAGACGGTTTTCTGCCGGAGCTGCACCCGCACGGCGGTGATGTAGGCCAAATGACGATAGATGAGGTCTTTACGAGCTTGCTGCAAACCAACTTCGGGCAAGGGGTCGCCCGTTTCGCGGTTACTGACGTAGTCAAGCACCATGACGGCCCATGACCGGCTGGCATTGGTGATGCTACCCCAAATGCGCCGGGCTTCCCAAAGCCGATCGTACGACGAATTGTTCTTGAAACCGACGTAGAACGCTACAGCCGTGCCGATGGTGGCGATGGGCACGAACGGAACGGCTAAGAACGTCCAACCCACGACCGAATAAAGCACGCAAATCAGCACCGAGTAGCCAAAGAAAAGCAGGACGGTGCGCCAGGCGAAGGGAAAGACAACAGCGAACGGAACGCGTTTGGTCGTGAACATACAGATGGGTAGTAGAAAGCGCGTAGATTCGCACAATACAACCCACAGACCGCTGGGAAGGTTGCTGGCTGGCACCACAAAAATCAGCCGTTCTAACACTTTCACAAACAAACCGGCCCCAAACGACTTACCCTAAAAACGCTTTCGCGAAAATTCATGGAGCAGGTTCTCAACGGACAAATCGCCTTGATTACGGGGGCCAGCAGCGGTATCGGCGCGGGTGTAGCGAAGTCCTTATCGCAGGCCGGGGCTACCGTCGTCATCAACCACCCCGTTGCTGCCACGCAGGCCGCGGCCGACGCCGTCCTGAAAGAAATCACCGACGCGGGTGGCACGGGCATGACCGCTCAGTGCGACGTCAGCCAGGAAGACGAGGTAACAAAGATGGTGGCCGACGTGGTGGCGAAGTACGGCACGATTGATATTTTGGTTAACAACGCTGGGTTGCAGCGCGACGCTCCGTTCCACGAATTGACGCTGGAGCAGTGGAACACGGTCATTAACGTTAACCTGACGGGCCAGTTTCTGTGCGCCCGCGAAGTCATCCGTGAATTTCTGCGCCGGGGTCCCCGCCCGGACGTGTCGGCCGCGACGGGCAAAATCATCTGCATGAGTTCGGTGCACGAGTTAATTCCGTGGGCGGGTCACGTTAACTACGCAGCCTCGAAAGGAGCGATCCGAATGCTGATGCAATCGTTGGCGCAGGAGTACGGACCCCAACGCATTCGGGTCAACAGCATTTGCCCCGGTGCCATCCAAACGCCCATCAACCGCCCCGCTTGGGAAACGCCCCAGGCCCTGAACAGCCTGATGACGCTGATTCCTTACAACCGCATTGGCCAGCCGGAAGACATCGGCAACCTCGCCGTGTTTCTATCTTCCGACCTGTCGGACTACATCACCGGGGCCAGCATTTTCATCGACGGCGGCATGACCGTCTTTGAAAGCTTTGCGTCGGGAGGATAAATCTAAATATATGATGTATGATATAGGATGTAGTTTATACGTCCGCCACACGTCATACATCCTATATCATACATTTTGCATTATATATCAATTGACCATCGAACACCAACGCTTGCAAGACCCGGCCTGGCGGCAGTGGGGGCCGTACGTCTCCGACCGGCAGTGGGGCACCGTGCGCGAAGATTACAGCGCCAACGGGGACGCCTGGAATTACGTCACCCACGACATGGCTCGCAGCTACGCCTACCGCTGGGGTGAAGACGGCATTGCAGGCTTTTGCGACGATAAGCAGCAGCTTTGTTTGGCCCTGGCGCTGTGGAACGGACAGGACCCGATTTTGAAAGAGCGGTTCTACGGGTTGTCCAACGGCGAGGGCAATCACGGCGAAGACGTGAAGGAACTGTATTATTACGTCGACGCGACGCCCACGCATTCGTACGGGCGAATGCTGTACAAATACCCGCAGGCCGCGTATCCCTACGAGTGGCTGCTTGAAGAGAACCGCCGGCGCAGCCGATTTGAAACCGAATTTGAACTGTTAGATACCGGTCTGTTCGACGACGACCGCTACTTCGACGTGTTCGTGGAGTACGCCAAGGCCGATCCGCGCGACGTGCTGATGACCGTAACGGTGCACAACCGCGGTCCCGAGACGGCCGACCTGCACCTGCTACCGACACTTTTTTTTCGGAATACCTGGGCCTGGGGCGACGACTCCGACGGGGTACCGAGTCAGCGGCCCGCCTTGGTGTTGCAGCCCAACGGTACGGTGCTGGTGGAAGGCTCGGCGCTGAAAACGTACGTGTGTCACGCCGATGGACAACCCAACTGGCTGTTCTGCGACAACGAAACGAATAAAGCGCGATTCCTCGACGGACAGACCGGTCCGCGCTACCCCAAAGACGGTATTAATAATCACTTGCTGCACGGAGCCGATACGGTCAATCCGGACGGCATGGGCACCAAAGCAGCCGCGCATTACGCCCTGACAATTAGGGCTGGCCAATCGGCCACCGTCCGGCTGCGGCTCGAACGCTCGGAGCCGGACCCCGGCGACGCGCCCGGTATGAACCGCCCGTTTGCTAATTTTGATGACCTGACGGCCAAACGCCGGGCCGAAGCCGACCAGTTTTACGCGTCGGTGCAGCCGGCCGCGGCCACCGACGATGAAAAGCGGGTGCAGCGGCAGGCCTTCGCCGGGATGCTGTGGAGCAAGCAGTTTTACTACTACGACGTGGCCCGCTGGCTGGCCGGCGACCGCAACGGACCGCCCCCACCGCCCGAACGAGCCGGGGGCCGTAACCACACCTGGGGCCAACTCATCAACGCGGGCGTTATCTCAATGCCCGATAAGTGGGAATACCCGTGGTATGCCGCCTGGGACTGGGCCTTTCACTGCGTCACGCTGGCCGTCATCGATTCCGCCTTTGCCAAGGAGCAACTGATGCTGCTGACCAACGAGTGGTACATGCACCCCAACGGTCAGTTACCCGCTTACGAGTGGAACTTCTCGGACGTGAACCCGCCCGTGCAGGCGTGGGCCGCCTGGCGAATCTACCAGATGGAACGCGAACGCAAAACGGATGACCCCGAAACAGATCGCGTCGCGCAGACGGGCGACGCCGACCTGACGTTCCTACGAGGAGTGTTTCACAAGCTGATGCTCAATTTTACGTGGTGGGTCAACCGCAAGGACGAGGCCGGTAACAACATTTTCGAGGGTGGTTTTTTGGGGTTAGACAACATTGGCGTCTTTGACCGCAACACGCTCCTGCCCAACGGCAGTCACTTAGAGCAGGCCGACGGTACAAGCTGGATGGCCATGTACGCGCTCAACATGATGCGCATCGCCCTCGAACTGGCCCAACACGACGCGGTGTACGACGAAATGGCTACCAAATTCTTTGACCATTTTCTGTACATCGCCGGGGCCATGACCCAAATTGGCAAGGCCAACATTGGGTTGTGGGACGAAAAAGACGGGTTTTTCTACGATCAACTGCGCATGTCCGACGGGTCAGTCAAAAAAATGCGCGTTCGGACGATGGTGGGTTTGATTCCGATGTTTGCCGTCGAGGTGCTGGACGACGAACTGTTGCGCAGCCGTCCGGCCTTCGTCAAGCGGATGGACTGGTTTCGCAGTCACCGTCCCGACCTGTACGCGCAGGTGTCGCGCTACACCGAAAAGGGCCGTAACGAAAAACGGCTGCTGAGTTTGCTGCGCGGGTTTCGGCTTAAATCCTTGCTGAGCAAGGTTATGGATGAACGGGAATTTCTGAGTCCGCACGGCGTCCGGGCGGTGTCGCAGGTGTATCGCGAGGAGCCGTATTCGTTTACGCTCGACAACACAACATTCAATTTAACGTACACGCCCGCCGAGAGCGACAGCGGCATGTTTGGCGGCAACAGCAACTGGCGCGGCCCGGTCTGGATGCCGGTCAATTACTTGCTGATCGAAAGCATCGAGCGGTTCTACCATTACTTCGGGGATACGTTCACCGTTGAATACCCGGTTGGTTCGGGCCGGCAAGCAACGTTAAAAGACGTAGCGCAGGAACTGACCGGTCGGCTGATTGGCTTGTTCACGGCCGACGCCGACGGTCACCGCCCCGCGTTTGGCGCGCACCCCAAATACCAGGATCCCTACTTCCGCGACTACGTCTTGTTCTACGAATACTTCGACGGCGACAACGGCCGGGGCGTGGGCGCGAGCCACCAAACCGGCTGGACGGGCTTAGTGGCCGAGCTAATTGACCGCAAGTACCGGAGTTTGGGCTAAAGCTTAACAAAAAGAGACCCGTATGACGCACGGGTCTCTTTTAGCCGTAAAAAGTTGCGCTTACAGATTCTGGCCGCCGGACACTTCAATGCGCTGGGCGTTGATCCAACGGGCTTCTTCGGTGCACAGAAACGCGACCACTCCGCCGATGTCGGCGGGGAGGCCGACGCGGCCCAACGCCGGTGCTGCGGCGACATGCTTGTTTACGTCTTGATTGTCCCGGACAGCGCCCCCGCTAAAGTCGGTTTCGATAGCACCCGGAGCCACTACGTTGGCCGCAATGCCCCGGCTGCCCAGTTCCTTGGCTAAGTACCGGGTAAAGACTTCCACGGCGCCTTTCATGCTGGCGTACGCCGAGTAACCCGGGTACGAAAAACGCGCCAGTCCCGACGAAATGTTAATGATACGGCCACCGTCGTTGAGCAGGGGCAGCGCCTTCTGAGTTAGAAAATAAACCCCTCTCAGATGAATGTTCAGCATCTGGTCAAACTGCTCTTCGGTGGTTTCCGCGAAGGGCGCGTACAGGCCCGTACCGGCGTTGTTGACCAAGAAATCGAAGCGGTCTTGGCCAAACGTGGTTTGTAGCGCGGTTTTTACCTGTTCGTAGAAGGCGTCAAAACTGGAGATTTCGGCCGTGTTGAGTTGCAAAGCGACTGCTTTCTGGCCCAGGGCCTCAATTTCAGCTACGGTCGCCTGGGCTTCTTCCTGCTGGCTGTGATAAGTCAGTAGTACGTCGTGGCCTTTTTGGGCGATTCGTACGGCCATATTTTTACCCAAGCCCCGGCTGCCGCCGGTCAATAATGCAATTTTGGTTTCGGTTGCCATCTTATCTGTCGTTGAATGAGGACACAAAGTTGTGGCTATTGCCCGACCCGGTTATGGTGACAGTTTCCGATTAAATGGTGAAGAGTTCAGTTTTTTCGCGTTTGGCCTCCCAGATTTCTTCGCGGTATTGCTTCGGCGTTACACCCTGAAATCGCTTAAAAAACTTGGTGAAATTTGATGGGTCGTAGGTGAGGTTAATAGCGATGTCGGCGATGGACCGGTGCGGATCGCGCAGCATCGTGCGGGCGATAATCATAATTTTTTCCTCGAAGAAGTAGCAGGGCGCTTTGCCGGTGGTCAGTTTGATGGTGTTGCTCAAGTGCGTCGGGTGAATGTGCATCTCGTCGGCCACATCCCGGATTTCGTACATGTCGGTAACGCGTCCGGCCACCACGTCAGCCAAGTGCCGGTCGAGCACGTTCAGAAAGTCGGCCGTAATTTCGTGCTGCCGGGCGGCTATTTTTTGCGGTAGTTTATACGTCGTCATTAGTCTTGGCGGTTGATGGGCGCGGTTGTGTTGACAAACCGTTTCTGACTTAGTTTGGTGCATCGTGGGATGGAACAAGAAAACGGTCAACAACCGAAAACGGCGTTCTACTACTCCTGGATCGGCAGTTCTTCGGCCACCAACCAAACGACTTTCTGCTCGGGCTGATGCTGCTGACCGATGATGTCGCGGTACAGGTCGGGGCGTCGGGCGCTGCGGTAGCGGTAACCGCCCGCCTGCTGGAGTTTTTCGGGCGTGCAGGTCGCCGTCACGACTTCGTTACCCAATTGACGGCACTCAGCGATGATGTCGCCGAAGGGGTCCAAAACCATCGAGCAGCCGTTTTTAAGCTGATCGTCGTCCATACCGATGGGGTTAGCGAAAACCACGTACACCGCGTTGTCGTAAGCGCGGGCGGGTAACCATTTCATCAGCCACGCCCGACCCTTCAGGCCGTCGAACTCCAGCCGGAGCGACGTAGGGTCGGCTTCGCGGTTGGCCCATAAAGCGGGATCGGCAAAGCCTGCGCCGGGTCGGGTTGAGGGCGTCATCATCGTCACGTGGGGCATGAAAATAATATCGGCTCCTAATAAGGCCGTGGCCCGGACGTTCTCGATGACGTTGTTGTCGTAGCAGATGAGAATACCGCATTTCCAGCCGTGCAGGTCAAAGACGACGTATTCGTTACCGGGTCGGATGTGCGGGTTAATGAACGGGTGCAGCTTACGGTACTTGGCCACCAGCCCGGTTTTGTCAACGCAAACGTAGGCTTTGAAAATCTGGTCCTCGCGGTCTTTCTCGAACAGACCGGCCAGCACCGTGATGTCGTTGTCTTGGGCAATCTGCCGCAAGGCTTCGATGCTGTCGCCTTCGGGAATGTACTCGGCCACGGCCAGCAGTTCTTCTTTCGACAAGTGCCGGGCAAACGTGTAGCCGGTAATCGAACACTCGTGGAATGCCACAACCTGTGCCCCCTGCTGGGCGGCTTTAGCCGAAAGAGAACGGATGATGGCTAAGTTAGCGGCTTTATCACCGCTCGCATTCTCGAACTGGGCGGTGGCAATTTTAAGGTTTTGCATCGTAGAAAAATCAGTCAGTACGAAGGTAAGCGAATCTATTTATTTCGGATGAAACCAGTATGATTTAGGCCGAATTGGCTTGCGGTTTAGGAGTCGATTGTAGCCTAAAATTTCAAAAAACGTTTACCTCGATGATTAAGCGGATTGACAACATACTGATTAGAATGACACTGGCCGGCTTGTGCTTATTCAGCAAGCCAACCGCTTCGGATGGTCTTGCGCAAACTACCGGCCAACCCGTTGCCATTGAGGTCGATCTGATTAAAGACAAAGGGCCGTTGAAGCCGATTTGGGCGTGGTTTGGCTACGACGAGCCGAACTACACATACATGAAAGACGGCAAAAAACTGCTGACCGAAATTTCCAAATTGAGCAACGTGCCGGTCAATGTTCGGGTGCACAGCCTGTTAGTCACCGGCGACGGGGAGGCCGCCCTCAAATGGGGTTCGACCAACGCGTATACCGAAGACGCGACCGGTAAGCCGGTCTACAACTGGACGATCGTCGACAAGATTTTCGATACGTACATTGAGCGGGGCATGAAACCCATTGCGCAGATTGGATTCATGCCGGAAGCGCTTTCGACCAAACCCCAGCCCTACCGCCACCACTGGAAACCTGGTGACAACTACGACGACATTTATACGGGCTGGGCCTATCCACCCAATGACTACAACAAATGGGCGGAACTGGTCTACCAGTGGGTCAAACATTCCGTGGCGCGGTACGGGCAGAAAGAAGTCGAAAGCTGGTACTGGGAATTGTGGAATGAACCCAACATCAGCTACTGGAAAGGCACGACCGAGGAGTACATCAAACTATACGATTACACGGCTGACGCGGCTAAGCGGGCGCTGCCGACGAACAAGATAGTCTATAACTAAGTCAACGCACAATCATTAAAAAAATCGGCCCAATTCTTCCGGGCCTTTCTGGACCACGTAGTGACCGGCAAAAATTACGTGACCGGGAAGACGGGTTCGCCCCTCGATTTCATTACGTTCCACGCCAAGGGCGCGCCGAAATTGGTCAACGGCGTGGTGCGGATGAACATGGGTACGCAACTGCGCGATATTGACCGGGGATTCGAGATTGTCGCGTCGTACCCAAGTTTGAAAAACCTGCCGATCATCATCGGTGAATCCGACCCCGAAGGCTGCGCGGCCTGCTCGGAAGATTTGCACCCGCAGAACGCTTACCGCAACAGCACGATGTATTCGAGCTACACGGCCGCGTCGTTTGCCCGCAAGTACGATCTGGCCGACGCCCGCGGAGTCAATCTGGCCGGGGCGGTTACGTGGGCGTTTGAGTTTGAAAACCAGCCCTGGTTCCGGGGCTTTCGTGACCTGGCCACCAACGGCGTTGACAAGCCCGTACTGAACGTGTTCCGTATGTTTGGCATGATGCGAGGCAACCGGGTAGACGTAAAAAAAGAAGGGCTGGCTTACGACTACGTCCGTGTCCGCGACGAAAGCGTCCGCGCCGAGCCGGACATCAACGCGCTGGCGGCTAAAGACGCAAAAACGGCCGCGGTGATGGTCTGGCATTACCACGACGACAACCTCACAACGCCCGACGCGCCGGTCAGCGTCCGCGTCAAGGGCATCCCGGCCCGGAAGGTCAAGCTGGAACATTACCGCATCGACCAGCAACACAGCAATGCGTACGAAGCTTGGAAAAGGCTGGGATCACCGCAAAACCCCACCGCCGAGCAAATTGCTCAATTGGAGAAAGCCGGTCAACTGGAGATGATCGGTCCCGCGGAATCGGTCGCGGTCGCAAAAGGCGAAGCCGCTATTAATTTTAGCTTACCGCGTCAGGGCGTATCGTTGTTGATGTTGTCTTGGTGAGGAACTGGTTAGTCTGAATCGGGTTGCACCGATTGTTTCAGTCTTGGGTCAAACGGATGTGGCTCAATGCTGATAAGTTTGAGCGTTGCGTGCTCAGGATGAAGCGGGTTGAGCAGGTAGTTGTGTTCAGAAGGGGATTGGGCTGATGGGACGCGCATAATCCAGAGTTTACGTTCCCGAATCCACTGCTCAGCAATGTCTGCCAGTTCATCTAAGTAAGGCCACTCCTGCCACCCTTGAGGCAGGTCTGCCGGTTTGATAATCAGCATGGATGGATCGTCCGGCAGGCTTACCGCAACCAACACTCGACCTTCCGGCAAGCCGACGGTATTGGCTAATACTTCCAACTTAGCCAGTGACACGTGTTCGGTCAAATAAACAATAGGGGTGCCGCGTCGGTGCCAGCGCCCTGGTGCATACAAACCGCCAGTGCCATTCAGATCAGTGGCGTAACGGTCATCGGCAATTCGATATAAAATCATGGGGCAAAGCTAACCCCACAAAGAGACCGAATGATACATCTCCGTGGATTACGGAGCCGGGCAAGTAACCTTAAGAAAAGATACCGTGAAGAATACGGTTCAAGGCATCCATAACATGCTGACGACCAATCATTGAATCAAGCATATCGGTAGGGCGCTGATTGCCCATAGCCGGTATTTTCGTTTGCAGCCAATTTTCAAAATCCGTTTGGTTTCTGAAAACGTCGATTCCTTTAGCGTGTAGTTCCGAGAGAGAAATGGCCTTTTCCGTCTCGTCTTGGGTTAGCTTTGATTTAGTCCGAATCCGACGCTGATACGCACTTTCCGAAATAGCCAGAATATGACTCATTTCTTTGTTAGTAAAGCCGAAGTTGTTTTGTAGAAACGCAACTGACTCCATTGGTATACCTTCTTTAACAATTTCGATAAGGTCATAGTCATGCCGGACTTGCCGCTTGATGAACCGGTCTCCGCCTAATCCTTCTATTATTTGTCGAATAGGTACTTGCATTAGCAAATGATAGTTTTATAACTGTCGAATGACAACAGCCTGACAAAGGTAATAATTCCTTGCAACCCTGTTTGCCTGCTTCCTACCTTTGCGCCTGAACTTAAAGAGTGAAAGAGCGAAAGACTCGGCCGCCGGTGCGGTGAATGAGCAAAAGACCTCGCGTCAGCCCTTCGCTCTTTCACTCATTCACTCTTTCGCTCTTTATGAACTATCGCATCGAAAAAGACACGATGGGCCAGGTAGAGGTGCCGGCCAATGTGTACTGGGGCGCGCAAACCCAGCGCTCGATTGAAAACTTCAAGATTGCCCAGGACATCAACAAAATGCCCCGCGAGATCATCCGGGCGTTTGCGTACCTCAAAAAAGCTGCGGCCCTGACTAACCTCGACGCGGGCGTCATGCCCCAAGAAAAAAGCGACCTGATCGGGCGGGTCTGCGATGAGATTCTGGCGGGTGAGCTATCCGATCAGTTTCCGCTGGTGGTCTGGCAAACGGGATCGGGGACGCAGTCGAACATGAACGTCAACGAGGTGGTGGCCTACCGCGCCCACGTGCTAAACGGCGGCCAACTGACCGACGAAAAGAAGGCCCTGCACCCCAACGACGACGTCAACAAGTCGCAGTCGAGCAACGATACGTTCCCGACGGCCATGCACATCGCAGCTTATCAGATTCTGACGGAGGTGACCATTCCGGGTATTACGAAGCTGCGCGACACGTTGGCGGCCAAGTCTGGGCAGTTCATGCACGTGGTCAAAATCGGCCGCACGCACTTTATGGACGCTACGCCCCTGACCGTGGGGCAGGAGTTTTCGGGTTACGTCTCGCAGTTGGATCACGGGCTGCGGGCCATCAACAACTCGCTGGCCCACCTCAGCGAACTGGCCCTCGGTGGTACGGCCGTTGGTACGGGCATCAACACGCCCCCTGGCTACTCAGAAAACGTCGCCCAGCACATTGCCAACCTGACGGGCCTGCCGTTCGTGACGGCTGAAAATAAGTTTGAAGCCTTGGCTGCCCACGATGCCATTGTGGAAGCCCACGGCGCGCTGAAAACCGTCGCGGCCAGCCTAATGAAGATCGGTAATGACATTCGGATGCTGTCGAGTGGTCCCCGCGCGGGCATCGGCGAGTTGTTCATTCCCGACAACGAGCCGGGCAGCAGCATCATGCCGGGCAAGGTGAACCC
>CAXUEB010000074.1:0-639 GCA_964249775.1 uncultured Spirosoma sp.
TTCTAACATCCGGTTGACGGTCTGACTGGCCACGAGGTCATGACCAGCTTGGTAGCGTTCCATAATTTCGAGCATCGTGCGGGCTTCCCCGCTGTGCTGTTCGTAATAGCGTTGCAGAGCCGGGCCGGAAATGACCTGCTCGGTGCAGCCGCGTTTGCCGCAGTAGCAGGGCGCGCCGTTCTCCTCCAGAATGTTGTGGCCCCATTCGCCCCCGATGCCTTGTAACCCATTCAGCACAAACGGCCCGCCCGACCGGTCGCGGTCGCGCACGACGATGCCTCCGCCGACGCCCGTGCCCATGATAACGCCGAACACGGTCTGGTAGTCCGGCACCGCGTCGGGCACAATGCCCAGCGTGGCTTCGGCCAAGGCAAAGCAGTTGGCGTCGTTGGCGACCGCCACGGGCAGGCCCAGCAGCCGAACCAAATCCTGCTTCATGGGTTTGCCGTTGAGGACGGTTGTGTTGCAGTTTTTCATGGTTTGCCGGGCCGGGTCGAAGGTGCCGGGCGTGCCAAAGCCAATGCGCTCGGGTGTCAGGCCCGTCTCGGCTTTAAGCAAATCAACGAGTCGGACAATCTGACTCAGGATATGGTCGTAGCCCCGATGAGCCTCGGTGTCGATGCGTTTGCGAATCAAGAC
>CAXUEB010000074.1:649-2486 GCA_964249775.1 uncultured Spirosoma sp.
GGCGTCGGTTGTGGGAACGGTGCCGGGCCGGGCCGAAAGCACAACGCCTTCCGTTTTGGTGCCGCCTAAGTCGATGCCCCAGTAAGTTTGCATGGGTAGATTTCCAGTTTAGGAATTACGAATTACGATTTTTCTCCGCATACCGCCGTAGGTTTGTCGAGACAAATCGTTTTTCGCAATTCGTAAATCGACTCCTTCGTATGCTTTCACCCGGCCAAAAAGCGCCCGATTTTACCTTGTTCAACAGCGACCGGCAGCAAACATCGCTGACGGATTTTCGCGGTAAGAATCTGATCCTGCTGTTTTTTCCAATGGCGTTTACCAGCGTTTGCACGGCCGAACTCTGCGAGATGCGCGACAACATCGGCACGTATACGGACCTGAACGCCCACATCGTGGGTATATCGGTTGATTCGCCGTTTACTTTGGCTAAGTTTAGGGCCGATCAGAATCTGCCCTTTGCCTTGCTGTCGGACTTCAACAAAGAAGCCTCGCGGGCCTACGACGCCTACTACGAAACCTTCGTGATGAACCTAAAAGGCGTCAGCAAACGCTCGGCGTTCGTGGTTGATGGCGAAGGCGTGATTCAGTACGCCGAAGTGCTCGATAACGCCGGCGAAGTGCCCAACTTCGAGGCCGTGCGGGAAACGTTAGCAATGATGAATGATGAACGATAACTGGTAAATGTATTGTAGTGAACGTGTTTATCGTTCATCAATCATCATTGCTAACGTATGGCCTGGTACCACGACTTTTTCCACGGCTTGCCGCAGGCCGCCTGGAAAGCAGCTCAGACCGAAGCGCAGACGCAGCTTGAACTGGAACTGCTGGTTGAAACGCTGGCGTTCGGTCCGGGCGACCGGCTGTTGGATGTGTTTTGCGGCTACGGCCGTCATGCCTTGCCGCTGGCCCGCTTGGGTGCCCGCGTAACCGGCGTCGACATTGCCGCCGACTACACCGACGAACTGCGGGCGAACGCCGGTAAGCTACCCCTGGACGTGCTAACGGGGGACGTGCTAACGGTTGATTTGCCGGGTAATTTCGACGCGGCTTACTGCTTGGGCAACAGTTTCAGCTTTTTTCCGCGCCCTAACATGCGGGCGTTTCTGGGCCGCATTGCCGGGGCACTCAAGCCGGGTGGGCGGTTTCTGGCGCACTCCGAGATGGTGGCCGAGAGCGTTCTGACCGACTACCAAGCCCGCAGTTGGCAACCCATTGGCGAAGGCAACGATTCGCCCATTCTATTTCTGGTCGAGAACGAATACGAGCCGCTCGAAAGCCGCATCGACTCGCACCTAACCTTCGTGCACAACGGCCGAACCGAGACCCGCACCGCCCGGCATTACGTGTTTACCATCGCCGAGTTAGGCGAGCTGATGGCGGAGGCTGGCTTACCGGTAGTGGCTGTGTACGGTACGGTCGCGGGCGATCGGTATGCACTCGGTGACGAAGGTGTGTGGTTACTGGCCGAGAAGTTATGACGATTGACGGTGAAGACGTTAAACCGATTACTCAACAAATGCCGTTGAAATTAGACTCAATTAGTTTACACATAGATTGACTATGCCAACATTCGGGAATTTTGTTTCACTTTTTTTAGAAATTTTACCCTTAATTTGGATAATGCCCGTATAAATCCGTAGTTTTCAGACGATTTAACACCGTTAACTAACGACTGATGACCTATACTGCACCTGATTCTACGGAGATAGTCGAGCGAAAGCCGCGCTCTCGTGAGCAAACCCGATCTGGCATCTTGTTAACGGCAAAAGCCATTGCTCGCCGGGAAGGTTGGCAGGCCGTTTCAATCCGCAAGATTGCCGATGCAATTGACTAC
>CAXUEB010000074.1:2496-6423 GCA_964249775.1 uncultured Spirosoma sp.
TGAATACAGTGCTCCGGTCGTCTACGAGTACTTTGACAGCAAAGACGTGCTGCTTGCCGAGATTCGCAACGAAGGCTTCTGGTACCTGCACCAAGAATACGACCGCATCCTTAAGTTATACCGCGACCCGGAAAAACGACTTTACGAGATTTCGCTGAGCCAATGGGCGTTTGCCCGGCAGCAGCCCGAAATTTACCAGGTTATGTTCAACCTCGACGGCGCGTACTGCACCCTGCCCGTTTACCAGTCGGAGGCCATGAACGCCGTTCGGGACGTGGTCAGCGAAATCTTGTTTTCGTTTATCCCCAAGTCGAAAGAAAGTATCCGGCGGTTGTATTTCGAGTGGTGGTCGGTGTCGCACGGCATGATCACACTGGCGATGCTGCTTCAGGATGAACAGCCCCTCGACCAGTCCGAGCAAGTTTACAAGGAAGCTATACGCCGGTTCGTGCGCGGACTGCGGTAAACGTAGCGGCAATCAACTACATCAACACATTTGCATCGCTGCGGGTTAGTTGGGTATGGATACGACCAAGCCCCGAATTATTTACGTTTACGACGCGCTCTGCGGCTGGTGCTACGGCTTCAGGCCGGTAATTCGTCGCCTGTACGAGACCTACGCCGATCAATTTGAGTTCGACGTACTCAGTGGTGGCATGATGACCGGTGCCCGCGTAAAGCCGGTTGCCGAGTCGATGGGCTACATTGAGCAGGCTTACAAAGTTGTCGAGGAGCACACGGGCGTCCGGTTTGGGGCGGCATACCTGAACGGTTTACTCAAAGCCGGTACGTACCGGTCGGACTCCGAAAAGCCCGGTGTGGCCATGACGCTGTTTAAGCGGCAAGCACCTAAGCACGCCGTCGCGTTTGCCAGCACGCTCCAGCGGGCGCTTTACTACGACGGTATTGACCTCAACGTTGATGCGCATTACGGCCCGCTCGTTGAACCCTACGGTCTTCGTCCAGACGATTTTGTTGCCGGCCTGTCTGATGCCGCGGTTTGGGAGCAGACGCGGGCGGAATTTCACTTGGTCGCGCAGTTGGGCGTCAACGGCTTTCCGTCGGTAATCGTCGACGTCGGCGGGCGACTCTACCAGATTGCGCGTGGTTACCTGCCCTATGAACCGTTGGAAGAAAACCTGATGCGCGTCCGCGAGCGAGCGGTAGAGTCGTAAATCCACAGGTAGACGCGCTATAAGTAATCAGCCAGCAACTTTAAACGCAATGCTGGCTAATTACTTATAGCGCGTCTACCTGCTGAGCCAGTAATTCGGCCTCGCTGCTAAACACTTTCGGCTCGACGGCTTCCAGGTCAACGTGCAGGGCAATGCGCCCCGCGCCTTCCAACGAACCAATCGGTTTGAGGTCGTAGATAATCGTCGTCACTTCCAGGTCGTGCACGTCTTTACGCTCCTTAACGATGCTAACCTTGTCGGAAAATTCCAGAAAAATGCGGACGATGCGCGCGTGAAAATACACCCGGTTGTCGTCGCCCGAATACGCGTGATTGAAGCTACCGTAGGGTTGGTTGACAAAGACTTCGTCGCCGACGTTAAACGGCACTTCGACCGGCTTTAGATTAAGTTTCATTCCCGAGTAACGCGGTGATGAGAGGGGTTGTTTTGTCGCTCCGCCAAATTGATGGCGGCCCGTACGGGACGGAGCGACGGTGCTCAGTACAACCCCTCAATCGACAAATACCGCTCGCCGGTGTCGTAGCAGAACGTCAGAACCCGGCTGCCTTGTGGAATCTCCGGCAACTTTTTGGCAATGGCCGCCAGCGACGCGCCGGACGATACGCCGATAAACGTGCCTTCTTCGCGCGCCGACCGCCGGGCCATTTCGTAGGCTTCATCCTTACTGACTTGAATCGTGCCGTCGAGCACGTCGGTGTGCAGATTCTTGGGAATAAAGCCCGCCCCGATACCTTGAATCGGGTGCGGCCCCGGTGCACCCCCGCTGATTACGGGCGACAGTTCCGGCTCCACGGCGTAGACTTTGAGGTTGGGAAATTTCTGCTTCAGTACCTCACCCACGGCCGTGATGTGACCACCCGTACCGACGCCGGTAATCAGGTAATCAAAGCCGTCGGGAAAGTCACTGAGGATTTCTTCGGCCGTCGTGCGCAGGTGCACGTCGATGTTAGCTGGGTTTTCAAACTGCTGCGGCATCCACGCGCCGGGCGTCTGGGCTACCAGTTCGTGCGCCCGTTCGATGGCTCCTTTCATGCCCCGTTCGCGGGGGGTTAGGTCGAACTCGGCTCCGTAGGCGGCCATAATTTTACGCCGTTCGATACTCATCGACTCCGGCATCACCAGGGTTAGTTTATACCCTTTCACGGCCGCCACCATGGCCAGCCCGATGCCGGTGTTGCCCGACGTTGGCTCGATGATAACGCTGTCGGGCTTGAGCGTTCCGTCGGCTTCGGCCGCTTCAATCATGGCCAAGGCAATACGGTCTTTGATGCTCGCGCCGGGGTTGGCCCGTTCGAGCTTGTTCCAAACTTCGTAGCCCGGAAACAGCTTGTTGATGCGCACCGTGGGCGTGCTGCCAATGGTGTCGAGGATGGAGTTGAATTTCATATCACAAAATTGATTGGCTCTTTGGACTCGTTCGAGCGAAGCCGGATATCGGTCTGGTGCTGGTGAAAAACTAACGAGTGTGCGTCGACGCTCTGGGTTAGCCAGACGTTGCCGCCGATAACCGAGTCGTGACCCACGACGGTGTAGCCGCCCAGGATGGTGGCGTTGGCGTAAATCACCACGTTGTCTTCGATGGTCGGGTGGCGCTTTTTCTGGGCCATCGACTTGGCCACGTGCGTTGCGCCGAGCGTAACGCCCTGGTAAATTTTTACGTTGTCGCCAATAACGGTTGTTTCGCCGATGACGACGCCCGTGCCGTGATCAATAAAAAACGCTCGACCAATTTGTGCGCCGGGATGAATGTCGATGCCTGTTTGCCCGTGGGCGTATTCGGTCAGCATCCGGGGCAGCAGCGGTACGTCGAGCCGGAGAAGTTTGTGGGCAATGCGGTACACGGCGATGGCGTAAAAACCGGGATAAACGGCCACGACTTCCTCAATGCCGACGGCGGCCGGGTCGTTGTCGGCAATGGCGTGGGCGTCGAGCAACAAAGTATCGTAAATGCGGGGCAAGTCGTCGAAGAAGCGGTCACCAAGGATTTCGGCGTCTTCGGTCAGGTTGGCGTCGAGGGGACGCAGCAGACAAACGAGTTGCTCACGGAGCCGCTGGTAAATTTCGTCAATGGGCTGCGTGGACTGGCAATCCTGGGTGACGGGAAACAAGAGCCGCATGAGCTGGTCAATGAAACGGCCGGCATCGGGCCGCGACGGTAATTTGTAGCGGTATTGCGCCCGTTGCGCGCGCAGATGATCGAGGAAGGTGGAATTGGCTACGGTCATGGCTGACGGAAAGTAATGCGGGCCGATTCAATTAACAACGCTGACAAAAAATAGGGGAATTCGTGCCCCGAAATGAGGAATCGGCCCAACGGCCGCGAACCTCTGCTTCGGCCGCTTCGTTTAGTAGATAAGCGCTGGTAAGGCTGATTGGGGAACAATTTACGGGCCATAAAGTTCGTCCGGCCGGTTTGGCGCTGAATTTGACTTATCTTTTGACAGAACGTATCCAACAACTGAGAAATGAACATGTTTAGTAAAGCAATCGGTGCGCTTACGCTGTCGCTGGCGGCCACAGCCGGCTTTTCCTGGGTGGTTGCAACCATCTGCGAACCCGACGAAGTGGTTGACGTAGTCCGTACCGTTAGCCGCGACGTTAAGCAAGCGTCTTTAGCACCGGCATTGGGTGGTTTAACCGACAAAGCCCCGGCTGTTCGCGTGGTGAACGCTTACCCCAAGCTGAAATTTGAAGCGCCGGTTGAGTACATGTCGGCCAGCGACGGTACGAA
>CAXUEB010000074.1:6433-13272 GCA_964249775.1 uncultured Spirosoma sp.
TTGCCAACGACCCCAACACCGCCACGGCCGGCACGTACTTAGACATTCGAGATCGAGTAGCCTACGGCGGAGAAATGGGCTTACTGGGCTTGGCGTTTCATCCTAAATTCAACGAAAACGGTTATTTCTTCGTCAACTATACCAAAGATAACCCCCGCGAGACGGTTGTGAGCCGTTTCAAAGCACCAACGTCGGGCGCGAATCAAATTGATCCCAAATCGGAAGTAGTTCTCTTTAAATTTCGGCAGCCGTACTCGAACCACAATGGCGGCAAAATTCTGTTCGGACCAGACGGTTACCTGTACGTAGCCACCGGCGACGGTGGTAGCGGGGGTGACCCGCAGAACAACGGGCAAAACAAAAGTAGTTGGCTCGGCAAGATTCTGCGGGTTGACGTGAATAGTACACAAAAAGGCCACTACGGCATTCCTAAAGACAATCCGTTCGTGAGTAAAGCCGGGCACCTCGAAGAGATCTACGCGTATGGGCTGCGCAATCCCTGGAGGTTTAGCTTCGACGAGCAGGGACGCCTTTGGACGGGCGACGTAGGGCAGAACAAGATTGAAGAGGTCGACATTGTTACTAAAGGCGGCAACTACGGCTGGCGCATTCGGGAAGCCGGTGAGCCGTTTAACCCCAAAGACAACGCGGCTAATGAAAGATTAATCGACCCAATTCACGAGTATGAACACGGTGAAGACGGTAACTCGATCACGGGCGGGCACGTTTACCGGGGAAAAGCAGCGCCGGCCCTGCGGGGTAAATACATCTACGGCGACTTCGGCAGCGGTCGGTTGTGGGCGCTGACCTACACCGGTGGGGACAACGCGCAGAATCAACTGCTCATCAACCGGGCTGGCTCAATTTCGGCCTTTGGTGAAGATGCCAACCACGAACTGTATATCTGTGACTACGGCGACGGCCGCATTTTGAAGTTGGTTTCGGAGTAGTCGACGGCGCACAAGTACGAATGACTAATGGCCCATTGCGTGAGCAATGGGCTTTTTTGTGCCGATACTTGTATCTTGGTCGTTCATAACTACCCGCGCATGAAACGGATTGGCGCTGTCTTTTTCCTAAGCTTTATTAGTCTGACGGTTCCGGCGCAATCGCCCACGTTCACCATCGACGACATTCTGTCGGCCCCGTACTGCGCTAACTTGGTTGGCGGCCCCAACCGGGTAGCCTGGGTCACGACGACGGAAGGCTTCCGAACCATTCACGTGCACGCATTTGCCGATGGGCGAACCGTTCCGGTAACGAAAAACGCGACCGACGACGGGCAGGATTTAGGCGAGTTGCGGTTCTCGCCGGACGGACGCCGGCTGGCCTACGTGCGCGGGGGCAGCCGGAACGCCCAAGGCATCAGCCCGAACCCGACGAGCGACCCGGCCGGGGCCGAACAGGCCGTGTACGTCGTACCAACGGACGGGGCGCAGCCGCCGATTCGGGTAGCCGTGGGTAACCATCCGGTGTTTTCGCCCAACGGGCAAACGTTGCTGTTTGGGCAGGGCGGCCAAATTTACCGCGTCGACTTAGCTGATTTGAAGGCCATAACCCCCCAAAAACTTTTCTCGGCCCGCGGTTCGCAGAGCGGGTTCAGCCTGTCGCCGGACGGAACAAAGGTTTTGTTCGTCAGCAACCGGGGTTACCATTCTCTGATTGGCGTATACGACCTGGCTCGGCAGGCCGTAACCTGGTTGGCACCGGGCGTCGACCGCGACGATTCGCCGGTTTGGTCGCCGGACGGCAAGCAGGTAGCGTTTATCCGCGTACCGGGGCAGAAACACGGCGAGCTGGTCAACGTGCAGGGCGGCAACCGCTTCGCCATCTGGACGGCCGACGTGCAAACCGGCGACGGCCGCGAGTTGTGGCGCTCGCCCGGCGACGACGGCGGTTTCGCGCAGTACTACCCCGACGTGCCCTTGCGCTGGACCGGCAACAAACTCCTGTTCTTTTCGGAGCACGACGGATGGATGCACGTCTACGCCCTTGCGGCCGATGGGCGCGACGCGGGCCGGGCTACTGACCTGACGCCCGGTAGCTACGAAGTGGAAGACACGGAGCTTTCGCCCGACGGTCAGTATCTGTACTACAGCAGCAACGATACCCGGCGGGATTCGGTGGACAAAGACCGGCGGCACATCTGGCGCGTCAATCTGTTTGGCGGATTGATCGAGCCAATGACGCTTGGGCAAGGCATTGAAACGAATCCAGTCATCGCGGGTGATTACTTGGTGTACCGCTCGGCCAATTGGCACCAAAGTACGGGCGTGGCGTACCGCAAACCGGGTTATTCTTTTGCAACACAGCTAACCCCGCCCGGCTCCGATGCTTCGTCGCGTTTTCATTACGTAATGCGCCCACCCCGGCCGGTTGTTTTTACCGCGTCTGATGGTACGGTTGTTCATGCGCAATTGTTTATGCCGAAAGGGAAACCCGTAACGATACAGGGCGGCCATCTCCCGGCAAACCAGGCCGCGCGGTTAACGAATGCATCGAAGCTCGTTGCGCAAGATTCCCTCGAACGGTGGCCCGCGCTGATCTTTTTGCACGGCGGCCCGATGCGGCAGATGCTGCTGGGCTGGCACTACCGGGGCACCTACTACGCCAATGCCTACGCCATGAATCAGTACTTAGCGTCGCGGGGCTACGTCGTGCTGTCGGTCAACTACCGGGCGGGCATCGGCTACGGCCGGGCGTTCCGGCGGGCCGACAAGCAGGGACCGCGCGGGGCATCGGAGTACCAGGACGTAGTGGCCGGGGCGACGTATTTGCAACGCTTACCAAACGTAAACCCGCAAAAGATAGGCTTGTGGGGTGGCTCCTACGGCGGTTACCTGACGGCCTTGGGCCTGGCCCGCAACTCCGACCTGTTCGCGGCCGGGGTCGATCTGCACGGCGTGCACGACTGGTCGTGGCGGGGTAACTTCTTTACACCGGGTGGCGAATGGGGCATTGGTTCCGCCGAAAGCAAAGTCGCCTTTGAATCGTCGCCCAACGCAGCCCTGGACGGCTGGCGGTCACCGTGTTTGTTTGTGCACGGCGACGACGACCGCAACGTGGCGTTTGCCGAAACGGTCGATCTGGTGCAGAAACTCCGCGACCGCCACGTACCGACTGAGGTGCTGATTTTTCCCGACGAAGTGCACAGTTTTCTGCTGCACAAAAATTGGGTAAAAACGTACAAGGCAATGGACGCGTTCTTTGCTAAATACTTACGCAATCCCGCGCCGACGCCCGTCGTCAGTGAAACGAAGTAGTATGACAAGCACTTACCTGCCATCGTCTTTGGGAACACTCCGCATCACCGGCGATGCCGTTGGCGTTGCGGCCATTACGTGCTTAGATGGACCGGAAACAGAGGCTGAATTGGTCGCCGAACGTCTGCCGGAGCCGGTGCAGGCGGCCGTTACGCAGCTAACGGAGTACTTCGCCGGAAGTCGCCAAACGTTTGATTTTGCCATGACGCCGGTTGGTACGGCGTTTCAGCAGGCCGTTTGGCGGGCGTTGCTGACGGTACCGTTCGGCACGACGCAGTCGTACTTAACGCTAACCCGCTACCTGGGCGACGAAAAGGCGATCCGGGCCGTGGCAGCCGCCAACGGGCGCAACCCACTGGCGATTGTGGTGCCCTGCCACCGCATCATCGGGTCCGACGGCTCATTGACGGGCTACGCGGGTGGGTTATGGCGTAAGCAGTGGCTGCTCGAACACGAAGGTGTGTGGCCCAAAACCGGGCAAATGTCATTATTTTAACTTTACGGAGAGTAACTCGGACGGCCACATCCGGGCGTAGAAGTAGCTTTTCTTGACACACTCGGACGTGGCCGTCCAGGCTACTGATTCCCTACTTCACGTACGTATGTTTAACCGCCCTTACTCGCTATTCGTCCTTCTCCTTCTGTTCATCTCTGCCTGCGCTCCGCGCTACCGAGGACCCATTACGGACCATTTTACCGGTAAAAAATTTATCAATCCTGGTCTGGAAAAAGGGGCGTCGGGTGGTTTGCTGGAATGGCTGCTCCACCGCGACAAAGGGCCGTGGCCCGATCAACCCGATGCCTTCGTGGGACCCAAGCCCGCGGTCCGCGTCGACGGCGACAGTTTAGTCGTTACGTTCGTCAACCACTCGACGTTTTTGCTACAAACGGCCGGCCTGAACATCCTGACTGACCCGGTCTGGTCGCAGCGCGTCGGGCCAAGGTCGTGGCTGGGCGTCAAACGCCACCGCCCGCCGGGGCTGCGGTTAGAGGAACTGCCCAAGATTGACGTGGTGCTGCTCAGCCACAACCATTACGACCACCTCGACCTGCCGACGCTCAAACGATTAGTGCAGGCGCACAACCCTTTGTTCGTGACGCCCCTCGGCGTGTCGTACCTGCCGCGCCGGATTGGGGGCCGCACCGCCCGCGAACTCGACTGGGGCGACACGCTGCGGGTAAACGACCGGCTGAGCCTGACCTGCACGCAGGCCCAGCATTTCAGCAACCGCGGCTTGGGTGACCGCGACCAAACGCTTTGGGCGGGTTACCTGCTCCACACGGGCTACGGCACGACGTACTTCGGCGGGGACAGCGGCTACGGCCCGCACTTCAAACAGATTGCGCAACTGGCGACCCGCAGTCCGACCGGTCCGATAAAACTGGCTTTTCTGCCCATTGGCTCGTACCGGCCGCAGTGGTTTCTGGCCCCGGTGCACGTGTCGCCGGCCGACGCGGTGCAGGCCTTCAAAGATTTGAAGGCCGCGCGGGCAGTGAGTATTCACTTCGGTACGTTTCAGCAGGCCGACGACGGTCTGCTCGAACCGGCTGCCGATCTGCGCCAGGCCCTGCGCATCAACAACCTGCCCGAAAGCCGGTTTCTGGTGCCGCAGGAAGGCCGGGCGATGGTGTTTAAATAAGCACCGAATACAGGATGAAACGGTTGCTAAACAAGGCGTTGGTAGTTACCTTGCGGGCGTTACCAATTCGTCACGACCATGTTTTCCACGCGCCAAATTCGTCTGTTGACTACCGCCTTAACGGGCTTGATGCTATTGATTAGCTTGAGCGTTGTTCTGCTCATTACGTCGGCGTTTCTGTTGCCGGACGACACCGCTCCCGCCCGGCATCCCGAAGACATAGCCTGGGAACAACGGCAGAAAGAGTCTGCCGCCAAGCCCGCCCCACTCACCGAACCGCAGCGACACGGCCAGCAATTGTTCGTTAACAACTGCGCGCAGTGCCACGCCGTTACGGAAGAAATCGTTGTGGGACCCGGTTTGAGAGGGGTAACGGTTCGAGCACCAAGCGAAGCTTGGCTGCTCCCTTGGATTCGTAACTCGCAGGCCGTCGTCGCGTCGGGTGACCCGTACGGAGTGCAGGTTTTCAACAAGTTCAACAAAATCGCCATGCCGAGTTTCCCTACGTTGACCGACGCCGACGTGCGGGCCATTCTGTCTTACGTGGACGTGGCTTCGACACCGGCGATGACGACGTTGCGTTGAGATTGGCCGTTGATTCCGCGGGTTTGCGTATTTTTGCGGAATGGAACGTTCCGGCATGGAAATCTTAAAGAGTGAGCGGCTGACGCATTTGAAGTACGATATTCGGGGGCCGGTCTACGAAAAAGCCCTCGAACTCGAAAGTCAAGGGTATAAAATTATTAGTCTTAACATCGGCAACCCGGCCACCTTCGGCTTCGACGCGCCCGACGAGATTGTCCACGATATCATTCTCAACATCCGCAATGCGCAGGGCTACGCCGACTCGCGGGGCTTGTTCGCGGCCCGCAAAGCCGTCATGCACCACACGCAGAACATTGGCCTGCCGGGCATTACGATCAACGACATTTACATTGGCAACGGCGTCAGCGAACTCATCATGCTGGCGATGCAGGCGCTGCTCAACGAAGGCGATGAGGTCCTGATTCCGTCGCCCGATTACCCGCTCTGGACGGCGTCGGTGGCGTTCTGCGGGGGCAAACCCGTACATTACGTCTGCGACGAAGCCGCCGACTGGAATCCCGACCTGACCGATCTCGAAAGCAAGATTACGTCTCGGACGCGGGCCGTGGTGGTCATCAACCCCAACAATCCGACCGGGGCCGTTTACGACCAATCCGTACTGGAAGGTATCGCCCGCATCGCCGAACGGCACAAGCTGATTGTGTTCTCGGACGAGATTTACGACCGCATTCTGTACGACGGAGCCGTGCATCACCCCATCGCCAAGATGGTCCACGATACGCTGTGCATCACGATGGGCGGGCTGTCGAAAAACTACCGGGCGGCCGGTTTTCGGGGCGGCTGGCTGATTCTGAGCGGGGCGCGGCACCGGGCCAAATCGTACATTGAGGGCCTGACGCTTTTAGCCAGTATGCGGCTCTGCGCCAACGTACCGACGCAGTATGCCATCCAAACTGCACTGGGTGGTTACCAGAGCATCAATGACTTGATTCTGCCGACGGGGCGGCTGCACCGGCAGATGATGCTCGCCCACGCCCGCATGACGGCCATTCCGGGCGTGTCGTGCGTCAGGCCCAAGGGCGCGCTGTATCTGTTTCCCAAGCTTGACCTGAACCAGTTTACCTTCGCCGATGACGACGACTTTGTCTTGAACCTGCTGACCGAACAAAAGGTCCTGGTCGTCGCGGGTAGCGGCTTTAACTACGTCCATAGCGATCACTTCCGCATCGTTTGCCTACCCACGGTCGATGAACTAACCGTCGCCTTGGACCGCATCGAGCGGTTTCTGGAAAGCCGCCGGCGGTAATTTCCTGGCGAGGATGCCGTCAACTGATGCCGTAAACGCGTTTTGCCATGACCCTTGCCGAGGCCACTGCTTTGCTGCACTACC
>CAXUEB010000074.1:13282-15579 GCA_964249775.1 uncultured Spirosoma sp.
GCGGTACGTTCACCCTGGCGTTGGCAAATCGATTGCCGCCGGGGAGCGTCATCTACGCCGTTGATACGGACCGGCGGGCGCTGGCCAACATTCCGAATGAGCACCACGCCGTAACGATTCGGAAGCATCCGGCGAATTTCCTGCGGGACGACTTACCGGACCGAGGGGTAGACGGATTTCTGATGGCTAATGCGCTGCATTACGTCCGGGACAAAGAAGCCTTTCTGGAGAAACTAAAGGCACACCTGACCCCAACCGGCCGTTTTCTGCTCGTTGAATACGATACCGACAAACCCAGTCCGCCTTGGGTGCCTTACCCGGTCAGTTTTCAGTCGCTGACCGCGCTGTTCCGACGGATTGGTTTCGAGACGGCTCAGAAGTTGGGGGAGCGCCCATCAATTTACGGCCGGGCGAATCTGTATGCTGCCCTGATTGCGCGCGGACAATAAAACGTTTTTCCCTAAACTTACGTTATTCTATTCCGCCTACGTAGAAATGGTCCATTAGCTTAGCTAACCCGACTCGTATGGACGGACGGTACGAACATTGATAGTGAGTTCATTTATTGCGCCCACTGCCTTTTTTAATCATTGAAATGGAAGCAACCAAAGAAAACGTTCAACGCTCCGAAGCGCAGAGCACCGAACGCATAACTAAAGACCTACCCAAGCGTGACGAATTGCTCTTAACACCCGACGAGCAGCGCATTAAAGACGCCTTTCAAGACCACAATTGGAACGAGATCAAAACGGCCGACTCGTGGGTCATCTTTAAAGTGATGGCCGAATTTGTCGAAGGCTTTGATAAGCTCGCCAAGATCGGCCCGTGCGTGTCGATCTTCGGCTCGGCCCGCACCCTGCCCGACAATCCGTATTACAAGATGACCGAAGAGATTGCGGCCAAACTGGTGCGGCACGGCTACGGCGTCATCACCGGGGGCGGACCGGGCATTATGGAAGCCGGCAACAAAGGCGCTTTCGAGCAGGGCGGCAAGTCGGTCGGACTGAACATTAAACTGCCGTTCGAGCAACACAGCAATATCTACATCGACCCCGACAAAAGCATCAACTTCGACTTTTTCTTTGTCCGTAAAGTGATGTTTGTCAAGTACGCGCAGGGCTTCGTGGTGATGCCTGGTGGCATGGGTACGCTCGACGAGTTGTTTGAAGCCCTCACCCTGATTCAGACCAAGAAAATTGCGCGTTTTCCGATTGTGCTCGTCGGCCGTCAGTACTGGCAGGGTTTGATCGACTGGATTACGAACGTAATGCTGGGGCAAGAGCAAAACATCAACCCCGAAGACATGAAGCTCATCAGCGTAGTCGATACGCCTACTGAGGCCGTGAAAGCCATTGACGATTTTTACAGCAAGTACCTGCTGAAGCCGAATTTTTGAACACAAACGCAGCGGAGGAAGGAGCGGAGTACATCAACTTTACGCCTTTTTCGCTGCGTTTGCGTGTAATCACCAAGATCTTACGGATGGTGCGCCACGGCGATCCCGTTACGTCGGATGATGTAGCCGACCGTGAACGACAAGGTGGTTAGTATATTCACCTCATAAACGATGGATTCGCTGGCCTCCTCAACGGTAAACACGTAAGGCGTCACGAAGGCAAAACTGCGCTTGTCGGCAATGAGTCGGCCGTCGTAAAAGAGTTGCTCACGCCCGTTCCAAAGGCTGTACTTGATCTCGAATTCGTGGCCGTTAACGTCGGCTTTTAAGCTACGCATCGTGGTAGTTTTTGGGCGAAAAGATACGGGTTGGCAAACACCGGTCAAAGCCCGAACCGTTTAAAAGGACAGATACGGCGTAATCTTCTCAATCGTCTTCGCGTCCAGAATCCGAATCGGTTTGAGCGACTCGGCTGAGGTGTAGGCCCCGTGCTGCTCGCGGTAGCTGACGATAATCTGCGCCTGCCGACGCGATAAAAACGGGTGCCGGTCCAACTCTTCGGCGCTGGCCGTGTTGACCGGAATCTTACGCGCGCTCGTCTGGATCTGCCCAAACTTCTGCAATTCTGTCAGCGCCAGGGAGTCCAAGCCGTAGATGTCCCGGAACTGCTCCGGCGCAACAAAACCGCCCAGCGCATCCCGAAACTTAACGATCCGCCCGGCTAAGGTGGAGCCAATGCCTTTGAGGGCGATCAACTGCGCCGTGTCGGCCGTGTTGATGTCGAACGGCTGCAACGCCGGTTTGGCCGGTCGTTCGGCGAACGCCGTTCGGTTGGTCGGGCCCCGGGGGGCCCCCCCCGGCCCCGGGGATTTGTGCGCCGGGGTGGGGGGGGGGCGGGGGC
>CAXUEB010000074.1:15589-19331 GCA_964249775.1 uncultured Spirosoma sp.
CAACGTCATGTACGGTTCGAGTTGGTCGTAGAGGTCGGGCGGAAAGTCGTAGATGCGCAAGAGGTCTTCTCTTTTGCGGAACTGCCCGCCTTTGCTGCGGTATTTGTCGATGCGCTCGGCTAACCAGCGCGGCAAACCCAACTGCTGCCACCCGGCGACGCTGACGGTGTTGGGATCAAACTTAAACAGCTTGGGTTCGCGGAAACGCTCGGCGGTGGTTTTGTCGCGGTCGTTGGCGTAGCGATCGCCGAACTCGGGCTGTTTGGCTTCTTCGGCCTGCATCAGCGCCACGAGACTGTCGAGCTTGCGCTGGTCGGCCGCCGACGTATCGACGGGTTGGTCGGCCGCCAGAAAGCGGTACAGAAACGGAATCAGCAGGAAAAGCAGCGTCAGGAAAATCAGGACGACAAAGCCCCGCGCTTCTTTGTGAGAAAAGCCAAAATAGTCGCGCACGAGCGACTGGAAGCGATTGAACATGAAGGGTGGCGTTACGGTAGGCGAAATGTAACCGCCAAGATACACGAGATCCCCGTAAATCGGCAAACAGTCAGATAGTTTTTATCTTTACGTAGTTGCTAATCAAAACGATCTGACAATGACCCGGCTACTACTCTTGTTTGCAATCATTGGAGTAACCCATACGCAGGTTCTGGCGCAACGAGTTCTGTACAGCAGTAAGGATCTAAACCGACCCGACGCGGGGCGAGTGGTTCGCAACGTGCGGCCCAACTGGAGACTCGCGTCTACCGTGACTGTTTTGTACAAGAATGGTGGTCGGGAGAAAATAGCCCGTCGGACAATTTGGGGTTATCAGGACCGCTGGAAGCGCGTTTATCGCTATTATCGGGGCAGCTTTTACGAGTTAGTTGACACTGGCGAACTGGTTCGCTATAACCGGGATGCGATCGTCGGCAACGGTGTATTGACCGAGGTCCGTTACTTTAGTAAAACGTTGGACAGCAATGTCCGGCGAACGAAGCGCCGGGCCAGACGGGATGTTGCCGCGTTATAGGAAATCTACCCCAATAGATTTAGGCTAATCATGCCGTTCAGTTAGCGGTTGATAGGCAAAATTCGGGCACGGCGCGAAGTTCTATCAATGGTGATCAGCGCACCAGCTTTAAGAAAGTCTTTTAACTGTTCGAGAGCTTGTAGAACCGTTTCGCCCATCGTGTCTGGCAGTACATCGTGCTCACGGACCTGGATAACACTTGGCCCATCCGCATTGGTTGCTGCTAAAATAGCCCCAAAGTCAAGGTCGTGTGTAAAGACGACGTATTTGTTTTCGCTGGCCCAAGCCATAATTGAGCGGTCAGTAGCTCGTGCGTCGCCGACACTTGACCAGTGTACGGCAGCATAGCCCGCCTGCTCAAAGAAGTTGCACCATATGGGTGACAAATTCATATCAATCACCAGTTTCATGCCGCACGAGAGAGTGGCACCTCAACCTCTTCAATCCGCCAGGCGGCAAACGCCAGCGCTTCTTTAATGTCATCCGCTTCTAAGTAGGGGTAAGTTTCTAAAATCTTTTCAGTTGAGTAACCCGCTGAAACAAGACCGACAACCATACCAGCCGTTATCCGCATGCCGCGAATACAGGGCTTGCCACCCATCACCTCGGGGTTCATCGTAATCCGGGTAAATTGCTGCATGCCATAAACGATTTATCGAAATAATAGCGCCAATATAGGGTTATACCCCGAAAGAACGCGACGTTGATTCACAGATGTGGTGTAATCAATCAGGTCGTTATAAATATCGGGACAGCGACGGGCGAATTCGGCGGTTCCAGTTAGTTCAAGCACTACTAGTTGATTCGACTTTACCGTAAACTGACTCATGCCTGATTCAAAGTCGTCAAGCTGGCTCATACAGTCAATCCAAGCATCCATGTTTGTGCCGTAGAAGTCAGGAAAACTAAACGTTTGTTTAAATATACGATGGAAATCAGCGTAGCTCACGATGTGATTTAAATCAATTAAAAACGATGCTCATGGCAAATGATCCCGAGAAGTACGAACGGGTTTAATAAGAAACAAAGCTATAAATCAAGTGCATCTTTTCTAATTTTGCCTTTACGTATGAATACTACCCAAACTCCGGCTACCGGCACTCCGGCGGCCTCTCTTCCCGACATTATCGCCCACGCCAAAGAATACGGCTTTGTGTTTCCGTCGTCCGAAATCTACGACGGTTTGCAGGCCGTCTACGACTACGGGCAGAACGGCGTTGAACTCAAGAACAACCTGAAAACGCTGTGGTGGAAGGCTATGACCCAACTCCACGACAACGTGGTGGGCATCGACGCGGCCATTTTCATGCACCCGCTGACGTGGAAAGCGTCGGGGCACGTCGACTCGTTCAACGACCCGATGATCGACAACCGCGACTCTAAAAAACGGTACCGCGCCGACCAACTCCTCGAACTGAAAGCCGAAGAATACGCCAACGCGGGCGACGAAGCCCGTAGTACCGCGCTGTTGCAGGAAATGGGCCGGTTGCTGGGAAACAACGACCTCGACGGCGTCCGAAACCTGATTATTGCCGAAGGCATCAAAGACCCCGTGTCAGGCACCGACAACTGGACCGAGGTGCGGCAGTTCAATCTGATGTTTTCGACGCAGGTCGGTTCGCTGGCCGACGACGCGAGTTTGATTTACCTGCGTCCCGAAACGGCGCAGGGTATTTTCGTCAACTTCCTCAACGTCCAGAAAACCGGCCGGATGCGGGTACCGTTCGGCATTGCGCAGATCGGTAAGGCGTTCCGCAACGAGATCGTAGCCCGGCAGTTTACGTTTCGCATGCGCGAGTTTGAGCAGATGGAAATGCAGTATTTCGTGCGGCCGGGCACCGAAATGGACTGGTACGAACGCTGGCGCGACGCGCGCATGAAGTTCCACCAGGCCGTGGGGCTCCCCGCCGAAAAGCTGAAGTTTCATATTCACGAAAAGCTCGCTCACTACGCCAACGCGGCCGTCGACATCGAGTACCAGTTTCCGTTCGGTTTCCGCGAGATCGAAGGCATTCACTCTCGGACGGACTTTGACCTGAAATCGCACCAGGAACTGAGCCGCAAAAAGCAGCAGTACTTCGACAACGACGTTGACCCGGCGACCAACAAACCCTACGGCAATTACATTCCGTACGTGGTCGAAACGTCAGTCGGGGCCGACCGGCTGTTCTTGGCCGTGTTCTGCAACGCATTCACCAAGGAAACGGTAGGGGAAGGGGAGGAGCAAAAGGAACGGACGTACCTCAAACTGCACCCGGCTTTAGCGCCCATCAAAGCCGCCGTGTTTCCGCTCGTGCGCAAGGACGGACTGCCCGAAAAAGCCGAGCAGATTGTAAAGATGCTCCGGTCGGAGTTCCGCGTTATCATGGAAGAGCGCGACGCCATCGGCAAACGCTACACCCGGCAAGACCTCATCGGTACGCCGTTCTGCATCGCCGTTGATTACCAAACGATAGAAGACGACACGGTCACGATTCGCTACCGCGACACCACCGAGCAGATTCGGGTGCCTATCAGCGAACTCAACGCCCGCATCGGCCGCGAGGTGTCGATGGAGCGACTGCTGGAAAAGATGTAAACGGTAGCAGTTGTTCATACTTATCAAAAAAGCGCCCCGACCAAACTTGGCCGGGGCGCTTCAATTTTGCAACCGGTGCAAACGTTACTCGACTACTAATACCTTCCCCGTCTGCGCTTGCGTGGGCGTAACGGCCCGCAAGAACAACACCC
>CAXUEB010000075.1:0-269 GCA_964249775.1 uncultured Spirosoma sp.
ACACGTTATCCTGGGCGTCTCCGCAGGCAAACACGCCGGGTACGTTGGTGCGGGTCGAGCCTTTTTCGGTTAAGATGTAGCCGTGCTCGTCCCGCTCAATATATTCGGCAAAAATGTCGGTATTGGGTTTGTGACCAATGGCCACGAAAAAGCCGGTCACGTCTAAAACGCGTTCTTCGCCCGTTACGGCATTTTTCACCCGCACGCCCGACACTTCGTCGTCGCCGAGCACTTCCTGCGTTTCGGTGTTGTACAAAATCTCAATGTTC
>CAXUEB010000075.1:279-1408 GCA_964249775.1 uncultured Spirosoma sp.
TCGGGGCCGTCTTGACGCGCTGCTGCATAAAGCGCGACGCCCGCATTTCACCCCGCCGAACCAGCACATACACCTTGTTACACAGGTTGGCTAAGTACGATGCTTCCTCGGCCGCGGTATCCCCCGCGCCGACAATGGCCACGTCCTGCTTACGGAAAAAGAACCCATCGCAAACCGCGCAGGCCGATACGCCCCGGCCGTTGAGCCGCATTTCGGACGGTAAACCCAGCCACTTGGCCGACGCGCCGGTCGAGATAATGATCGAATCCGCCGTGATCTCGTGCTTGTCGTCGACAATAACCCGGTGCGGACTACCGTAGCTTGGCTGCCCCGAAAAGTCAACGCTCGTGACCATGCCGTACCGGATGTCGGTGCCGAACCGACGCGCCTGGTTTTCCATATCCTGCATCATCTGCGGGCCGTTAACGCCCTCGGGATAACCGGGAAAATTGTCAACCTCGGTCGTGATGGTCAACTGACCACCGGGCTGCGGCCCCTGGTACATGACGGGTTGCATGTTGGCCCGAGCCGCGTAGATAGCGGCCGTATAACCAGCCGGGCCGGAGCCGATGATGAGGCACTTAACGTGTTCAGGAGTCATATTAATCAACCGGAACGATTGTCTTTTGTCGTAAACTGAGCTAAAAGCCATCCCGCAACGGGAGGTCAAAAAGACAACATCCACAAAATTGAAAAAAATCCCGTAGGAAAGCAAAGAAGCCGTAGCTCCCCGTAGCTCTGGCACTCCTGCCGGAGCAGCTGACAGGCTAACACGGTAGTTCAAGCTAACCTAAAAACTATTAACTACAAATTAGCCTGACGGCTGCTCCGGCAAGATTGCCAGAGCTACAGCACGCGCCACTCGATGCGCCGGTTGCGCTGCCGGTTTTCGTCGGAGGTGTTGGGCAGGGCGGGGCGAGTTTTACCGTAACCCACGGCCCGGATGCGGCCCGGCGCAATGCCGGCCTTGGCGAGGTAGTCCACAACGGCCTGCGCCCGCTTTTTCGACAGCACGAGGTTGGTCGCCGGATCACCGCGGTCGTCGGTGTGGCCTGCGATTTCTATTTTGACCGATGGGTTGCTCGCCAGGAAAGCCGCCAGCCGGTCAAGTTCGGTGCGTGACTTATCA
>CAXUEB010000075.1:1418-2838 GCA_964249775.1 uncultured Spirosoma sp.
CCGTTTCTTTAGCCGACGCTCCCGTCACGGCCGGCTCCAGTGGTACGTTCAGGGTCGCCCCCGCTTCGGCGTCCCGCGGTCCGGCACTCCGGTCGCCTTTGGTGCGTTGGGTGAAATCGAACGACAGGCTTTTAAACAAATAACCCGGTACGCTAACGTACAAGGCGTATTCACCCCCGCTCGGCAGCACGGTGGTGTACTGACCGGTTTGCACGTCGGCGTGCACCCGCGCAATCATCTGGTTTGTCTTTAGATCAATCAGATCAACGGTCGCCGATAGGGGCTTACCGGTGCGGGCGTCGGCTACGACACCTTTCAGGTAACTGACCGGCTTGACGCGGTCCCGCAGCGATTCGGGCAAATCAAACACGTAGAGCCGCGACTTCTGCGAAACGCCTTCTTTCTGTTCTTCGTAGGAATAATACGCCCGCCTGCCGTTGGCCGCTACGAACAGCGACGCCTGGTCTTCGGCGGTGTTGATGGGGTAACCCATGTTTACCGGAGCCGCCCAGCCGCCCGAGGTGCTGTCGGATACGAACAGGTCGTAACCGCCCAAGCCCACGTGTCCGTCGGAACCGAAGAACAGGCTTTGACCGTTGGCGTGAATAAACGGCGACACTTCATCGGCGGCCGTGTTGACCGGCTCGCCCAGGTTGACCGGCTCGCGCCAGTTGCCGCCCGCGTCGAGGTCGGAGCGCCAGACGTCGCGCCGGCCCCGGCCGCCCGGCCGGTCCGAAATAAAGTACAGCCGCCGACCATCGGCCGACAGCGACGGCTGGGATTCGTAATAATGGGTGTTGACGATGGAACCAAGATTAGCGGGTGTCGACCAGTCGTCGCCGGTTTTGCGGCTCAGGTACAGATCGCAGCTTCCGAAGCCTTTACGCCCCTGGCAAGCCGTGAAGACAATCGTCCGGCCGTCGGCCGACATACTGGCCGTGCCTTCGTTGTCGGCCGTGTTGATGTTGGGCGAGAGCGCCACCGGGGGCGACCACGTTTCGCCGTTGAACGTCGCCGTCATCAGATCCTCGTCGCCCTCGGGTTTAAGTACCGTAAAGACCAGCGTCTGCTCGTCGGCGGTCAGGGCCGGAAAATACTGCGAGGGCGTGGTTTGCAGCACCGACGAGAGCGGCTTGGGATCGACCGGCTGCGGATGCTGCACGGCTTCCTGCCCAAAGCGGGCGTTGGCCAGCATCCGGCCGATGCGCTTACCCTGCACCGACTGCGGGGCAAACAAGGTCTGAAACTTTTCAATGTAAGGCAGGGCCTCGCTGTACCGACCAAGCTGCATCAGCCGAACGCTCAGCGACTGGTAAGCCGCCTGCGCCATCGGCCCTTCGGGTTGCAGCCGAATCACGGTGCGGTAAGCCGTCAAGGCCGGCTCAAAGCGTTTGGTGAACTCGTACAACTGCCCCAGCCG
>CAXUEB010000075.1:2850-7945 GCA_964249775.1 uncultured Spirosoma sp.
AATTTTAACGGCCTGCTCCATGAACGGAATAGCCTCGGTTGCTTTCCGTTCGCCAAACAGTTTGATGGAGTGGTCGTAGAGTTGTTTGGCCTTGGGGTCCTGGGCAAAAAGCGAAGCGTGAAGCGTGAAAAGTAGAAAGTAAACGATTAGTAGCGCTAATCTCCACGCTTCACGCTTCACCCTTCGCTCTTCGCCTACGGTATATCCAGATACTTGTGCGTTTGCAACGAAATCTGCCATTGCGGATTGTCTTTAACGTAGTTAACGATGCGGGGCAGCATTTCATTGGACCGGCTCCACTCGGATTGCAAAAAGAGTTGGCAACCGGGCCGCAGGTGGGGCACAAACGACTCGGCGAACTGAAAATCCGCCCGGTTGTAAACAATGACCTTTAACTCATTGGCCCGCTCGAAAATGGCCGGGTTGGGCTTTTTAAACTTCTTGGGCGAAAAGCAAATCCAGTCCCACGACCCCGTAACGGCCCGGCACACGCCCGACGTTTCGACGTTAGTCCGAAAACCGGCCGCTTGCAGAGCGCCGGTCAGGTTCGTCAGGTCGTGCATAAGCGGCTCCCCGCCGGTGATGACGGCCATCCGGCCGGGGTGCCGTAACGCGCCGGCGACAATATCGTCAATCGTCTGTTTCGGGTGGGCATCGGCGTCCCAGGATTCTTTTACGTCGCACCAGTGGCAGCCCACGTCGCAGCCGCCGAGCCGGATAAAATAAGCCGCCCGGCCGGTATGCGCCCCTTCGCCCTGGAGCGTGTAAAACGCTTCCATGACGGGCAGGGTATCTGTCTTTATGATTGGTTGTTTCAGTTCCAGAAGCATACACAAAGATACGGATTTACAGACCTATACAGTTTCTGAAAACCGTATAGGTCTCCTAAAATGGCCTATTTTTGTGCCCATGCTTTTGTTTCTGCGCGCCTTCCTGAACCGCCCGCTGGCTGAAGACTTCAGCGTCCGCAATCAGGCCCGGTTGTCGGTGCAGGCGGGTTTGTACATCTTTCTGATTACGTATCTGCTGGGCATGGGACGAGGCAGTGCGTACTCGCCGTTGCTGCTGAGCGCCGTATTCGCCTTGGGTTGCGTCGTTTCCTCGCTTCTGGCCAATTACGCGATTCCCCGGCTGGCACCCGTGTTTTACGACGAAGACCGCTGGACGGTCGGTAAACACGTGCTGCATGTCTTACTGGTGCTGCTGTGCGTGACGGTCGGCAATCAGCTTATCCTCTACGGGCTGAGACTGCCGGGACCCTCGTTCGGAAGCATGTACTTAACCGTCACCATCCTTGGCTTTTTTCCCATCATGATCGGCGTAATGGTGGCTGAGCAACGGCGTTTGAAGCGCAACCTCGCCCACGCCCAAAGCCTGAACGACCAGTTGGCCGAGCGCTCCGAACCGGTTGATGTTACTCCCCTCTCAGCCGCGCCCAATGTTCAGCCCCGGCCGGACGAGACGCAACCCGAGCCGCTGGTGCTCGTGTCAGAAACCGGTAAGGAGCGGCTGAGTCTGCAACCCAATCAATTGCTCTACGTTGAATCAGTCGGTAATTACGTCGATGTTCATTGGCTAAACGGGAGTCAGCCGCAAAAAACAGTCCTGCGCTCGACGCTCAAGGACGTAGCCGAATCGCTCGGTTCGTACCCGCAGTTTTTCCGCTGCCACCGGGCGTTTTTAGTTAACCTAAACGTCGTCAGTCATACCGAAGGCAACGCCCGCGGCTACCAACTCACCCTGACCGGTACGGCGACTAAAATTCCAATATCGCGGACGTATGTAGATGCGTTTGATAGGCGAATGACGAACATCGCGTAGCTTCCCGTTCGTCCCAAAAACAGCCCAAACAACCCAGACTGGGCGTTTTCATCCCTCACGCTTTGTCACCCGTCCCACCCTATTGCGGGGGTAGAGCGGACCGGCCATGTTTGTCCCAGCAATTCGCCACGACAAACCGGACCGGTTATGAAACGCCCTTACCTTTACCTGTTAACCACCCTGTTTCTTTTACCCCTAACGCTGGTTGCCCAAACGACCCGCGTATCGGGAACGGTGACCTACAACGGCATCCGCCCCATCGCCAACGCCAGCCTAACCCTCGACGGCACTTACGACGGCGCGACGACGAACGACAAAGGCGAGTTCGCGTTTGAGACGACCGAAGCCGGTACGTTCAAGCTCATCGCTCAGGCGGCTGGCTTCGTAGGCGTTGCGCCTACCCTTGAACTAACCGGCAAGCCAATCGCTAAACTATCGGTGATTTTCACCACCAAATCGGTTACGCTCGCCGACGTAACGATTCGGCCGCGGCTATTCGACCTGACCGATAAAAATAAGTACACGGTGCTCAGCCCGCTGGAGGTGCTGACGACCGCTACCGACGGCAATATTACCTCGGCGCTCAAAACGCTGCCGGGCGCGCAGGCCGTCGGCGAAAGTGGCGACCTGTTTGTGCGGGGCGGTACCGGCACCGAAACCAAGGTGTTCGTGGACGGTCTGGCCGTGAGCAATTTCACCTACAGCAGCCCGGCGAACATGGCCGCCCGCAGCCGGTTTGCGCCGGGCTTGTTCAAAGGCACAGCCTTCTCGACCGGTGGCTATTCGGCGCAGTACGGGCAGGCCCTGTCATCGGCCTTAGTGCTCGAAACCGAAGACATACCCGTCAAAAGCAGCGCCGAGTTTAGTCTATCGCCTATTCTGGCGAGCGCGGGGCTAACGCGGGTAAGCCGCAACCGGCAAACGAGCTATGGCGGGGGCATTAGTCACACGAATCTGGGGCTGTACAACGCCCTGGCACCGGGCACGGTCCCGTTTCGGCAGGCTCCGCGTTTCTGGGACGGCAACGCCTTCGCCCGGCGGCAGTTCCGCAACGGTGGTCTGTTGAAGTTGTTCGTCAACGGCGGCATCAGCCGGATGACGCTCGACCGCCCGAACTTAGACTATCCGGGTGTTACCAACCGAATCAGCCTACGCAACCAAAATCTGTACAGCACCTTGACGTACAAGCAGTTGCTACCGCACGGTTGGACGTGGAAAGCGGGTCTGTCCTACAGTCGCAACGCGGACCAAACGGGCGTGGCCGCCCGCTTCGAGCGCGGTGTCCGGCCCGACTCGCTGCTGTACCAAACGGATCATTCGTCGCTTTGGCAGGTCAGGAACGTGTTTTCCAAGTTGATCTTAACCCGGACGCGGCTGCACGTTGGGCAGGAATTTCAGCGCGTGATTGAATCAAGCAACGCCCGTCGCTACGCGGATTCGTTCGGAGCGGTGTTTGCCGAAACCGAATCGTACCTGACCGACCGGCTGTCGGCGCGGGTGGGGGTGCGGGGCGAATATTCGTCGCGGCTGCACCGGTTGAACGTGGCTCCCCGGCTGGCCCTGGGCTATAGCGCGGGCAATGCCGGGTTGCTGTCGGTGTCGTACGGGCAGTTTTACCAGAAACCCGACCGGCCCCACCTGCTGCAATCGGCCGATCTGGACTACACCCGCGCCGATCATTACATTGTCAGCTACGGGCAAACGGCCAACGACCGCACGTTCCGCACGGAAGTGTACCACAAGCGCTACACCCACCTGATTCGGACGCAGCCCACGCTGGACAACGGCGGCTGGGGCTATGCGCGGGGCTTCGAGCTGTTTTTCCGCGACAAGAAAACGGTGAAGGGCGTCGACTACTGGCTGTCGTATTCCTTTCTGGACACCAAGCGGCAGTTCCTAAACTACCCAACGGCGGTACAGCCCTCATTCGCGGCCCGGCATACGGCGTCGGTCGTAGTCAAACGGTTCTTCAGTGGTCTGAAAACCAACGTCGGCCTGGCCTATACCGTCGCATCGGGTCGTCCTTACGCCACCGGAACGCGGGCCAATGGAACGCTGGCCGTCGGGACGCCGAACCAGCCAATCCGCGTCGACGAGCCGTTCATGGCCGCCCGGACGCCTGCTTACCACAACCTCGGCCTAAACGTGGCCCACCTGATAGGCATCCGCAAAACGCAGTCGGTGCTGGTGCTGACGGTCAGTAACGTCCTAGGCAACCAGCAGGTGTTCGGCTATACGTACTCGACCACGAACCCGCAGCGCCGAGAAGCCATCGTGCCTACGAACAACCCGTTCGTTTTCCTGGGGCTGTTTGTTAACCTCGGCGTCGATCGGCGGCAGGACATCATCAATAGTCAACTCTAAATGTCAACCTAAAAACCAATTTATCTTTATGAAAACGCTTTGCCTGCTCATCGCCCTGTTGGCCGTTCGTTCGGTCGGTATCGCTCAGTCCGACAAGTACCAGAAAGCAATGGAAACCGCCGTTGCAACCTACGACACGGCCCGTTCGGCGGCAACGATACAATCGTTGATCGGTCAATTCAGCCGCATCGGTCAGGCCGAAAAGACGCGTTGGCTGCCGTATTACTACGCTGGCATGTGCGCTACGAGCCTGGCCAACAAAGAACCCGACAAAGCCCGCGTGGACGGTTGGGCCGATCAGGCCGAAGCGTTCGCCAGTCGGGCCGATTCGCTCAGCCCGAGTAACTCGGAAGTATCGTGCCTGCTGGCGACGATTCATTTCGCCCGGATCAACGTCGACTTCATGGGGCGTGGCCCAAAGTACTCCGCTCTCGGTGCCGACGCCTTGCAGCGGGCCATGCAGCAAAATTCAGCTAACCCGCGGGCGCTGCTCCTGTTGGCGCAGCTTCGCAACTCGGCTCCGGCCGGGTACGGGGGCGACAAGCCGATGGCCTGCCAATTGGCGGCCAAAGCTATTCAATTGTTCGCGACGGAATCCGCATCAGGCGTTTCGTCGGGCATTCAACCGCACTGGGGCCGGGCTAACGCCGAGCGGCTTGTGGGTAAATGCAGCGAGACGGCGGCCGGGAAGTAAGCGCCGAAGCGGTTGCTACAACGCTACGGCGCGCCAGGAATTACGCCTTTCGCATTGGTTTTGATTCGGCACAGAAATATATCCGAGGCCAGATACAGCGTCGAACCGTCATCGCCCCAGGCGCAGTTGGAAATGACCTCGCCGGTTTCCAGGCGGCCGAGGAGTTTACCCGCGAGCGAAATCACGGCCAGCCCACCCGGCCCCGTGGCCCAGACG
>CAXUEB010000075.1:7955-19005 GCA_964249775.1 uncultured Spirosoma sp.
GCTGTCGACAGAGGCAGACGCCACTAGGCTTCCATCCGGCGAGAAGGCCAGTCCGTTGGGAAGCGTCAGGGCGCTGATAACCTGCGTGACCTTACCGGTTGGGGCCAACTGATACACGCCGTTGACGGGCAGCTCGCGCGTTGGGTCTTTCTCTTTTTGCGGCAGGCCGTAGGGCGGATCGGTGAAGTAGACGCTGCCGTCGGTGTGGGTTACCACGTCGTTGGGGCTGTTGTAGCGTTTACCGTTATACGTATCCGTTAGCGTCTGTTTGCCGCCCTTGCCGCGCAGGGGCATAACCGCGATGCGTCGGTCGCCGTGGTCGCAGACGATGAGTCGCCCCCGCCCGTCGACGGTCAAACCGTTGGAGCCGGGTTCGTCGCTGTAGGGCAGCCGACCCGTGTAGCCGGTGTGTTGCGTGAATTTTGATAGCCCTTTGGTCGGCGACCACTGATACGTCGTCTGCGCTTTGGTGTCGTTCACCAGCAAGTAGTTACTATCCTTAACCCAAACCGGCCCTTCCAGATGCCCGAAGCCGGCCGCGATGATTTCGATCTTGGCGTCGGCCGGAATAAGCCGGTTCAGTTGTGGGTCCGTTCGCACGATTTGGCCGATGGTGGCGTACTGCTTTGGCTGCGCGTGGCCAAACGTACCACCAGTCAATAGACTGCACGAAAGTAGAGTGTTCAGGAGGAATTGACGCATATTGTGGAGGGGCTAACGCTACGGCTTTTCAACTGCGCAAACCGCTCAAAGGTTAGCAGCTTGGGCGAAGATTAGCCTATGATTCAGTGGCCGAAACGGTTCGATTCCTAAAACCTTCGCCGGTTACTGACGTTACACCTGCGTCGCTCGTCATCCGTCCGTTATGAAACTGGTTCTCGTCGCCTGTCTGCTTAGTGTAAACCCCTTCCTCGCCAGCGCCCAACCCGTTCTGTCGCCCAAGGTGGAAACCGTGGCCGAGTTCGGCAAGCACCAGCCCATCGGCGTAGGCATGTCGCGCGACAGACGCTTTTTTGTTACGTTTCCCAAAACCGCCGAAAACTACGACTACGGTCTGGCCGAGATCGTTGGAGGGCAGCGTCGCCCTTACCCCAATGCCGAGTGGAATCAGTGGGACTCCCTCAAACCGCAGGACCGTTTTGTTAACGTACAGGCCGCGGTTGTCGACCAAACCAACACGCTCTGGGTGCTCGACCCGGCTAACCCGTCCGAAGAGCCTCCTATTGTTGCGGGGATCAAGTTGTTGAAAATTAATTTGGGCACGAACCAGGTGGAACGCATCTACCGCTTCGAGGATCTGCCCCGCGAGCGCACCGGTCTGAACGACGTACGAATCGATACGCGCCGGCAGGTGGCTTACTTGTCCGACGCTAAACGCGGGGCCATTGTGGTGCTGGACCTGGCGTCGGGCAAAAGCCGGAGCGTACTCGAAGGCCATAAGTCCACGCAGGCGGACCCTGAGTTTAAACTCAAAATCGACGGGCAGGAAGTCAAGGACAATAAAGGCAAGTCATTCAGCAGCAACGTTAACGGCATCGCCCTGACCGACGATTTTCGGTATTTATACTACCGCCCGATCACCCAAACCAAGCTGTTCCGCATCGCGACGGAGTACCTCATCAACCCGGCTCTTAGCGCGGCTGAACTGGCTTCGCACGTGGAAGAAATGGCCGAAACGGGCGTATCGCACGGCATGATTGCCGACGCTAAGGGCAACATCTACCTGACCGATTCGCCGGCCAAAGCCGTCCGCTACCTCACGCCGGACCGCCGGCTCGAAACGCTCGCCCGCGACAGCCGCTTCCTGTGGCCCGACACGTTCGCCGTGGGTCCTGACGGTTACCTGTACATGACGGCCGCCCAGATTCACCGCACCAAACGCTACAACAACGGGCAGGACAAAGTCGACTACCCGTTCCGGCTGTACCGGATGAAACTGCCGTGATCCGACTATTCACGAGCCTTCACACCGAGGTAAGCAAGTAGGCACCTTTCTACGAAATGGTGCTTAATGCAGTAGCTGTTGTAGCCTGCGGGTAGGAACAGGTTTACGTCGTTTTGCCCGGATAACCGGTTGATAAATGCCCGACAATTTGGTCGACGTAACGTTGGGGTTAGCAACCGTTTCTTTTACCTTTATCAATCTGATCCTGAACGATTAGCGGGTACAGTCACGTGGGCTGCGCTTGGTTAATCCCAGATCTGTAATTGCCCACTTCTCCCGCGGGTATGTGCTCGAACGGCCTCTTCTCCCAGGGGCTTGCGCGCCTATTTCGTACTGATCTTAGTCGTCAGCGTTTTCGTACGCCCGGTACTCCCGTACCGGCTTAACCACACCTGCCATGGCAACCTCTTCTCTATGGTTCAAACCCTTTACCCGTCAACGTGCCCCTTTGGTTGACATCATTGACCGGTTGGCTAAAGCAAACATTAGCCTCAGTGCGCTGCACATGAACGACACGCCCGTCGGGGCGGGCCTTATTTTTCTGGATAGTTTTTCATCACCCGAAGCCGTACTGGAAACCCTCAACGCCTGTTCGATGGACAGCGCCACCAAGATCATTGCCGTCTCGGTCAGTCCGTTACCCACTTCGTTTACGTGGTCACTGCTGCAAAACGGAGTGACCGAAGTATTTTCCTGGTTCGAGGTCGAAAAGCCGGTGCAGATCATTACGTCGCGGCTGAACTACTGGCGGGTGCTCGAAACCAACATCGCCCATCTGCAAACCAAGCTGGTCGGTACCAGTAAACCGTGGCTGAACACGCTCCGGCAGGTGGTCGACATGGCGTTGTCCGACTGCCCCGTGCTGATTACCGGCGAAAGCGGCACCGGCAAAGAACTGGTCGCCCAGGAGATTCACGCCTTAGATACCCGCGCCGACAAGCGGGACTGCATCGTGGTCGACTGCACAAACCTGATTCCCGGCCTGTCGGGCAGCGAACTGTTTGGTCACGAGAAAGGAGCGTTTACAAACGCCATCAGCACCCGCGACGGGGCCATTGCCCTGGCGAATCAGGGCACCTTGTTTCTGGACGAGTTGGGCGAACTGCCCCTGCCGCTACAAGCCGAGTTTCTGCGGGCGTTGCAGGAAGGAACGTACAAACGGGTGGGCAGCAATACGTGGCGCAAATCGCAGTTTCGGCTCGTCAGCGCGACCAACCGCGATCTGGCTGAGGAGGTCAGGAAAGGCCAGTTTCGGCAGGACTTGTTTTACCGGATATCCGGCTGGACGTGTCAGCTACCGCCCCTGCGCGAACGCAAAGAAGACATTCCAGTGCTGGCCGAGCATTTCTTCCGCAAGCACCATCAGATCCAGCAACCCATTGATCGGCAGGTATTTGATTTTTTGCAACTGCGCGATTATCCGGGGAACGTGCGGGAATTGCAGCAGTTGGTCAACCGCATCGCCCATAAGCACTTAGGCGAAGGGCCGATTACCGTCGGCGACATTCCGCAGTCGGATTGGCCCGACTTCCGCAAGGTGGCCGCGTCGCCGGCCAACCACGAACTCGAACTGGCCATCAACAGCCTGATGTACAACGGCCTCGGTCTGAAAGAAATCAAAGACATCGTTACCGAAATTGCCAAGAAAGCGGCCATTCACCACGAGCACGGCAATCTGAAACTGGCCGCTCAGCGGCTCGGGTGCAGCGAGCGAATCCTGCAAATGCACCAGAAGACCGAACCCGTACGGGCGCTCCCTACCCGGCAAACGGCGTAAACGGGAAAGGGGGTAAAGGCTTGACGCGTCAGTCCTTTACCCCCTTTCCCGTTTCCCGAATCAACTAATTAGCCAGCAGCCAGGGATCTTTCGACACCGAAACACCACCGGTCCGGGCGGGCTGCGGGTCCCGGTTAACGTGACCAATCAGCTTGAGCAGATTACCGGCGAGCACCTGCTGCGCTTCGCCGGTGGGCAGTTTCAGGGCGGCTACTTTGGCCAGTTCCACGCCCGGATGCAGCCAGGGTCCGTCGGAGCCGAACAGGAATTTTCCGGCTCCGGCGCGGTCAACGGCGCGCTGGAGTAAATCAAATCGCCGGACCCCGGACGTATCAGCGTAGATGTTGGGGCAACGCACTAAGTAATCGATCAGACCAGTCTGCGCCCGCCAGTCGTCGGAGAAACTACCCAAGTGGGGAATAATAAAGTTTACGTCCGGGTACTCCTGCGCCAGCAGTTCGATTACCGAAATTTCGCCGACCACGTCGTACAGCACCGGCAGCCGGAACAGGCGGGCCGTTTCGCACACTTCGCGGCTGATGCGGGCGTCGTAGCGGTGGAGTTTGATACCGCAGAACCCGTAGTCCTGCACTGCCGTCCGGACCATGTCCAGCACCCGGCCCCGGTCGCGGACGGCGTGCACGAACGCAAAGCCGTAGAACCGGTCGGGGTCGCCCTGCACGGTGCGCGCCACCCGCCGATTGGCCAGCGCGTAATTGGAGTGGAAAGCCGCGAAGAGCACCGTTTTCTGAATACCGGCGTCAGCGGCCCAGCCAAGGTACGGCTTCAGCGGGGCGTCGGTATCCCAGGGGCCGGTCAGTCCGTCGCCTTTCCCGGCGTGGCAGTGGCAGTCGATAATGAGCATGTCTAAAACGGTTAAGCGGGACGGGGCGTGAGTCTTCGATGAAAATTGCGAGACTAAACAATCCGAATGGTCACCAAACTCGTCTCCTGCGGCATGAAAATTTCTATGGTGTCTTTGAGTTGTTCAGCCGTAAGCGAAGGAGAAGAAGCCTTGATAGCTAAAATTCGCCTGACAATTCGCCAAGCATTTCGCAACGCAGGGTCTAATCGTTGTGGATTAGACCGGATGTTATCTTTGAAAATGATCAAGGGGTTAGACCAAGCGACATTCTTCCTTACTTTCAGAAGAACACCGGCATCCTTGCCTTTTTCAATAAGTTGCCACCAACCCATACCCGCCTGTCTGGCCGTTATGGCTGGCCAGTACTGATCTTCTTTGTAAATACCACCTAACTGTGAGCTATTAACGGCGGCCAACATTTCACTACCTTCTATTCGTTCGGTGGGGTTACTGCTTTTCAGCATTCGCTGAATGGCATACTGCGCGTGAACATCAGTGAACTCATTGACAACACTAACCTCATTCTCCATGATTTCGTCCAGCACCCGGTATTCATCAGTCTCCTGCTGCGTTTTCTTAGCTTGTTTCCGACGGGCCTGCGCGTCTTCTTCAATTCTACGTCTTCGCTCCTGCTCATCCCGGCTGCCCTTAACCCAGGCTTTGGTCATGTCGACGACGGGCTTGGCCGCAAAATCGCTGGGCGGGGCGAACGTAAGCAGGCCCGCCAGCACGGGTGCGGCTAAGCGCTTGTACCATTCGCCTTCCAATTCCTGCGCGCCATCGGATAGCAACTGGTCCAATTCCGTCTGCACGGGTTGGCTCGTCGCGCGGGCGTTTTTCCGGCAGGCACATTCGGGCTTCGGCGTCGCGCTACGGACTTGTAGTTTATGGGCCAACTGAAATCGTTGCAGAAACCGGTTCAGCGATTGCCGACAGGCCGGGCAGGTCGTCTCGCCGGATACCACCAGCAGAATGCTTCTCACCATCGCCGGGAAGCCCGGATTGGCCGCCGACTGCCGGGTAAACCAGCGCGTGAACTGCCGTTCGGGGTGTTGGCTACAATCGACGCAGGTCGCCGGGGCCGGCCGGAAGCGAACCCGCATGGACCGGCCGTCTTTGGTGTATACTTTGGCCATCGTCCCCGTTTTTGGGTTGGCGGGACGGGTGGAGGTTGGGATGAGCGATAGGTTCATGATGACTGAAGTTGGGTGATTTGGCGTAAACGGATCGGATTTCCCGGAGAATCGCCCGAATCTGACGAGCGGTATGCGCAATGGCGGCCGGCGCGTGATCGGCCCGAATGCAGAACGCCACTTCCGGTACGGTCGGCTGCCGGTCGTTGGCCAGCAACAGGCTTTGAATACCCAGCCGTCTGAGCTGGTTATAGAGCGTAAACGCCGTTCCCGCATTCGGTAGCTGGAGTTTCTGCACCGGAAAGCAACCGCCCGCCGGGGTGATCGGCCCGAGGGTTTGCCGGAAGAGCTGGACATTCCAGTACAATCGGCTGCGGAGTGCGTCGCCCATAGTCCGGTCGGTTTCCAGCGCCTGCCAGGCCGCCCAGGCGTGCAGGTTCGATACCGGACTGGTATGCACCCGCACTTCGCTCCGCTGCCGGTAGCGCTCGATCTGATCGGCGCTACCGGCCAGCACCGCCACCGGGACGCCCAGCCCCTTCGCGAGCGACGTAATCGTCAGGATCTTTCGGCTTTGTACGCCTAAGTAGGGTAAGCAGCCGCCCCCGCCGGTTCCGTAGGGCAACCGGGCGCTGGACTGGCCACCCAGGACGCCGAATGCCTGCGTATCGTCGACGAGCAGAACACCGTCCCGGCAGGGCCTGAGCACGTCTACGTACCGGGCCAGCGGAGCGGGTTGCCCCAGCGTTACGCTCCAGCCGTCGGTAACGATCCAGGGAACTCGGTTCTGCCCGCGGTACGCGTGAATCAGCCGGGCCAGTCCGTCCGCATCGTTCGCCGAAAACGACGTAACGGGCAGCCCCCGCAACATGGCCCGCATGACGCCCCAGCGCCCGACCGGGTACATGGCCTCGTCGATCAGGATTGCGGTTGAGCGGCCCAGCGTGGCGATGATATCCCAGAACACGTGCAGCGTTGACGGAGCCAGTAGTCCCCGTTCCAGTCCCTGCTTCCGCGCTACTGCCTGCGCGACCAGCCGGTGCAGACGGGGTTCGTAGAGCGCGGCCGGTTTACCCGTCGTCATGGGCAGATGCGGAGGGACCGGAACGGAAAGAGTGTGCTGACCTAAGTACAGCGCCGACGTAAAATCAATCATTGAACTCGTTCCGGAGGAGTTGCCCGTTCGGCGCAACCTGCCGGTTCAGGGGAAGCTGGCCGTTGCCGGTCGGGCCGCTGATTGGTTTGGGACGCGTTTGTCCGTTCTGACGCATGGCGACCTGCCGCTCAATCAGTTGCGAAGGTTGCTGATAGCGGTCTTCGCTGGCGGGCAGCGACAGGCGCGTCTCGACAATGTCGGAAGCCAGATCAACGCCCGTAACGGCCTTGTAGGCGTGGATATACCGTTGAATTTCGGCCCGCCAGTAGTGCGCCCAGTTGGCCGCGTTCTGCCCGTCCATGGTCGGGTCGTTCCAGCTTCCGTAGCGGATCGACAGCAGCAACTGCTCGCCAAACACGCCCAGATCGCGGAAGTGGGTGACGTTGGTCGGGTTCCAGCCCTGAAGCTGCTTCATGTTATCGACCCGGTCCATCCACGGCTCGGTATACGGCACCATGATCCGCCCGCCGAGAAACTCCCGCACCTCCGACCGCGCCAGCAGCCACTGCTGCGTTAGCATTTCGACGCGCGCCACCCACGGCAGATCGCCGTACTGGTTGTGGGCACCTTCGGCCAGCATCAGGTGCACCTCGCGCAGGTGATTCAGGATCGGAAAGCCGTCGGGAATGACCGTCGTGAAGTTGGCCTGCTGGTAGAACTCCACGGCGGCCCGGAGCAGTTCGTGAAAACCGCGCAGGAAGTTGGTGCGGTGTTCGGCCACCGGAATGTTCTGCACGGCCTTACCAATCAGCGACATGCCGTATTCGTACTGGTACTCTAAGTTGCGCCGGTTGATGGTCAGCCGGTTGCGCTCGTCTTCGATGTAGCCCCAGAGCAGGTTACTCAGCGGGCGCAGCGGGTCGATGGCGAGGTTGGCCAGCGGGTCGCGGTCGAGGCCCCGCCGAACGTTCTGGAAGCGCAGGCTGAGGGCATTCAGCGTTTGCACCAGTCCGCCTTCTTCGTGCCAGTACGACCAGATCAGTTCCAGCAGGGGCGGGTTGAGCAGCCGGGACTGAAGAATGCCGTAGCAGGCATCATACGGTAGTTCCTGGTTGTTCTTGAGCGGCAGTTCGGCCAGTTTCTGGCGGATAATCTTGAAATACGGCAACGCCCGGCTGCCTTCGCCTTCCAGTTCGTCGAGGTACTCGTTGCGCAGGTTGCTGAGGGTGAGGGTTGCGCTGTTGGAGCGGCCTGTGCGTTGCGCATCGCCCGACGGATCCCGGCTGATTGGCCGGTTGATGTCGCCCGGCTTGGAAGGCACCAGTCCGCATTCCTGCATCAGGTAATACTCGGTGGCGGCTTTGAGCATGCTGTACGAAGCCGCCCGGTTGAACGGCAGCCGCTGTTTGTCGGCGTAATTCCGGTACTCGTTCAGCGTATCGCCGGTTTGTTCGGAGCACAGGACCCGGTCCATGAACGCCCGGTACCGGTTGAAATCGACGGTCCGGTTCCGAATCAGCATCCACAAAAGCTGGTCGGGGGTGTCTTTCCGCTTAGCTTCCTGGAGCGATACGTTGACCAATCCGGCGTTGTCTTCCAGCACCTTGAGTTTGAGAATGCCGAAGTCCAGGTCCTTCGTGTACGGTTTGCGATTCGGATCAACCTCCGAATACACGTACAGCTGGTTGGGTGGACCAATGAACACTTCGATCGTGTAGGAGCCGGGCGTATCCCACAGGTCAATCTGCCACGCGAGGCTGACGGTGGTTTGCTTTTCAGCCAGATCGACCGAGCTTGCCGACGGGGTTATCCGCCGAAACAGGTCATTGATGACTTTGTTCTTTTCGGTTAACGTTAGTTTGCCGTCGCCAACGGCACAGGCGTATTCAACGCGTCCGTTGGTGTCTTTGGACAGGTTGTCGAAAAGCACGTAAATGCTTTTGTCTTTGAATACACCGCTCAGCGAATCGGCTGCTTTTTCCTTGCTCACTTCCAGCGTCAACGTCGAGTTGTCGGCCAGGTTTACCTGCTGAGCATCAATGCTTAAGTCACGTTTCATGATTCTTACGTATTGTTTAGCGTTCGTGTCAATTGTCCGTTCAGTTTGGGCGGGGCAACCGGTTTAGCCGCGGCCCCGTACCGTTTTGCCCGCTCCAGCGCCCAGCGGGTTAGGGTGCGGATCAGCAACTGCGATTCGTCGGCCGCCGTGATAACCCCGTCCGCCTTGGCTTGTCCGATGACGGCGAAGACCAGCGACGGCGCGCTCGTTTCCAGCAGACCGGGCCGCGTTTGCCAGTGTTGGTAAAGCTGCTGCAAACGCACCGGCTGCCGCTCCGCCACGGGGAAAATATCTCCCAATCTTTTCCCGTGCAGCGAAGCAGGCCGGTGGTTAATCAGCAGGTTGGCAAACGGCGGCAGGGCTTTCTCCAGCGCCTGAATGATCTGTTGCTTGGCGGGCGCTTCGTCCCGCGTTGGATACAGGGCTTCCCACTGTTTTTCCAGCGCTTCCCCCTGCGGGTGCGGATACAGGGCTTTGCCGAAGGCGAGGCTGACCTTGACCCGAATCCACGGAAACGGGTGCGGGGCGTCGGTGGCAATCCTGAACACAAAGTAGCTCGGCAGGCTGACCACGCTCATCAGGCCGTAGGTGGCCCCGACGCCGAGGTGCGCCATCGCCCAGAAATCCGACAGAATTTCGTTGAGCCAGCGCTGGAGCAGTTGCCAGGCCACGACGTTGTCACCCCTGGCAATGATCTGATCGATTTCCTTGCGAATCGAGGTCGTCAGGCCGAGCAGTTCGGACCCCTGATGCCCAACTTCGTGAATCAACGACGAGGCAATGCCGCTGCCGATCATGCGTTCGCGGGGAATCTGAATGACGCCCACCGGATTTTCGTCGCCACCGGGCAGGCGGGTGCGCGCCCGCCGGATGGCCGCGCCGTGCCCCCGTTCCAGAAAGCAGATCAGGGGCGGGGCGTCGTAGTAGTTGCCGGGCAAGGCCAGCGCATCTTCGGCCAGGATATCTAAACCGGCCATCCAGATGCCGGTGCCGTGCTCTCCGCGTTGCAGCAGGACGTCGGAAAAAATGTCCAACTGATCGAGCAGATTGTTGTAGCGTAGCTTCAGCAGCGCGTACCGGGCCTGCCCCTTCTCGGAGGGGATGTCCGGTCCTTTCACCCACCGGATAAACCCGCGCAGCCGGTAGCGCAGGTCGAACGCAATCCGGGCCAGATGGTCGTTGATGGCCCGCTGCGCCGGGGCCGATACGGCGGCCGCCATCACCATCGGGGTGTTCAACGCGAACGACTGTACCGTTTGCAAACGACTGAGTAACGACTGCGTTTCGTTGACCAGGAATTGGGTGTCGGCTGCGTTTTTCATGGCCTCAGAGCTGAATCACCAACGTATTGCCCCGCCGTACCCAACTGCCCCGCGCGCTTCCGTTGCTCCGTCCGTTCTGACCCATCCGACCATTCTGCCCGCCCGTCGCCGGACGTAACAGGCCCGGCGCGTGCTGCTGGGCGGCCGAGGTCAGGGCCTTTTTCAGCACGGTCTGCGGATTGGCCGCGCCCTGCTGTTGCAGGTTGGCTACGTTGCCAGCGGCTGCGTTGGCAAAGCGGACGAACGCCCGCGCCGTTTCGTATTCCTGATCTTCGGGGCTGAGACCTTCCAGTTCCAGCTCGAACAGGTTGCCCGCCATGCTGCCCAGCCGGCCGCCGATGGCCGCGCCGACCGGCCCGCCGAACGCGCCGAGGGCCTGACCCGCGATGGGCAGGGCTTTCCGGGCCACGTTTTTCAGGGCACCGACCAGCCCTTTGCCAACGCCCGACCGGGCAAAATTGCCGATGGCCCGCCCCGCGCGCTTCACCAGCTTACCCAGGAACTGGTTGAGTTCGTCTTCGTTGGCCACACTGAGCAGTTCGTGGGCAAACTCCAGTTCCTGCGTTTCGTCGAGTTCGTCAGATAGCTCGTCTGATTCGCCGTTGTATTCGCCCAGAAACTCCTGGTTGAATTCGTAAGAGCCGTTGGCGGTCTCGTAGTTGGCTTCCTGACCGAAACCCTGCTCAAATTCCATTTCTAATTCGTTGTTGTACATGACCGTATGCGATTAGGGGATGATACGTGAGAAAATGGGACACCGGCTCAGACGCCGTAGAGGACAATGGTATTGCCCCGCCGAACCCAGCTTCCGCGGGCGGTGCTCGCGCCGTTCGGGCTTCCCGAAGCGGAACGT
>CAXUEB010000076.1:0-4673 GCA_964249775.1 uncultured Spirosoma sp.
GTCAGTTGGGTGGTATGCGGGGTCTGATGGCCAAGCCGCAGAAAAACCTGCAAGGCTCGGTCGGCGAGATCATCGAAAACCCAATTCTGTCGAACTTCAAAGAAGGTCTCGACGTGTTGGAGTACTTTATCTCAACGCACGGTGCCCGGAAAGGTCTGGCCGACACAGCCTTGAAAACGGCCGATGCCGGTTACCTGACTCGCCGTCTGCACGACGTCGCGCAGGACGTGATCATCAGTGAAGACGACTGCGGTACGCTACGGGGTCTGCAAGTGTCGGCGTTGAAAGACAACGAAGATATTGTGGAGCCGCTGTCGGAGCGGATTCTGGGCCGGACGACGGTGCACGATATCTTTGATCCGTTGCAGAAAGACGCAGACGGCAAACCGCTGAAGATTACCGGTGCGGGTGAGATAATTACGGAAGAGATTGCCGCGGCCATCGACGAAACGAGCATCGAGACGGTGGAAATTCGCTCGGTACTGACCTGCGAATCGCGGCAAGGCGTTTGCGCCAAGTGCTACGGCCGTAACCTCGCGTCGGGCCGCATGGTCGACATTGGCGAAGCGGTGGGTGTCATTGCCTCGCAGTCGATTGGTGAGCCGGGTACGCAGTTGACGCTTCGTACGTTCCACGTCGGTGGTACGGCGTCGAACATCGCGGTCGATGCGTCGATCAAAGCGAAATTTGACGGTCTGATCGAGTTTGAAGAGATGCGCACGGTTGAGTCGGAAGACGCCGAAGGCAACCCGCAAACGGTCGTGATGGGCCGTTCGGGTGAAGTTAGGATTGTTAACCCGAACGACCGCAACGTCGTCCTAATCAGCAACAACGTTCCGTACGGCGCGTTCCTGCGGGTGAAAGACGGCGACACGGTAAAGAAAGGCGACGACATCTGCGCCTGGGACCCCTACAACGCCGTGATTTTGTCGGAACTGACGGGTACGTTGTCGTTCGACGCAATTGAGGATGGCATCACCTACCGCGAGGAGTTTGACGAACAGACGGGCTTCCAGGAAAAGGTCATCATCGAAAGCCGCGACAAAGCCAAGAACCCGGCCATTGTTGTCCAGGGAACGACGACGTTGTCGCTGCACCTAACGGAAGGCGATGCGGGTGGTCAGTTGCAGAAGAGCTATAACCTGCCCGTTGGTTCGCGTTTGGTCGTGAAGGAAGGACAGTCGATTAAAGCGGGTCAGCCGCTGGCGAAGATTCCGCGGAACGTCGGTAAAACTCGTGACATCACGGGTGGTCTGCCGCGCGTAACGGAATTGTTTGAAGCCCGCAACCCGTCGAACCCAGCCGTGGTGAGCGAGATTGACGGCGTCGTGACGTACGGCACCATCAAACGCGGTAACCGCGAAATCTTTATCGAGTCGAAAGACGGCACGAAAAAGAAGTACCTTGTGCCGCTGTCGAAGTTTATCCTCGTGCAGGACAACGACTTCGTGCGGGCCGGTGCGCCCTTGTCCGACGGTGCCATTACGCCGAGCGACATTCTGGCCATCAAAGGGCCGACGGCCGTTCAGGAGTACTTGGTGAACGAAATTCAGGAAGTGTACCGCCTGCAAGGGGTAAAGATCAACGACAAGCACATCGAAGCCATCGTGCGGCAGATGATGCAGAAAGTCGAGATTATCGACTCGGGCGACACCAACTTCCTCGAAGGGCAGGTTGTAGACAAGTGGGCATTCCGCGAAGAAAACGACAAGATGCTCGACGCCAAGGTTGTGATGGACGCCGGTGATTCAGAGAACCTGAAGCCCGGTATGATCGTGACAACCCGCCGTCTGCGCGACGAGAACTCCAGCCTGAAGCGTCGTGACCAGGCCCTCGTGACCGTCCGCGACGCGATGGCCGCCGTTTCGCAACCGACGCTGATGGGTATCACGCAGTCGTCGCTCGGCACGGACAGCTTTATCTCGGCGGCTTCCTTCCAGGAAACGACGAAGGTCCTGAGCGAAGCGTCGATCCGGGGTAAGCAGGATACGCTCGAAGGCTTGAAGGAGAACGTGATCGTTGGTCACCTGATTCCGGCCGGTACGGGTCTTCGCCGTTATCTGAGCGCCATCGTCGGCTCGAAAGAGGAACTGGAAACGGTTACCGAATCGCGCGAACAGTTCGCCCGGAGCAAGAAGCGGGTTACTGTCTAACGTAGCGGATCGGAATAAACAGCAAAACGCCCTGGTCAGGAATGGCTGGGGCGTTTTTGGTTATTAGCCATACTTTTGCCAAAATACATCCTTTATGAATCCTCAACAACAAAACCCGGAGGGCCAGATTGACGTTGAATTGAGCGAAGAGATCGCCGAAGGCGTGTACGCTAATCTGGCCATGATTGCCCATTCTAACAGTGAATTTATCCTGGACTTCATTCGCCTGATGCCTGGTGTTCCTAAGGCGAAAGTGAAAGCCCGCATCATCTTGACGCCGGAGCACGCCAAGCGCTTACTGGAAGCCCTGCGCGAAAACGTCAGCCGGTTTGAAGAAGCTTACGGCGGCATCAACGACCCGACTGATACGTTTCGGTTTCCGCCGGGTGGCTTCGGCGGACCGGTGGGCCAAGCGTAAGTAAATCCCCTAATCGCTGTTGACTTTCAATCACTTTTGGCTATCTTTGCACCTCAATTTTCGGGAAGACTGTTTTCTGTAAACTCATCTAAGAATGCCTACCATACAACAATTGGTGCGCAAAGGCCGCGAAAAACTTGAATTCAAGTCGAAATCGCCGGCTTTGGACGCCTGCCCCCAACGTCGGGGCGTGTGCACGCGGGTGTACACAACGACGCCGAAGAAGCCAAATTCGGCCCTTCGTAAAGTTGCTCGGGTTCGCCTGACGAACCAGAAAGAAGTAAACGCTTACATTCCGGGCGAAGGTCACAACTTACAAGAGCACTCGATCGTGCTGATTCGCGGAGGCCGGGTAAAAGATTTGCCGGGTGTTCGGTATCACATCGTCCGCGGTGCCTTGGATACGGCCGGCGTAAGCGGTCGTTTGCAAAGCCGCTCGAAGTACGGAGCAAAGCGTCCGAAACCCGGTCAGGCTCCAGCCAAAGGTGGCAAAGGTGCACCACCGGCAAAAGGTAAGAAAAAGTAATTAACCAGACTGGGCGTTGGAAAGACTACGCTCAGAGTAAGACCAAAAATCTGAAGCAATCATGAGAAAGGCGAAACCGCCCAAGCGTTACGTATTACCCGATCCGAAATACAAGGAGATCCTCGTAACCAAATTTGTAAACAACTTGATGTTCGAAGGCAAGAAAAGCCTGGCGTACTCTATTTTCTACGACGCGCTCGATGTTGTGGCCAAGCGCACCAGCGAAAGCGGTTTGGACACGTGGAAAAAGGCCCTGAACAACGTCATGCCGTCGGTGGAAGTAAAAAGCCGGCGCGTCGGTGGGGCAACGTTTCAGGTGCCAACCGAAGTACGGGCAGACCGGAAGGTCGCGGTAGGCATGAAATGGCTGATCCGGTATGCTCGCTCGCGCGGAGAAAAGACGATGGTAGACCGTTTAGCCGCCGAAATCGTTGCTGCCTCGAAAGGTGAAGGCGCGGCTGTGAAGAAAAAGGACGATACGCACCGCATGGCCGAAGCCAACAAGGCGTTCTCGCACTTCCGGTTCTAAATTTTTTGAACCGATAAGGTTTCTACAGACTTTATCGGTTTGATCGATGACCACAATCCCGATGGTTGTCACCCACGCAAAAGCCGCCCAACATTGGGCGGCTTTTGTTGTTTCTCTTCCATATGACTACCATAGAGAATGATTTCCTCCGCGTCTCAATTCAACCGCAAGGGACGGAATTAACGTCCGTCTTTCACAAGCCAAGCGGCATCGAGCACCTCTGGCAGGCCGACCCGAACGTATGGCCGTGGCACGCGCCAAATTTGTTTCCGGTGGTGGGTGGTTGCCTAAACAACCAGTTACTAATTAACGGACAAACGTATCCAATGGAGCGTCATGGTTTCGCCCGACGCTCGCCATTCGATGTAGCGGAATCCACGCCCGACCGCGCTGTGTTTACGTTAACTTCGTCCAAGGTAACGCGAGAAGTTTTTCCTTACGAATTCACGTTTCAAGTCATCTATGAACTCGATGGTTCAAGCTTAGCCGTTACGTATCGGGTGGTGAATCAAGATGAGCAAACTGTTTTTTTCTCGGTCGGTGCACACCCGGCATTCGCTGTACCATTTCGAGTAGAGGATACCTACGAGGATTACTTCATTGAGTTTGAGAAGGGAGAGCCACTCGAAACGTACATGCTCTCGCCGGCGGGTTACTTTACGGGCGAAACAAAGCGGATCGAAACGGACGCGAATCGGTTGCCGTTAACCAAACACCTGTTTGATAAAGATGCGTTGGTATTCAAAAGTTTGACGTCCCGACGCGTAACAATTCGTAGTGACAAGCACGAGCATAGCGTGTCGGTTGAGTACCCCGCGTTTCCGTATCTGGGCATCTGGGCCAAACCGGGTGCGCCGTTTGTGTGCCTTGAACCGTGGTTAGGCTGTGCCGACACGGAAGGTGAGCTAAAGCCGATTGAGCAGAAAGAAGCGATTCAGCACGTTGAGCCGGGTGAGGTGTTTGAAGCAACGTTCACGATCCGTATTTCTTAACCCATAAACGCAAAAGCGGGGCGGGCCAACTTTTGAAAAATTGCCCCCCCCCGGT
>CAXUEB010000076.1:4683-15066 GCA_964249775.1 uncultured Spirosoma sp.
AAAACCAAAAACCCCAACCGGGGGGGGGGCATATTTTGCAACGTGGCCCCGCCCCGCTTTTGCGTTTATGGGTGTTAGCTACCGGCTACCACCCGCCTGACCGCTCGACAGCAGATTGAAGAACTGATCGAGTTTCGGCGTAATAATAATTTCCGTCCGGCGGTTTTGCTGACGACCGGTCGACGTGGTGTTGTCATCTTTCGGTGCGTACTCCGAGCGACCACCGGCGGTCATCCGCTCGGGCAACACGCCGAATCTACCTTGCAACGTCCTGACAACCGACGTAGCCCGCAGGGCGCTCAAATCCCAGTTGTCTTTGATCGACGCCGTCGAGATGGGCACAACGTCCGTGTGGCCTTCGACTAAGATATCTAATTCTTTGTGGTCGTTCACAACTTTAGCCACCTTACCCAGGACGGTTTCGGCGCGGGGCGTAATGTCGTAGCTACCCGACCGGAACAGCAATTTATCAGAAATCGAGACGTACACCACACCTTTCTTTACTTCAACCTGCACGTCCTGGTCGTTGATATCGTCCAACGAACGCTTCAGACTCATCACCAGCGCGAGGTTCAGCGAATCCTTCCGCTGAATGGACGCATTCAGGTTGTTGGTGTATTTTGTTTGCTCATTCAGCGTTTCGAGCGATTTCTTAATGCTTTCCGCCCCCGACTTGCTCACGATGGACAGGTCCGACATGCGGTCGAGCAGGTTCGTATTGGTGCGCTTGAGGTAATCGACCTGAGACTGCAAATCGCCCACCTGCTTATCTTTGGCTTGCAAATCACTGTCTTTGCCTGACAGTTGCGAACGTAGATCAGCGGTGCGCGTGTCGCAATCGTTCAGCGAAGCGACCGCCTTGTCGCGGGCTTCCTGCAACGATTTGATTTCGGCCAGCCGCTTCTTGCTGTTGCAGGAAGATAACATGGCCACAGCCGCGAGGACAAACAAAATTCGTTTCATAAAGATAATGTGAATGTTAACGGAGAATGAAAAGTTAGTTAGGATTGACTTCGATGGGCCGTTAACTTGACCAAACACTTCACAAAAATAAGTGATTGTTGGCGAATCGTTTTAACCGCCTTTCCATGTAAACAATCCTAATTGCATTTTTTCTTCATAATTGTCTTAAATGTTGAAAAATACTGTACTTTATCGAGTCATCGCGTTGGTTATGAACGCCCCAGCGTTTTCCTAACCGCAGCTCGGATCGGCACCATTCGCGCGCGGTTAATTCTTAACCATTGGTAGTTTAAGACGAACTGGTACTTTTGCCTGAACGCATCCTTTCCTTTTATGAGTAAGTTACTTGTTAGCACCGTTGGTTTATTGATGGCTTTGAATACACCTATGCAAGCTCAGTCTGGCAACGAAATCATGTACGTTGGAACGTATTCCGTGCGAGGCAGCGAAGGCATTTACGTGTTTGCGTTTGACCGGAAAGCGGGCACAATGCAACCGGTCCAATCCGTCTCGAATGCGAAGAGTCCGTCGTTTCTGGCGCTGCACCCAACCGGTCGTTTCTTGTATTCCGTAAACGAAGCGGCTCAGGCTGGACCGAATAACGCCGGAGACGTTAGCGACTACGCCGTCGACCGGGCAACGGGTAAATTAACGTTTTTGAACAGTCAATCGTCGATGGGACGGGGACCGTGCCATGTGAGTATCGACCAAACGGGCAAAACCGCGTTCGTTTCTAACTACGGCGGAGGCAGCTTAGGTGTGTTGCCCCTTAACGGCGACGGGACGCTCGGCGCATCGACCGATAGCGTTCAGAACGCGGGCAGCGGACCAAACGCTGGGCGGCAGGAAGCACCGCACGTTCACTCGGCGGTGGTGGCCCCCGATAACCGCTTTGTGTACGTGTCAGATTTGGGCACGGACAAACTGCACATTCTGCAAATGGATACCAAAACCAGCACCGTGAAGCCCGCCCAAACGCCGTTCGTCACGGTAAAACCAGGTTCGGGACCGCGCCATTTCACATTTCATCCGAATGGTAAATTCGCGTATTTGGTCGAGGAGCTAACTTCGTCGGTAGCCGCGTTTAGTCGCGATGCCAAAACGGGTGCATTAACGCTGATTCAGGACGGCGTTGCAACGCTGCCCACCGGCTTTTCTGGTCAGAACACCAGTGCTGATATTCACATTGACCCCGCCGGTAAGTTCCTCTACCAATCGAACCGGGGAGCCAACACGCTGGCCATCTTCGCCATTGGTACCGACGGCAAATTGACGAAAGTAGGTGATCAGCCGACCGAAGGCAAAACCCCGCGTAACTTCTTAATTGATCCGCGGGGCGAGTTTGTGTTTGTGGCCAACCAGGATACGGACAACATCGTTATTTTCCGACGCGATCAGGCAACCGGTAAACTTACGTTCACGGGTCAGTCGGTAAAGGTGCCCGCGCCAGTTTGTGTCATCATGGCGGACGGTTCCCGTTAGCTTCGGTTAGCGCCTGACGGTCCGACGTATCGGTTAATTCAGCCGCTGATGAACGCTGCTATTGCTCCAGGTCAATATACGACATGGTGTGTACTTCGTCGGCTTTGGTGTTGACGAACTTCTTTTCGGGCTTGTCGAAGTTGGTAATGAACAGTCGGTTGCCTTTCAGCAGCACCTCGGCGGGCTGGTCAATCCGGCCGTCTTTGCCGTCGGTATCGCCGTTCTGAACGAGTGTGCTGACGTTTCCATCTGCCAACGTAATCACCTGAATGGCGTTCTCGCGGGAGTTACACAGATACAGTTTATCGGTGCTGCGGTCCACGATCAGGCCGTCGACGCACGAAATTTTGTCGCTCAGTTTGAGTATTTCCTTCGTCGCCAGACTACCATCGGGCTTGAGCGTCAACTTATACATCGTACCGTCGCCGAACGAGCCGGTATAAAATGCACCTTTGCTGTCGTAATCCAAGCCATCGATGCCGTTGTCGACGCCTGTGTCATTGACCTGCGTCGTAAAGGAGGCCAGCACGTGCGGGTCCGCCGTTTTTGGTTTGAGGGCCACAACGCCCTTATTTAGTTCGTCCATTGTAAAGCGCAGTACGGCGCTGCCGTTGGGGTTGTCGGGCATGTCCCATTGGCTGTCGGTGACGTAAATGGTGCTGCCTTTCCAGGCGACCGCGTTGGCTAAGCCGAAGCCCGTCACGACCGGATCGACGCCCAGCACCCGGCCATTCTGCATCCGAATGCGCATCAGCCGCGATTTGTAATTCTTGTCGTTTTCGTACTGGTTTTCGGCGTAGTACAGATTGCCGTCCGGTCCAAACGCCAGATCCATCGGGGCTGCGTGCTTGGTTTCGGGATGCGCGGGCAGACCCGTTACGAACTGCACTGAATCCTGCGCAAATTTGACCAAGACGCCGGGATACGTATTGTCGGCTAAATTGGGCACGGATAAGTAAATGGTGCCATCCGGGGCCAGCACCATGCCGTCGGGCGTGTTGTATTTGTCGGGTAGGGTGTAGAGTAGCTGCGGATTACCGACGGTCGGAACGGATGTCTGAGCACGATCCGGGTTGCCGGCTGCGTCACCGGTTGCTTCTCCTTTTGAGTTTTGCGCGTTCTGACAGCCGGCCGCTACGCTCAAAATCAGTAGGGCGGGAATGATGAATTGGTTCATAAAGTACATCAAATGGGAATGGTTGACACCGACGTAAAACCGGCCGTCCGGGGAAATGTTGTAAACGCTTATTCTGCATTCGTTCGACAAAGCGACACGGCCGGTTTAGCGCAACTCGCTCAACAGCCCCTGCCAATCCAGCGGATGCGTAAACACGTCAATTGAGCCGTCGACTTTGCGCGGCCACAGTTCCATTGGGCGATCCCAGTACAGCTCGACCCCATTTTGGTCGGGGTCGTTGAGGTACAGGGCCTCCGAAACGCCGTGGTCCGACGCGCCCGTCAGCGGATAGTTGGCGTCAATTAATCGTTGCAGCGCCACGGCCAAATCCCGACGCGTCGGATACAAGATTGCCGTGTGAAACAAACCCGCCGTCCGCACCGGGGCCGGTGGCGCATCTTTGCTGTACCAGGTGTTGAGGCCGATGTGATGGTGGTAGCCCCCGGCCGAAATAAAGGCCGCCTGATCGCCGTACATGGTTACGAGCGTGAAGCCGAGTAGATCGCGGTAGAAGGCCAGCGCGCGGTCGAGATCGGCGACCTTGAGGTGAATGTGGCCGATGCGGGTTCGGTCGGGAATCGTGTAAGGCGTCATGGCTAAACGTGGGTTTAGGCGTGTAACGTAGAATCGGGTTGGTTGCGGTTCCCGATGTGCTTAGTTTTAAACATGAAAACAGTTTCGTTGCTATTCGCCTTGCTCTTATGGGTTGCTACGTTGTTTGCTCAACCCACCAAACGACCCCGTGCGTATGGCATCCGATTTGGGGTTATCCCGACCGGTCCGCTCAACGCCATCACCGACGTACCGGGTGTTCGGGTAGGGCAGGTGACACTCCAGCGGGGAACCAACGTCCGAACGGGTGTTACGGTTGTCTTGCCCCACGATGGAAATCTGTTTCAGCAAAAGTTGCCGGCGGCTATTTACATCGGCAATGGCTTCGGAAAACTGACGGGCTACAGTCAGGTCGACGAACTCGGTACGATTGAAACGCCTATTGTGCTGACCAACACGCTGAGCGTTCCAACCGCGGCCTATGCGGTGATTGACTACACGCTGACACAGCCCGGCAACGAACAGGTCCGGTCTGTGAACCCGGTGGTGGGTGAGACCAACGATGGGTATTTAAACGACATCCGCGGGCGGCACGTTACGAAAGAGCACGTGTTGGACGCGCTCCGGCAAGCCAAAGCCGGTCCGGTCGACGAAGGTAACGTCGGGGCCGGTACCGGAACGGTGTGTTTCGGCTACAAAGGCGGCATTGGAACAGCATCGCGGAAACTGCCCCAATCGTTGGGCGGCTACACCGTCGGCGCGCTGGTGCAAACCAACTTTGGCGGAGTTCTGCAAATTGTGGGCGTGCCGGTTGGCGTCGAACTGGGCACGTACTCGTTCAAAGAAAAGTTAGACGGCTCGTGCATGATGGTGGTGCTGACGGATGCCCCGTTGGACGCCCGGAACTTGAAGCGACTGGCCAAACGGGCGTTTATGGGACTGGCCCGCACGGGCGGCATTGCGTCCAACGGCAGTGGCGATTACGTCATTGCCGTCTCGACCGGTTACCGCATCCCGCACGAAACGGTCGGCGCGTTCGACGAACTGAAGCTGCTGCGCAACGACAACGTATCTCCGCTGTTCATGGCCGCCATCGAAGCCACGGAGGAAGCCATTATCAACTCGCTGTTTGCCGCTGGTCAGTATGCCACCCAGACAGTGACCGGCAATGGGGACCACGTGGTCAAAACTTTACCGGTTGAAACGGTAATTCAATTGATGCGGAAAGCCGGACAGATTCGGTGAGTAGTTCGGGCAAACCTTCCACACCGATAGCAACGGGGGTTTGGCTACCGAACGCGGTTGAACACGAACAGGTCGTTGAAGGTCCACCGGGCGGACGTTCCGTTACCGTCTTTCTGCTGACCCCGCTGAATGACCAACTGGTCCGGCTGGCGTCGTTCGTAAATGATCTGGATCGAACCGTCTTCTTTCTCAAACAGCGCGCGGTTTTTGCCCGCTTCCAAGAACCGGTAGCGGTCCGACTTTTCTTTCTCTTCCACGCCAATTAGGCCCGGCTTAAAGTGCTTGACCAAGACAATTGGCCCTTGTTCGGTTTGCTCGAAGATGAGCATTTCGTACATCGTAACCTTATTGTCTTTCATCATGCGAATGAAGCCGGTCAGGTTATCGCCCGCCGGAGCAATCCAAGTAGCCTCAATTGGGCCGCCGTTAAAGGTTCCGAGCCAGTGGCCTTCCATAAAACTAACGTCGGCGAGCGTACCGGATTTGGTAGACATAGTTTGGGCGTGGCCAACGGAGGGCAGTAAGCCCACAATGAAAACAATCAGAAAACGGATGCTTTTCATGGGTTTAGGGGGTTTGTTCGCATTTGCAGAGCGGGCAATTTTGATCGCCCGCTCTGCAAGCAGAAACACGGTTTAATCAAAACAGCTTTTCATTCGGCGGCTTAACGCCCTTCATTCGCAGGTAAACCGTTGTCTGACCGCGATGGTGGGTTTGGTGCTCAAACGCTTTGGTAAACATTAGCTCGCGGCTCATTTCCCGGCTGCCCATCTTGGCCATTCCAATCATTTGCGCGTCGGTCATGCCTTTCAGCGCGTCAATGACGAAGTCGTAACTGTCCAGTACTGCTTTTGTCAACGCGGCTTTGGTTTTCATCTCGTCCATCTTTTCCAAACTCTTACCGGCAAACGGATTCGTTTTGCCCGTGGCGGCCGACGTAAAGTTGTAGTTCGCGTTAGCTAAGTGTAGGTACTGCTCGGCGAAGCTGCGAATCTCCGGCGTGGGTTTGTAATTTACGCCGTCCTCGGGCATCGCATCGAGGTACTCCTTGGTGTATTCCTTGGCCCGTTGCCAGTCGGCGGTCATTTGGCCGACGGTCGCGGTGGGGCGGTGGTAGCTGCTGAGCGTCGTCATCACGACGAGGAGCAGGAAGGGTAGTAAGAAACGTTTCATGGGCTGTTGCTTGGTACGGGGCCAAAGTACGAAATGCTGAGCATAAAGCGAACGGTTCGGCGCGAAACGCGGAACCAACCCGGTTGCGGGTCCCTTGGCTGATCCGAAAAAACAAAGCGAACCGGCTAAGCAGGCCCGGCGGCAACAACAGGGTCAACGCCGGACGTACACGTATAACTCAGGCGACGCCGGTGACTACGACTTCTCGGATGGTTTCAGCGGGACCGACTTCTCAGATTTTCTGTCGTCGCTGTTTGGGCAGGAAGGTCGCCCTGGAGAGGGGCCACGCGGTGACCGGCGCGAGACGGTGTTTCGGGGAGAGGATTACGAGGCCGAACTGCACCTGAGTCTGCGCGACGCGTACCGAACCCACAAGCAAAACTTGCCCATCGACGGTAAACCGTCGGCATCACCATTCGGGCGGGCGTTGAAAATGGGCAGTGTATTAAACTAACCGGCTACGGCACACCGGGCGTCAACACAAGTCATAAGGGCAATACGCGCGTCTTTAGCCAATCCATCAGTAAGCTTTTGGTGCCTGACTGCTTTATGAATCGTTAAACCCATTTTTTCATGAAGCGATACCTTACTGCCATTACGCTGCTAACTGTTCTGGCCTTCACGGCTCCCACCAAAACCGTTCGTCTGTTCAACGGCAAAGATCTGACCGGCTGGAAGGTGTACGGCACCGAGAAGTGGTACGTTGAGGACGGCAACCTCGTCTGCGAAAGCGGTCCCGACAAGCAGTACGGCTATTTGGCTACCGACAAGCCCTACAAAAACTTCGACCTGTCGCTGCAATTCAAACAGGAGGCTAACGGCAACAGTGGCGTCTTTTTTCGGTCGAGCATCGAAGGCACCAAAATTAGCGGTTGGCAGGTGGAAGTGGCCCCTAAAGACCACGACACGGGCGGTATTTACGAATCCTACGGCCGGGGTTGGCTGGTGCAGATTCCCGACGAGAAAGAGACGATCCTAAAACCGGGCGAGTGGAATAATCTGCGCATCCGCGTCGAAGGCGATCATGTGCAAACGTTCTTGAATGGTCAGTCGATGGTGGACTTACACGACGAAAAAATCGGCGCGGCCAACGGCTCCGTCGCGCTGCAAATCCACGACGGGGGCGGCATCAAAGTGCGTTGGCGGAAACTGATGTTGAAAGCGCTGTAGCGTTACACCTGTTCGAGCGTTTGGTTCCAGTTTAGGGCCAAGCGGACCAGTCCGTATAGCGTTAGCCCAACAACAATAGCCGACACCGCCCACTTTACATTAGTAATTAGGGAACAAAGCGACGCTACGGTGATTGAAGTGCTCGGGTAATGCCCAAGCAAATACACGATGCAGGCGTTTTCGAGTAAATCGAGTAGTAGGATGACAAGCGGCAGAAGGTTGACCCGGCGAAACAATGCGTTGGGTCGATTACGAAACAACAGCGACAGAATAACGCAGAACAGAAGTGAATAGATGATTGGATAAATTAGGTCAGTTGTCAATTCACCTCGTGCGTAAATAGCCCGGCCTTCGGCCCCGTAAGCCGCAATCATTCGCTCAATTCGGACCGGGTTGTAGCCAATTAGTAGGTCAATCGGTCCGAGCGGTTGACCGGCCAAGGCGTTCATGCGCTCCTCCAGCGATCTCAAAATGTAGGTGGGGAACGGAATGAACAGCAGTATACCCAGCAGGAGCGTTTTCCAGGACGCAATGCGGTAGAAAAAGGCGGATAGCGAGCGGATCATGACAATAGAAGCTTACCGTCTTGATGTTGCCACTCGGTACAGCACACCGGCCAGCCCCGCAAATGCCAGCGCTCCCACTAACAGGTAGCCACCTTCACCCAGCGCACCAGCCAGGGCCGGCTCCAGCGTCAGCGCTGTCAGGCCGTTGTAGACTGACTCGTTGACCGACAGCAGCGCCACAGCGACGCCCGCCAGTGCACCACCCGCCACTAAGCCCGTAGCAAACAGATTGCCTTTACCTAAGTCCGCATCCTCTTCCACAACGCCCTTGCGCTTAGCGTTCCAATCAACAACGGCTTTGATTAAACCACCGGTGAAGATGGGCAACGTCGTGGACAGCGGCAGGTACAACCCCACGGCGAAGGCCAGCGCACTGACGCCGACTAACTCGAACACAAACGCCAGAAACGCGCCGACCAAGACGAACTGCCAGTCGAGGTTGAAGGACAAGAGACCTTTAATGAGCGTAGCCATGAGCGTGCCCTGCGGAGCCGGAAACTTGTCGGAGCCGATGGCGTGGGTGATTCCCTGCGCAAGCAGGTCGGGCGTGGGTGTATCCAGAATCTTAACCGTCGCGCCAATGACCAGCGACGACACAATGACGCCAATGAATAAGGCAATTTGCTGGTAGCGGGGCGTCGCGCCGACGAGATAGCCGGTTTTAAGGTCCTGCGACGTTGCACCCGCGTTGGCCGCGGCCACGCAGATCATGCTGCCCACCACCAGCACGGCTGGTTCGTACGTGCGGCCCGTCAATCCGAAGCCAATAAACACCAGCGCCGTGCCCATAATCGTCGCGATGGTCATGCCCGATACCGGTGACGACGACGAACCGATCAACCCGACAATCCGGCTGGCAACGGTGACAAAGAAAAAGCCGAAGACAATTACCAATACCGCAATGAGCAACTTGGTCAACAGCGAATCGCCGGGAATCTGCGGCAACAAGACCATCAAACCGACCAGCACAAGACTGCCAATAATGACAATCCGTACGGACAGGTCCTGCTCCGTGCGCGCGACGCGGGTTGTGCCACTGGCTTGTGCTTCCGCGTCAATCGCCCCAACCGACGAGCGGCTGAAGCTCTGCCGAAACGACGACACGATAGTCGGAATAGTCTTGATGAGCGTCATGAAGCCACCCGCCGTCACGGCCCCCGCGCCAATCTGCCGGATGTACGCCCGGTAAATGGCCGCGGCCGTGTCCGAAAAGGTGTGCGTTTGCGGGTTCCAGCCGCCCGGCCCGCCCGCCGTTTGGAGGTTATCCAAGTAGCCAAGTTTTTGCAATTGCAGCGCGATGGTGTCACCTGGCACGACCGACGCCAGCAGGGGAATTAATCCCAACCACGCCAGAATGCCGCCACCGACCAGCACCGCCGAGATGCGAAACCCAATGATGTAGCCAACGCCCAAATACTCGGGTGTAATCTCCCCCGCCACCTGCGCCGAAGGGAAGTATCGGTTCGTTTGTTTCGTTGCCCAAACCGGTACTTCGGCAATCACGTGCAGTACTTTTTGCAACAGCGCGTAGAGTAGGGCCACGCCTAAGCCCTGGTAGGCCGTTTTGGCGAAGTCACCGCCCCGCTCGCCCGCGATGAGCACCGACGCGCAGGCCGTGCCTTCGGGATAGGGAAGCGTGCCGTGCTCCTGCACAATGAGCGACCGGCGCAACGGGATCATCATGAGCGTTCCAACCAATCCACCCAGGATGGCCAGCGTCAGGATCGTCCAGTAGTTGAAGAATTCGGCCCCGGTTCCGTTGGTCAGAAACAGAAAACCCGGCATCGTAAACACCACGCCCGACGCGATGCTCTCGCCCGCCGAGCCAGTCGTCTGAATGATGTTATTTTCCAGAATGGTCGTGTTCAGAAACCGCCGGCCCAGCGAGATGGCCAGCACCGCAATTGGAATCGACGCCGACACCGACAGGCCAGCTTTAAGGGATAGATAAACCGTGGCGGCCCCGAACAAGACGCCGAATACTGAACCGGTAATCAGGGCTTTCAGGGTAAACTCCGCGGGTGATTCGGTCGCGGGAATAAAGGACTTATGGGC
>CAXUEB010000076.1:15076-18455 GCA_964249775.1 uncultured Spirosoma sp.
CTTATGGGCAGTGGTCGGGGTTGTGGGTAGTTGGTGACCGGATTGGCTCATATTGATTCAGGAATTTGCGTGAACCAACAAAATTTTCGGCATTTTTTAGTCATCCATCCGTAATTTGATTTGATACGTTCTGAATCACCGTTCGCTCAATAAAGGTTAACCGCTATCAAATAAGCAGTCGATTTTATCTTTATCTAATTATTTTCGATGGATAATAGTCCCGAGTATGTTTACAATTTACACCGCCCAACTTGAGCAGTTGGCGTCGCCGTTGGTCGAGAAGCTGATGCTGAAAGCGCTTGCCATCGTAAAGAGGGATTACCCGGCTGTTGCCGAAGGTCGAAACGATAATGAACTGTTGGCCCAGGTTCGTTTGCTGTCTGGCGATAGCTACAGGTTAAATTTCCGGTACGATGAGAATTTAGTGGCTTACTTCGTCTTGTGCCTGCGCCATCGCACAAACTACGATCTACTGCTTCAGAACCGGCCGATTCAATCAGTCATTCGTAATGCAGGATTCCACGAAGCTGAAAAGGTATACCTTATCGACGAAATCCTAACCGAATATGGGCTGTAATTCGGCAATCACTCCCTGTCCGTCCGATCCGATTCCGGCACCGCCGGGCGATTGTAGCGTAGCGCAGCACCGTGCGTTACAAGACGATGTAACCAACAAATGTAAATCAGGGCCTCGTTCGTGCCGGGGCGTTAACGATTGCGCGGCTTTGCTGCAAAACCAACAGAAAAACTGGGACTGTGCCGTTGCCAGAGAAACAGTGGCGGATACGTGTTTCCGGGGCGGGGATGCCGGGCACCGCATTGCTATCACCGAAGCATTGAACGCGGCTGCTTATTGCGAACGGCGGTACAATCAGCAGTGCCGGCCCAACCGGCAACCGCAGCCGGCTCCCCAGCCTGCGCCTACCGAAGACAGCGAATTTATGCGAAGAATGGCGGAGATAACGGGCTTAACGGGCACCGCCCTGCTTATCTATATCATTATATCAGAAGGCTCCCGGCTATTTCCTCCCAGAAACCTGGTACCAATACCCTGATATTATCATGACTAAGGACGTACTTATTCAAGACATATTTGCTGCATTTCCGACGAACAATCCGCCCAAACCTACGGATATTGTAGTCGGATCGTCGGGCGAGGCCATTACGACCAAGCGCATCTTTATTGACAGGCTATGGACGGACGTAAGCCGAGCCGACATCATCTACCATAACAGCGCGTTGGGATTCCTGTCAGACAGCGCATTTCGGTATTATTTACCGGCCTACATGCTGCTGTTGCTGGAAGATATTTACCGGGCCGATATAGTGGCGAGTAGTGTTGTCAATCAGCTAACGCTGCCCCTTGAGGTGGATCAACTCCGATTGATGAACTTTCTTGCCTTAAGTGGCAATCCGTACCAAAGCCTGGATGATTTCTTGTTGGAAGAGCTACGCAATAGTACCGAAAATGTAGCCTTTTTCATCAGACGCGCGGCCGGATTTACGCCACAGCAGGGTAGATGTATAAATGCATTCCTGATTAGTCTTAATGAGCTATATCCAGACTACTATGATGAACATGAGCCGCTGATTGCCAGTAAGCGCTATTGGTTCAAGTATACGTCGTGAAAATTGATGAATATACTTTCGAAAAGTGGGTAGTCTAAGAGCTTACTCTTGACATTTAGGTAAAAAATCAGCAATTTTGTCTTACTAAGTTCAGGCGGGAGTAGCTCAGTTGGTAGAGCGGCAGCTTCCCAAGCTGCAGGCCGTGGGTTCGAGACCCATTTCCCGCTCATTAACGATTATTCCGTGTCCACCAGATGCCCCGTTCCGTTACCGAACGGGGCTTTTGTTTGTTGGCCCGTTCCGCAAACAAACAGTTAATTCCCCGCGTTGTACTCCATATTCATACGTGCAACAATATGGAACGCAATACTCCGACAACCCAAAATCGCTGGTGGCTTATGCTGACCCGCGGGGTACTTTACATTCTGATTGGTATCTTCATGTTTGTTTTTGCCGGCTCGTATTCGGCACAGTCGGGCTACATCATCGGCGGCTTGGCTTTGGTAGCCGGTTTGTGTCAATTATTTTTTGCATTTACGAATCAGCAGGCGGACAAAAACAATCTTTGGGGTATTCTGCATGGTATCTCGGACGTTGGCTTTGGGATAGCGATCGTAGTCTTCTCGGGCGGCACCATCAAAGGCTTCGTCGATGTGCTGGGCTTTTGGGCCATGATGTACGCTTTTTTACAAGCTGTCCAAGCCATGTATACTTTTATGGCCTCCCGCGGAGCCGGTGTGGTGAGTAGTACCAGCCTGATTCACTTTGCCAACGTATTGGTTTCGGGCGGATTAACGTTCACGCTGCTGTTGCGACCAGCCGGGTTTGAGGACTCGCTGGGCTTTGTTGGTGTATTCCCAATTATCCTGGGCGTACTGATTATCTTGCTCACGCAACGGATGCGGGCGCAGGCGGCTCAGCCGTTTCGGCGGAACCAACCCCAGCAGTAACACCGGGATAATTTCTAAACAAGCGAAGCCCGATCCAGACGGATCGGGCTTCGCTTGTTTGGGAGTAACGCGTGGTAATCTGATTGCCCGCCTATTTTCGGCAAGTACTTAACTCGGCGTTGCCAGCGAAATCTGTTCTTCTTGCTTTAGCCGAACCTGCTGCCCGATGGGTACGTATTCCACTTCGCACGGATAGCCAAACAAACAGTTGTCTTTGATTTGCTTGGCCACGCGTTCGGGCACCATGGCTTCCCAGCCGTCCTCGCCCAACTGAATCATCTCCAGCACCCGGTCGGTCGAGATGTGCAGGTTGCGTTCATTGTAGTCGCGGATGTCTTCGATTTTGTCGTTACGAACCAGGAACTGAAACAATGGCTCCAGCGTCGGCGGCAACTGGAATTCGTTGCAGGTATAAATAGCGCCTTCTTTCAGCGTCGGATACACAAACAGCTTAACCTTACGGCTAAACAGCGTGGCGAACGATTCCAAAATACCACCCGGCAGAAACTCGTAGTGCCCTTCCTCGAAAATATACTCTAAGTTCGGAATGCCAACGATAAGCCCGATTTTCAACCGCGTCAGGCGGGCCAGATACGCCACCAACTTGTAGTACTCTAAGTAATTGGAAATCATCACCGCCTGCCCCATCGAGCACAGCAAATCAACCCGGTCCAGAAAGTCTTTTTCGTCAATGCCCTGATCGTTGGCTTTAAGGTTGTGCAACGTCAATTCGGCCATCGGCACGACGCGGGTGCCATCTACGTCGTCTTCAGCGTTGAATTGCTTCAACCCGTTCTCAATCATATCCATCTGCACGTTGGTGAGCGGCCGGAATCGTCCGCGCATGACCAGAATATGCT
>CAXUEB010000076.1:18465-18961 GCA_964249775.1 uncultured Spirosoma sp.
GGGTTGCAGCACCTGCCCGTCCGGGCCGAACAGGGCTGCGTCGGTAAAGCCGTTTTTGACTAAGTGCAGGCTCATCAACCGGTTATCGACGTCGGCAAAGTCAGGGCCGTTGAAGCGAATCATGTCGATCTGAATGCGCTCCGGGGCGAGGTCGTCCATCAGCGACAGCACCAGCGTCTCGGGCGACTTGGCGTAGTAGTAGCAACCGTAGATCAGGTTGACGCCAATGACGCCCAAGGCTTGCTGCTGAAGAACGTTTTCGTTGTCGAGCATGCGGACGTGAATAATCACGTCGTTGTAGCCCGACTGCGGGTTAAGCTGAAACCGGCAGCCGATCCAACCGTGGGCGTCATTGGTTTTCTGGTAATTGAGCGCGGCAACGGTGTTGGCAAACGCAAAAAACGTTGTATCCCGCCCGCGTTTTTCAGCTAAGCGCTTCTCCAACAGGCTGTATTCCTTATTGAGCATCTTCACTAACCGCGATTCGACCACGTAG
>CAXUEB010000077.1:0-1146 GCA_964249775.1 uncultured Spirosoma sp.
CGTGCCATCGTACGAAAAAGCGACGCAAACCCATGCTTTGGCCGGCACGGTTTGCCGGCTCGCCGAGTAATCGATGGAGTACGGAAAAGGGGGAGTGGGTTTTCCAGTTTGGGAAATGTGGCCGCAAACCTGATTCCGGCCATTGTAATACGGCAGCGACACAAACAAACCGTACTGGCGTTTACCCCCGTCCTTGTACTCATTCCACATGCCGCCCACAAACCCCGTTTGCTCACCCCGCCATTTGACGTAGGCGACCACCGTTACCGCCTGCTTCTTGCCGAAAATGTTTAGTTTTCCCGTTCGGGAATTGGGCAGCGACAGGTACGCATCCGTTGCGAACAGCGCTGAATAGCCGGACAAAGGACCTTCGTTGATCCGCGGCAGGGTGCCTGCCTGTTCGTTAAGCGGAAACTTAGCTCTACCACGCGCCGTTCGGGCCTGTCCTGCCGGCTCGTTAAAATCCCACAGGGCAATGAGGTTGGGCATTTTCAGAATGGACAGCGTAGCCGGATTTAGTCCGTCAGGGCTGAATCCGGTGAGGAGTACGGCTGCCATAAGCGCTGTGCAGACTGCTTTCATGATGATTTATCCCTACGCCTTTCCGGTGAACGAGTCTTGGTTCTCAAATGCCGCCCACCGTCGGGTACCAGTCCGGGCGGTACGGGTCCTGGTGAAAGCGGGCGTAGTAATCGCCCCGCTCCTCGTAATACTTCTCGTAATGTTTCATCTTGTCTTCGTCCAGCGCCACGCCCAAACCCGGCCCGGTCGGGACCCGGATGCAGCCGTTTTCGTAGGGCATCAGGCCGCCTTCGATGATGTCGTCGGTGAGGTAGTGGTAATGCGCGTCGCCCGCGAAGGTCATCGTCGGAATGGTCGACGCGGTGTGAATCATGGCGGCCAGTTCGATACCGAACTCCGCGCCGGAGTGCATCGCCACGCCCAGATTAAAGGTATTGCAGACGGCGACGAGGTCTTTCACGCCCCGCGGCCCTTCCCAGTAATGAATGTCGGTCAGCACGATATCGACCGCGCCGAGCCGGATGGCCGGGCCGAGGTCGTCGAACTTGGCCGGATACATGTTGGTGGCGATGGGCATTCGGACCTGCTTCCGCACGGCCGCGTTGCCTTCGAGTCCCCAGGCCG
>CAXUEB010000077.1:1216-8239 GCA_964249775.1 uncultured Spirosoma sp.
CTTCAAAGTATTCAATGTTGAGGTCTTCCATCCGGTGGCCCATCTGCACGGCCGTCGCCACCGACCATACGCCGTTGGGGTCAATGCGCAGGCCGAAATCAGCGCCCAGCCGGTCGCGGCACAGTTCCAGTACGCGCACTTCCTCTTTCGGAGCCATCACGCCCGCTTTCAGCTTCATCGCCCGCACGCCCAACTCGGCGTGCAGTTCTTCGCAAAGGTCGGCCATATCTTCGGCGGTTTCGTCGTGGCCACCCTGCGGGCGGTCGTAGCGCCAGAACAGGTAGGCAATGAACGGCACTTCGTCGCGGACGCGTCCGCCCAGTAAGTCGCTCAGCGGCCGGTTCAGCACTTTGCCTTGAATGTCGAGGCAAGCCATTTCGATGGCCGCGTAGAGCCGGGCGTTCGATAGGTAGTAGATGCTCCGCAGCACCTTCATCTTAATCACTTCGAGGTGAAACGGGTCTTCGCCCAGGATGCGCGGCTTGAGCTTCTGCAACGCCCCGCGCTGATCGCCCCCGCCCACTTCGCCCAAGCCCACGATGCCTTCGTCGGTGATGACTTCGAGAATGGTACGCAGGAAATAGCCGGGATGGACGCCGGTGTTGTGGCGCAGTTGCGCGTTGAGCGGGATGGCCACGCAGCGGGTGCGCAGGTCAATGATTTTCATTCGACAATGAGTTTCAACTTATTTACGTTGCCCTTCTTTACGGAAAAAGAATGGGTCGATTTGTGCGGACCGGTGGTAACGGTGGCTACGTAATCGCCGTAAAAGCCCCGGCCCGGCACGGGTGCGGTTCCGTTCTGGCGAATGGTCAGCTTAGTCTTCCACTCGCCGTGAATCAGGTTATTAAGGACGTTGTACGCCGGCTTGGGCGAAAAGTCCCGGTTGACTAAGCCGCCGTTCCACTTATCCTCGCCCGCGACGGCCGTCCCGTCGGCGACGTTCCACCAGATAATCGCGCCCACGGCCGGGTGACTAAACCAAAGCCGGTAAAAGTTGCGGGTCATGCGGGCTTGCCGGTCGAGACCGATCTGGTTGTAGGGCAGGGTCGGAATGGTAATCTCGGACACGTGCAGCGGTACTCCAAACTGCCCGTACAGGTCCAGCGCGCTGATGATGTCCCGCGGGCGCATGACCTTGCCGTTGGCAACGTCTTCGTGCAATTGTTCGCTGAAGAAATGGAACTGCAAACCGATACCACCGATGTTTGCGCCTTTCGCCTTCAGGTTTTCAATCAGCAGGTAATACGGACTGTATTCCCGCCGGTCGTTCTGCCACGACGAGGTTGTCACCTCGTTAATCATCAGCCGGGTTTCCTCTGGAAAATACCGCTGGGCTTCCTTAAACGCCAACAGGGCGTACTGGCGCGGCAAGGGAACTTGCGGGTGCGTTTGCAACACTTCATTCACCACGTCCCAAGTCGGAATGGCATTGCCGTAGCGTTCGGCGAGTTGCTGAATCCGGGCGCTGATTAATTGCTTGACAATCGTTGTATCGCTGGGCAGCCAGTCGGGAACGGCGTGGACGGGATGGTCCCAGACGAGCGTGTGGCCTTTCGGCGTTAGGCCGTTTTTCTTACAAAAATCAACGACCAGGTCCGGCGGGGGACGGCGGTAGATGGGCGTGCTGTTGGCGGCAAACCGTACCTGCCCCCGCTCCGGCTCCAGCGTTTTCCAGTAGAACGGTACGCAGGCCGTGTTGAACAAGGACTTGAAAACAGCTTCGTACTGCCGGTTTTCGGCTTCGGTGGGGAAGCCGTTCAACATAAAAAGGTTGGCTCCAAACTCAAACTCGTGCCGGACCAGTTGCACGTCAACGGTCGCGTTGCGGATTGGCTTGCCGGCTTTATCGGTTAGCGTCAGCGTGAAGTCGCCCCGGCGGTGCTGCTCGATGCCCCGCTGGATGCGCGTTTCCAAAGCTGGGTCGCTCCAGAGCGAATCGTAGCGACTCGGCTGGGCCTGGACGATTCCTACCAGCAGCACCAGCCACGCGATGAAACTAACGTTCTTCATTTTGGCTCAAGTTTAACAACCACCGAACGGGTAAAAGCCGGCAGCCGAACGGTGTTACCCAATGCGTTGCCTTCGGTCCAGCGGTTCTGCCAGGGGTCGTAAAACCGGACGCGCTTGGCGGCCCCGTCGTCCAAGCTCACTGTCCGTTGCGTAACCGTCCGGGCGGGCCGGCCCTGCGCCAGTTCCGTCTGCCAGGTCGTCGCTCCGTCCCGAATCCAAAGCAGGGTTTGCGTTTGCCCGCGTAGCCCGTACACGGTTACGCTGTCCGGGAGCGGCTGGGTAAACGGAACGGCCTGCTCGCGGACAGGGTCAAAGTCCCGAATCGCTTCGGCGAACCGGCCAAAGTGCCGCCACAACGCGTTTTTCTCGACGTACGAATCCCAGTGCCAACTGTGCCCCGGTCCGGCAGCCCCGGCGAAAAACGGCGCAAACAGTAAATCGTGCAACATAACACCCGCGGTGTCTTTCGCGTACAGGTTCGACGGCCCCGCGTGGTTCGCTTCCACCGCCCCGATTTCAGCCACCAAAACGGGTTTGTTTACGTCAAAACTCAAGAGGTCACGGGCGGCCTGACCGGCCAGTTGGTCCATTGGAGCCTGACAGATGGACCACTTGGCCCCGGCGTCTAAGTAGCGGTGTACCTGCGCCACGTCGTTGCCGGGCAGGGCCGTCACGCGTTGGTACATCGCCCGCTTGGATTCGGTATCGTAACTGCCGAGGCTTTGCATGACTAAGTGATTTGGAAACAACGTTTGTAGCTCGGTCAGCATGGCGGTTGTCCAGGATTCCCAGCCCTTGCCTCTGACGGCGTCCATCTCGTTCCAGAGTTCCCAACCAAACACGGCCGGATGGCCGCCGTAGCGCCGGGCCAGTGCCTTCGCGCGGTTCAGAAACAGTTGCCGACCGGCGTCGCTTCGCAGGTAGGCGTCCATGTCCGGCAGCGGCCCGCCGTTAGCCTGGGCGTATATTGGCCGGTCGAAGGGCACCGAACCGGCAAACTTGGGCGGGTAACCCGTCAGTTGCCGAAAATTTTCCAAACAGATTTTCAGCCGAATACCGTAGCGTTGGGCCAGCGTCAGTAGGTTGTCTAAGCGCGCCAGTTTCGCCTTTTCGTACTGACCCGCCTGGGTGGTTTCAATCTCCCAGAACGGCGCACTGAGCCAGATGCGGGCGTAGTTACCCCCGTTCTGCTGCAACCGCTGAAAGTAAACTTCCATTTTGGCCAGCCCCTCAGCTTCGTCCGCGATAAAGCGTGGCCAGCACAGATTCAGCCCGTTCGGAATGTACGTCCGCCCGTCGGTCGTCTCGAAATAACGAGAATTTTGCTGACTAACCCGCACATACGACGGCGGCTGGGCCGTTGCCACCGATGCCATGATTCCCCACAAAAACAAGAAAAGAACGCGCATGGGCTACGAATAAAAATCAGGCAACAGCAAGGCTCTCCGAAGCCGCAACGGTGGTGATGCGGCAGTCCGACCGTGCCAGTCCAACCCCTGATTGAAGTCAACGTAGAATATATCTTCCTGATAGCGTTTAATAGCCCGGATTCTGGTCGGCTTTCGGGTCCAGCGCCGGGTTGAAGTTCAGTTCCGAGACGGGAATTGGCCAGAGCAGGTGCTTGTCGGCGACGTCTTTGCCGGTGCCAGCTTTGATTAATTCCTTGACCCGACCGGTTCGCTTGAGGTCGAGCCAGCGTTTGCCTTCGTACTGCGTTTCAAAGCCCCGCTCCCGAATGACCAGATCGACAAACGACTGCGCGGTTAAACCGGCGAGCTTGACATCAACGGTGGCGTCGGGCTGCGCCGGGTTTTTGCCGTACGCCCGGCGGTGCACCTGATTCAAGGCGTCGAGGGCGGCAGCGGTGGGACCATTCGCGGCCCGGCCGGCGGCTTCGGCGTAGAGCAGCAACAGGTCAGCGTAGCGGTAGAGCGGGTAATCGTTCGCGGCTGCGTTGTCACCGGGGGCCGCCGGGTCCCGAAATTTGCGGTTCAGCAAGGTATTGGCTCCCAGGCCAATGTTGTACGGATACCAGTTGTGGGCTTTGCGCAGGTCGGCGTTGTCCCACGCTTTATAGACGTTGTTGAGGTTGGTATCCGTGTAATGCGCAAAAAAGCCGCCCGCGCCGTGGAGCCGGGCACCGGGGTGGTGCGCAAACATGACAAAATTAAACCCCTGCCCCTGCAAGCGCGTAAAGCGCAGGTAAAAAATCTCTTCCGGCGTGGTGATAACGTCCGGTCCGAAGATTTTCTGGAAATCCTCGGCGACAGTGACCGGCACCAGCGAATACGTAGTCGACTTAATGACTTCGTCGGCTTTGTCGCGGGCTTCGGCGTACTGTGCCCGGTAAAAATACACGTCGGCCAGCACCGTTTTGGCGGCCCACCGCGACGGCCGGCCACCCTGCGCGGCCCGGACGGGTAGCACTTCTTCGGCGGCTTTCAGATCGCTGATAATCGTTTGGTACACCTCGTCGGCCGACGCCCGTTTGAGGTTCTGATCGGTCAGGTTGGCTTCGGTCCGCAGCGGCACCCCGCCCCAATTCCGAACCAGGAAAAAGTACGTCACCGCCCGCAAGAACCGCGCTTCCGCAACGAACCGGGCCCTGTCGGCCGCGCTCAGGCCGGCCCCGTTCGGGGCGTTGGCAATGACTAAGTTGGCGTTGCGAACGGCTAAGTAGAAGTTGTCCCACATCTGCCCCACGCGGGTGATGTTGGTGTTGTCGAGACCCTGAAAGTTGCTTAGAATGGTGTAGCTGCCGCGCCCGTAGCCGTAATCGGTGTAAGCTTCCATCTGGGCGGGATACAGCCCACCGAGGCAGTTGTTGCTGCGCAGCGGAGCGTAGATGGCGTTGACGGCGGCTTCGACTTCGGCGGCCGTGTTGTAGTACGTTTCGACCGCCAGCGATTTGGGTGCTTCCTTGAGTAGATCGTCGCAGGCCGTTGTCAGCAACGTGCAAAGCAGGGGAATAAGCAGTCGTATGTGTTTTTTCATGGATTCGTGGTCGTTAGGAATCAATTAGAATCCCGCCCGGATACCGAACGTGACGGCCTTCGAGGTGGGGTAGCTGTAGTGGTCGATGCCCTGCCGGATGGAGTTGCCGCTGCCGTAGGAGTTAATCTCCGGGTCCCACCACGAGTACTTGGTCAAGGTCAACAGGTTCTGGCCGCTGACAAACACCTGCGCGTTGCGAATCCAGCCCACGCCCCACTGCTGGAAAGGCAGCGTGTAGGCCAACTGAATGTTGCGTAACCGCAGAAACGAACCGTCTTCCACGAACCGGTCCGAAATCTGGGTTTGCGTGGTGCGGCTAATAATGGGGTATTTGGCCGTGGTGTTGGTCGGCGTCCAATGGTCGAGGAACACCGCGCGGGGCATGTTTAAGCCGAAGCCGTAATCGAGCGTCTGGTTGACCGAGCTTAGGTTAAAAATGTCATTGCCCTGCGAGCCTTGCAGGAAAAACGTTAGTTCCAGACCCTTAAACGACATGGTCGAGTTCAGCCCGTAGATGAAATCGGGGTTGGGATCGCCGATAAGGGTTTTGTCAGCCAGGTTGATGCTGCCGTTGCCGTCCAAGTCCTCGTACACAATCTTGCCCTGCTCGGTATAGCCTTTCTCCCGGTAGCCGTAGAACACGCCCAGCGGCTCGCCTTCGCGCAGAATGTTTAGCACGTCGTTGACGACGGTAATATTGACGGCCTCGCCCAGCACGTCGCGCCCGCCGTAGAGCTTCAGCACTTTGTTGCGGTTGAAGGCGATGTTGCCCGATAGGTCCCAGCGGAACGTTCCGTTGAGCACGGTGCCGTCCAACGACAGTTCAATTCCCCGGTTCTCGATGGAGCCGACGTTCTGAATGGTGCTCGTAAAACCCAGCGACGAAGGCAGTTGAACGGTGTTGAGCAGGTCGCGGGTCGTTTTGACGTAGTAATCGGCCGTCAGCCGGAGCCGGTTGTTGAAGAAAGCCGCGTCGAGACCAATGTCGGTTTGCTCGGTCGTTTCCCACTTCAGGTTGCCGGGCAGCCGCGTACCGGGGGCATAGGTGGTGTACAGCGCGTCGTCAAAAACCGTCTTGCCGGAGCTTAGGCTGTTCAGCGTGGCGTACGGGCTGATGGCCTGACTGCCCGTAGCGCCGTAGCCGGCCCGCAGTTTCAGGTCCGACAAGAACCGGACGTTTTTCAGAAACGCTTCTTCCGACAGCCGCCAGGCGAGCGCCCCCGACGGGAAATAACCCCACTTGTTGCCTTCGCTGTAGCGCGACGAGCCGTCGGCCCGGAAGCTGAGCGTGGCTAAGTAGCGTCCGTTAAAACCGTAATTGATTCGGCCTAAGTACGACAGCAGCGTGGCTTTGGTGTAGCTCGAACCCGGTACGCCCGGCGTGATGGCCGCGCCCACATCGTAGGTTTCGCTGGCGTCGCTGATAAAGCCGTTGCCCGATGCGTTCAGCGTCGTCGTCAAAAAGTCCTGGTACGTAAAACCGGCCACGGCCGAGAGGTTGTGCTTGCCGCGTTCCTTGGCGTAGGTAATCGTGTTTTCGTTCAGCAGACTCGTAAACTGCGTCGTGCCGATGCTGGCGCTGCCGAGCGAGTTGACGAAACTACGGGTGGTATAGGCGTCCGTGCGGTCGTCGTTGTTTTCTAAGCCGCCCGAAATGCGGATGGCCAGATCGGGAATGGGCCGGAACGTCAGGGCCGCGTTAGTCAGCACCCGGTTCGACCGGAGCCGGTCGGTCTGCTCGTTAATGTAATTGAGCGGATTAACCAGCACGTTGGACCCCCACGGGTAAGCCGTTTGCAAGACTCGGTAGGTGCCATCGTCGTTGTAGGGCGTTAGCGTGGGGTAGGCCGACAGGGCCGCCGAAATCATGGAGCCGCCCCGGTTGTTGCCACCTGAATTGCGCCGGTCACTGTCGATGCGGCTCAGGGTAGCCCCCAGGGTAAACGCGAATTTTTTGCTGATGTCGGTGTTGACGTTGGCCCGGAGCGTGTACCGTTTGTAGTCGCTGCCGATGAC
>CAXUEB010000077.1:8274-18859 GCA_964249775.1 uncultured Spirosoma sp.
GAAGTTGATCCCCAAAGGACCGGCCGGCAGGTTGAACAGGCTGCCGCCCACCGAAAACTGCGTTTTGTCGGTGCCGCCACTGACGTTGACGTTGTGGTTGTGGAGTGGCGCGTCCCGGAAAATCAGTCCCTGCCAGTCGAAGCCCTCGCCGAAGGCGTCAATCTGCGCCTGCGTAAAGTACGGCGTTACTTTGTCGTTAACGGCCTGCTCGTTGTAGAATTGGGCGTATTCGTTGGCCTTCATCAGGTCGAGTTTCTTGCGCAGCGACTGAAGACTGTAACTCGACTCAACGTCTACCCGCGTCTGGCCCGCCCGGCCGCGTTTGGTCGTGATGATGACCACGCCGTTGGCCCCGCGCGACCCGTAGATGGCCGTCGCGGAGGCATCCTTCAGAATTTCGATGCTTTCTACGTCGGCGTTGTTGAGAATGGCCGGGTTGCTACCCGATAACGGAAACCCGTCGACCACGTAGAGCGGCTCGTTGCTGCCCTGAATGGAGTTGGTGCCCCGAATGCGGACGCTGACGTTAGCCCCCGGCGAACCGCTGTTCTGAATCACCTGCACGCCCGGTGCCCGCCCCGACAGCGCCTGGAGGACGTTCGTCGTTGGAAACGCGTTTAGTTCCTTGGTTTTTACCTGCGCCAGGGAACCAGTCAGGTCGCTCTTACGAACCGTACCGTAACCGACCACGACGACCTCGTTAAGGGCTTTGTTGTCTTCATCCAGCGTTATGTCTAACTGGCTGCGGCCACCCACGGCCACGCGCTGGGTTACGTAGCCGATGTACGAAAAAACCACGGTGGCCGAGGTCGAAGGCAGGTTGAGCCGGTACGTACCGTCGGCTCCGGTGGTGGTGCCGGTCGTAGTGCCTTCAATCGACACGTTTACGCCGGGGAGCGCGTCGCGCCCAACGCCGGTTGTTACCCGGCCGGACAACGCAGGCGCTTGGGCCTGAAGAACCGTGCTTGCCAACCCCAGCAGATAGGCGGTTAACAACCAGGCGTAGTAGGTTCTTTTCACAGTTCGGTAAAGATTTAGTTCAATATTGTAAAAATCAATTTTTCATGGCGTAATTTTACTATGAATCGTATAAGTCCACAAGTTTTTACATAGATATTTTTTAACGTTTCCTTGATTACATCAGTCAGCAGCTCTCCAGACGCAATCTCTTATGAGTAAATAATTGACCAACAGATTTTTGCATGTTTTTATGATAAACAGAATTTTGAATTGGTTGTAGAACAGAAACATTGTATCAATTTTACATTAAAAAATTAGTGTACTATGATTCAAGTTATTCATCGCGCTTTTGACATACTGGAATACGTCGCTCAGGAACCAAGCCGACCAAAATCTCTAACGGAGGTAGCCGATGCCGTTAGTCTGAACCACGGAACCTGCGCGAACATCATGAAGACTATGGTGAACCGCCGGTATCTGGATCAGGTAAGCGCCAAGAAAGGCTATTGCTTAGGGGCCAAGGCGTATCTGCTGACGGGCAACACCGCTTACCGAAAAGACCTGCTCGAAGCGGCCCGGACCGAGATGGCACGGCTGACCGAGCAACTCAACGAAAGCTGCCTGTTGGCCGTCCTGAACGGTAACCAACGGCTGCTGATTCACCGGGCGCTGTGCGATCAGCCCTTACAGGTGCACACGGCCGACGAAAAACACGTTTATGATTCGGCGTCCGGGCGTTTGCTGGTCGGTACGTTGCCGGATGCGGAGCTGCATAAGTTTATCGCCCGCTACGGCCTGCCGACCGCCGACGTGTGGCCCGAAGCTACGCAGCCAGAAACGTTCAGTGAAGAAGTAGACAAGATTCGGACCGCAGCCTGCGCCTTTCAGGAAAGCAGTCGGCAGGTGATTGGCTACGCCGTACCCATTCGTCGGTACGGCGAGGTAGCCGCCGGTTTAAGCGTTTACCTGCCCGCTTACCGCCACGACTCCGCGACCGCGACCAAGGTGCAGCACGCCCTGCGCCGGACCGCCGAAGCCATCAACCAAACGTTAGCGACTCCGTAGTTAGTGGAGTTGCTAACGTTTGGCTGATGGCTTCGGCGGCTGTTGCGGTTGCGCGAACCCTCGACGTGGAAACGACGGTGCAAACCATCGACGTTGGTCAGGTGCACCAAGCGTATACACTCGGTCGCTGACGTAACGAATTGTTGTCTATACGACTATGTCGCTCAGCCGTAGCAGAGAAACTATTTCGGTGTCGGTCTCGAACGATGCTTCGCTTTCGTCGTTCTCCAGCGGATCGAACGTGCGTAGTTTACCAAAATCAAGCTTAGTTCGACTTTCCAGTTCCCGAATCTTGATCTGAAACGGCCTGTATTCGCCCACCACGAACTCCTCGGTGGGCAGGTCTTTGATCAGGGATTCCTGACTCAGCAAAAACGCCAGCGCTCTGGGATCACCTTTGTCGTTCTCGAACACGCCCACTTTCCAGAACTCCCGCGGAAGCTGCACTCCCCGGTACAGCCGGTCGTCGGCCCGAAAAACGGGGCCGTTGAATACGGTGATCCGGCAATCGTTGGCTTCGGCCTGTTCCGTAATGTGGTTTTCCAGATTGCCCCAAAGCCGGAGACCTTTCGCGGAAGCTTTGCCGCTTTGGTTATAGACCTCGTGCTGGGGCGCGCAGTTTGTGAAGTGAAACGTATCGTCGTTGGCCAGCCGGGCTTCCTGCGCGGTTTTGCCCCAGGCGGCATCATCGCGCCGGGTCAGGTGGCCCCGATCCAGCGGATTGCCCCGGTACAAGTCTTCGCCGGTTTGGGCACGCTCCGGCAGGCGCGGGTCGACACGCCACCGGTCGTTGCCTTCGCGCGACTGGTCGAACGGCGCGTTGGCCCACAGGTTCACCGCCGACACAAACGCCAACCGGCGCGCCTGATTCATAAGGACGCTGTAGTGATGATACTTGAGTTCGTACTTAGCCGCGCCACTCGCCCCCGGCACCGCAAACGCCTGGCTGCGAATGGCATTGGAGAGCTTGGGCATCGGCACGGAAAAACCCAGGAAGTTGGAATCATAGCCCGGCCGATCTTTGTAGCTTTTATCCGACTCGATTCGTTGGGTAATAGACGGGTCCTGGTTCGTCAGCGTCGGTTCAATCGCCACCGAGGTTGTAACGGTCTCGCCCAACCGGACGGTAATCGTCAAGGGTATCGTAACGGTAACGGCTCCATCGGTCGGATTCACCCCGACTTCCTGGAGTTGTGGCTCAGGGGCGACGGAGGGTATCACGACAGGCGATGGTGCCGATGCGTTGAGCAGTTCATCCCGTAATGCGCGCTCATGGTTGCGGATTGGGGCTTTTTCAACGTACTGCACAATCCGGGAAATGCGAATGCCTTCGTTGGCCAACCAGACCAGCCGGGCCGGATCGTCGCCTTTCCGCCAGATTCCGCCGTCAACGTCGATGTACTGGCCTTTCTCGTCTGTTTTCGGTACGCCCGAATGGTGCAGGGCAATGACTTCCCACTGATCGTTGAAGGCGGGCGAACCCGACGAACCCGGTTCGGTATCGCCCCGGTAGTGGGCAAACCCGCTGTCTAACAAATCCACCAGTTCGTTTTCGCGGATCACCACCTGTTTGAGTTCTCCGCGCGGATGCTGAATGATATTGACGCAGTCTTTAAGAATAATTTTGCCTTCGTCCTTAATCAGGGGCAGCCAGCCGTACTTGTTCAGCGGCTTGCCCTGTTCAGACGCTGGACTGACGGCAACCAAGGCAAAGTCCAAGGCTTTGTCGTTGAGAAAGAAAACGTCGGGTTGCAGTCTAAAGCGTTGCGTCGTCAACGTCTTTCCCAGGATATCCAATTGATAATCAAACTCGACGGTACTCATCGCGGCCTCCGACCCGGACGGCAGCACGTGGTGATTGGTTAGCAACAGACGGGGCGACACCAGAAATCCGGTGCCGTAGCCGACGCGTCCCCCGCCCAGTTTGGTAACGATACGACCAACGCAACGACTGGCCTGAATCGCTTTCGCCAGAAAGTTGACGGACAGAAAATCGCGAGTTTCGCCGATTACGCGCTCCATTAGGTCGTCGTTGATGTCTTCCGCCCGAAGGGGTTCCCGCTCGATCAACTTCGTCAGTTCGTCGGACAGGGCCGACCGGACCGGCGAAGACCCGTCTTCCTGAAACGTTTCTTTGACCTTGCCGATGAGCCGGTTCGCCCGCTTGGCCAACCGTTCTTTGGGTTCGGCCTCAACGTAGTGTTTCTGCTTCAGGTGTTCGATTTTCCGTTCCCGCGTGCGTTGGTTGTCTGACCAATGTTCGGCGGCCTGCGTCATGACGTCAAAATCAAAGGCAAAATTAGTTTCGGGCGCAACCATGATTGAAAAGAGGATAAGGTTAGAAATAACAACCCACTACGGGCGTTGATTCGTCCCCAAAAGTAGCTGTTGATCAATAGTTTGATTACGGGAAAATCCCCTGTTCTTACTGAGGAAAGCTACCCGAATTGATGCGTAAAAAGCCGCGTGGCTCTTCGGTAACGGCTTACATCCTTATTTCCCATGCCCCAAACCACCCCGAAAATCGGCTGGCTGACGGCCTCGTCCTTGGTAATCGCCAACATGGTCGGGACGGGCGTGTTTACGAGTCTGGGGTTTCAGTTGGCCGCCGTGCAGCACACGGGGTCGATTATCTTGCTGTGGGTGCTGGGCGGTGCGCTGGCCTTGATGGGCGCGTTTACCCTCGCCGAGCTGGGCACCCACTACCCCGACGAGAAAGGGGGCGACTACATCTTTATTTCGCGCGGGCTACACCCGTTTTTGGGGTATTTGTCGGCCTGGGTGTCGCTGGTAGGCGGGTTTGCGGCTCCGGTGGCCATTGCGGGCATCGCGATGGAAGCCTACTTACGTCCGCTCGGTTTAATCGGCCGTTTTCTGACGGCGGGGTTGATTGTGTCCATCGGATTGCTGCATTCGGTGAACTTGCGGCAAAGCAGCGTGTTCCAGAACGCGACGACGGCCCTAAAAATCGCGTTTGTCCTGCTGGTGCTGGTCGTTGGCTACGTCGCGGCCCCGGCCGTGCCCAACGCCTTTCGGCTCGACGACAGCTACCAGCAGGAAGTTCTCACGAGCCGGTTCGCGGTGTCGCTCTTGTACGTTACGTATGCCTATACGGGCTGGAACGCAGCCGCTTACATCGTCTCTGAGATCCGCGACCCGCGCCAAAACCTGCCCAAAGCCTTGCTGCTGGGTACGCTCGTCGTGACGTTGCTGTACGTGGGCTTGCAGGTTGTGTTTCTGAAATTAGCACCCGTGGCGCAACTGTCGGGGCAGGCCGACGTGGCAGTAGTGGCGTTCGCGAACCGCTTCGGACCCACGGCGGGGCGTTGGGTGAGTTTGGGCATTGCCCTTCAGTTGGTAGCGACGATGAGTTCGTACGTCTGGATTGGCGCGCGGGTAACGAGCCGCATGGCGCGCGACTACCCGCTCTGGCAGTTCTTTGGGCAGGAGAGTCGGCGGCAGATTCCCGTCCGGGCAATCTGGTTGCAAATCGGCATTACGCTGGTGCTGTTGTTTTCGGGCACGCTCGAACAGGTTCTCCTCTGCACGTCGTTCGTGCTGCAACTGATGGGTACGCTGACCGTCGCCAGTCTTTTCCGCACACCGCGCCGACCGGGTGATTTTCACAGTCCGTTCCGGCCGTATTTACAGATTCTGTACATTGGTTTCAGCCTGTTCGTCTTGGGCTTCATCGTCACCGACAAACCCGTCGAAAGCCTGATTGGCTTAGGTATTGTGCTGATCGGTGGCCTGACGTACTGGATTAAGCCCCGTCGAGCGAGGGTTTGAACGTAGCTCTGCCAATCCTGGCGGAGCAGCGCGCGACAGCAACTCGTGCAAGAAATGGCTGTCGCGTGCTACTCCGCCAGGATTGGCAGAGCTACATTTGCCACTTCTCAGGATTGGCAGAGCTATAATTAATCAATACAACCATGCTTCTAATCACCGGCGCGAATGGCCATCTGGGCAGCGCAACCCTTGATTTCTTGCTACAAACAACGCCGGCTAATCGCATCGCGGCCTTCGTGCGGAGCGCCGAAAAAGGGCAGCCCTTAGCCCAAAAAGGCGTCCGCATCCGCATCGGCGATTATTTCGACTACGGGTCGGTACAAGCTGCCATGCCGGGCGTTGACACGGTGCTACTCATATCGTCCAGTTCGATGCAGGACCGGGTGACGCAACACGCCAACGTCATCAAAGCCGCGCAGGAAGCTAACGTAAAGCACTTAATCTACACCAGTCTGGTACAGGCCAATAAGCAACTGACTCCACTGGCAAACGACCACTGGAGCACGGAGCAAATTATCTATGAGTCGGGGCTTCCCTACACCATCTTCCGCAATACGTTCTACCTCGAATCATTACCCTGGTTCATTGGTAGGGCCGCCGAGACGGGCGAGTGGCCTTTTCCAACGGGCGGGGCGCGGGTGAACCTCGCGTTGCGCACCGAGATGGCCGAAGCCTTGGCGAACGTGCTAACGAACCCGACTGCTTACCCCAATCAGACGCTGGAAATCACGGCGGGTCGCAGCTACGCCTTCGCCGAGATTGCCGACGCGATTAGCCAGGCAACGGGCAAGTCAGTACAGTACACCGACGTTAGCCCGGAAGCGTTTAAAGACGAGCTAACCGCGGCCGGCTTGCCCCCTCAGGCAGTAGCGATGCAAGCCGGTTTAGCCGCCATTTTCCGGGCCGGCGCACTCGATTGCACCCGTGATGCCTTGCAACGGATTCTGGGTCGTGAGCCGCAGAACATCAGCGGTTTCATTACGCAGACGATGGGGCAAAGAAGCTAATCAAGTAATTTGATTACGTTACTTTTGCTTTGTACATTCTCCAAGCCCAAATGATAAAGTTTTTCCTGACTACGCTGTTGATCAGCAGCCTGCTACCGCCCCTGTACGCCCAGCGATTCCTCGCGGTTTCATCGCCGGATCGCCAGATTGTTTTGTCCGTAGGCAACGACGCGCAGGGCAGCGTCGCGTACCGGATTACGTACAAAGGCAAGCGGGTCATTGAGCCGTCGACGCTGGGGTTTGTCTTCAGCAAACCTGCCGTGACCTTAGACCGGTTTACCATCACGGCGGCCGACTCGTCGACGACTGACGAGACGTGGCAGCCGGTCTGGGGTGAGGTGAGCCGCATTCGGAATCACTACCGCGAACTGCTGCTGACGCTGACCGATCAGGGCCGTTCGGGGATTCAGGTGCGCGTGCGGTTCCGAGTCTTCAACGACGGCGTCGGTTTTCGGTACGAGTTTCCGCAACAACCAGCCTTAACGCACTTCGTGGTGGCAGACGAACGGACGCAGTTTAAGCTCTCCGGCGATCACCGAATGTTCTGGATGCCGGGCGATTACGACACCAACGAGTACCTCTACAACAGCACAAAGTTGAGCGCGGTGGATGCGCTGTCGGCACTTAAGCGGGAAAAAGACATTGCGCTGCAATCGCCCATCGGGGCCGACGCCGTGCAGACACCCCTCTTGGTCAAAACAACCGACGGGCTGTACATCAGCCTCTACGAAGCCGCCCTGCGCAACTACCCCGTCATGCACCTGCGGTTGGATAAGCCGACCCGCACGCTCCGGGCGCAGCTAACGCCCGACGCGGTGGGCAACAAAGCGTACCTGCAAACGCCGGCGCAAACGCCCTGGCGGACGGTGATTGTCAGCGACAAGGCCACCGACATCGTCGCGTCCAAGCTGATTCTGAATCTCAACGAACCGTCGAAGATTAAGGACCCGTCGTGGATCAAGCCGCAGAAGTTTGTGGGTATGTGGTGGGAAATGCACGTCGGCAAAGCCACCTGGGAAAAGGCCAGCGGTAAACACGGCGCGAACACGGCCAACGTCCGGCGCTACATCGACTTTGCGGCTAAATACGGCTTCGACGGCGTTCTGGTCGAAGGCTGGAACGTGGGCTGGGAAGACTGGTTCGGCAACTGGAAAGAAGACGTGTTCGATTTTGTGACACCCTACGCCGACTACAACCTTGACTCATTGCGGGCCTACGCCCAACGGAAAGGAGTGCGGCTCATCATGCACCACGAAACATCGGGGTCGGTGACCAACTACGAGCGCCGGCTGGACCGGGCGTTTCGGTTCATGGTCGAGCAGGGCATCAACACGGTCAAGACGGGCTACGTCGGCCGGATCATTCCGCGGGGCGAACACCACGATAGTCAGTGGATGGTGGGCCACTACGAGCGGGTCGCCGAACGCGCGGCCGAATATAAACTCATGGTCGATTCGCACGAATCGGCGCACCCCACCGGCCTGCACCGCACCTACCCGAACTGGATGGCCAGCGAAGCCGCCCGCGGCAGCGAATTCAACAACGCGCCGACGCTCGGTATCACGCCCGAACACACCACCATTCTGCCGTTTACCCGAATGCTGGGCGGGCCAATGGACTTTACGCCGGGTTTGTTTCGGATGCGCCTGAACCAGTTCGACAGCACCCGCACCACGCGCGTCCGCACGACGCTGGCCAAGCAGTTGGCCCTCTACGTCACGCTGTATAGCCCACTCCAAATGGCGGCTGATTTGCCGGAGAATTACGAAGGCCACCTCGACGCGTTCCAGTTCATCCGCGACGTGCCCGTCGACTGGGACGACACGAAAGTTTTAGCGGCTGAGCCGGGCGATTACCTAACCATTGCCCGCCGGGCCAAAGGTGGAGATAGTTGGTACGTCGGCGCGATCACCGACGAGAACAGCCGGAACGTGTCGGTTCCACTGGATTTTTTAGAGCCGGACAACAACTACGAAGCTGTCATTTACCGCGACGCCGACAACGCCGACTGGCAAACGAACCCCGAAGCGTACACCATCGAGCGTGAGCGCGTGAACGCCAAAACCACGTTGCCGATTCGTTTGGCAAAGGGTGGTGGCTGCGCGATTCGGATACGAAAGCTGTAAACGGTAACTTCTGGCGGCTCAGACCGTATCTTTGTTTTTCTATACAACCTAACTACCCTAAAAATCGAACACTCATGCACCTTTCTCGTTTGACGTATTCCTGCTTTCTCGTTCTGTCCGCGTTGAGTATCGGACTGGTCAACGCTCAAACAACCGTTCCTACCGACGCGCAACGGGCGGCCCAGTCGGTTCGGCCGCCGAATATTGAAGCGCACATGCGCTACCTGGCCGACGACCGGCTCGAAGGCCGCAAACCCGGTTCGCGCGGCTTTGCCCTGGCGGCTCAGTACGTGGAAGACCAGCTAAAAAAACTCGGTTTGCAACCGGCGGGCGAAAACGGCACCTACCGGCAGGCTGTGCCCCTGCGCCGGTGGCAGGTGCGCGAAGCAGCCGGGGCGCTGACCGTAGTCGCCAACGGCACCGAGCGCAAGCTGACCTATGGTCGCAACTTCATTCTTAACCCCCTCCCCGACCGGCCCAGCAGCGACGTAACGGCTCCGGTGGTGTTTGTCGGTTTCGGTGTGACGGCCCCTGAATTGGGCTACGACGATTACGCCGGCATCGACGTGCGGGGGAAGCTTGTCGTGCACCTGAACGGCGCACCGGCTACGTTTCCGTCGAATCAGCGGGCGTACTACGGCTCGTCAAAGGCCGAAAACGCCGTGGCCCACGGGGCGGTGGGAACGCTGGCGTTCAACCTGCCGACCGACTTACGCAACCGGATTGAATCGGCCGCCCCCCGCGCCCGGCAAGGCATTTACCGTTGGGTCGATAAGCAGGGCAAGCCCCAGCGGACGTACCCGGCCATTCAGGGTTCGGCCACGATAAGCGATTCAACGGCCCGGTTGCTGTTTGCCGGTGCGCCCGTCGCTTTCGACGAGATGCTGCGCAAGGCCCGTCAGAACCAGCCGCAGGCGTTTGCCCTGCCGGTTTCGGTGCGGGTGCAGACGCAAACCGACGTGGTTGAAGACGTGCCCGGTCAGAACGTCGTGGCCTTGCTGCCCGGCTCCGACCCGGTGCTGAAGAATGAATACGTTGTTTACGTGGCGCACCTCGATCACCTCGGCGTTGGCCGGCCGGTGAAAGGCGATTCGATTTACAACGGGGCGCACGACAACGCGTCGGGCGTGGCGATTAATCTCGAAACGGCCCGGCTGTTTACGTCGCTGCCCAAAGCGCCCCGGCGGTCAGTCTTGTTTGTGGGCGTCACGGGCGAGGAACTGGGGTTGTTGGGTTCGGATTACTTCGCGGCTAACCCGACCGTACCGAAAGAAAAGCTGGTGGCCAATTTGAGCTTGGACATGCCGTTTTTCTTTCACCCGCTGTTCGACATTGTGCCCTACGGCGCGGAGCATTCGAGCCTGTCGGGACCGGTAACGACGGCGGCCCAGTTCCTAAACATCCAAATCGCCAAAGACCCTATCCCGGAGCAGGCGGTGTTTCTGCGCTCGGACCACTTTAGCTTCGTGCGGCAGGGCATTCCGTCCCTATTCATTAAGAGCGGCTCCACGACCGGCGATGACCGCAACGGCACTAAACTCAACCTCGACTGGCGGGCAACAATTTACCACACGCCCCAGGACGACATGAACCAGCCGTTCGACTTCAACGCAGCCGCCAAACACGCGCAGTTGCAGT
>CAXUEB010000078.1:0-2907 GCA_964249775.1 uncultured Spirosoma sp.
GCTCGAACCCCACATTGACAAACAAACCATGGAAATCCACCATGGAAAACACCACAACGCCTACGTTACCAACCTCAACAACGCCATTAACGGCACCGAGATGGAGTCAAAGTCCATCGAGGATTTGCTGAGCAGCGTTAGTCAGGCACCCGTTGCGGTGCGTAACAACGGTGGGGGGCACTACAACCACACGCTATTCTGGAATACGTTGTCAACTAACGGTGGTGGGCAGCCAAGCGGTGAATTAGCCGAAGCGATCAATCAGAAATTTGGTTCGTACGACGCTTTTAAAGAAGAGTTCACCAAAGCCGCCACGACGCGGTTTGGTTCGGGTTGGGCTTGGTTGGTTGTATCGCCCGATGGTCAGTTGGCGGTTACCTCAACGCCCAACCAAGACAACCCCCTAATGGATATCGCCGAAACCAAAGGATTTCCAGTTATTGGGCTTGACGTGTGGGAACATGCGTATTATCTGAAGTACCAAAACAAGCGCCCCGACTACATTGCGGCTTACTTCAATGTTGTCGACTGGAACGCGGCTGAGCAACGGTATCAGCAAGGCAAACAGCCGAGTTGATTCTATTCTGAGTACTAACCGGCGTGTATCTTCAAAAAATATTTCACCGGTTAGCACTCAGCATTTCCTATTTATCCTTAATTTTGTGGGCCAAAAACGGTGATTGTAGCTCAGTCGGTTAGAGCGTCGGATTGTGGTTCCGAAGGTCGCGGGTTCGAGCCCCGTCTTTCACCCAATGAATAGAGAAGCCCCGATAAGATCGGGGCTTTTTTCGTGCTCACCGGTCAACTTTCCGCTTCGTTATCCGGTTGTTTACCCATGCCGCTTAGCGTTCCTATCCCGGCCCGTCACCACGCCACCATCCGAACCGTACTTCTGCTGACGTACACGGCCGGTGTCGTTGGTATGCAATTGCCCGTACTGGCCACTTACTTTAAGCCGCTCAGCCCGCTAACGCTTATCAGTTCGCTGGTGGTGCTGCTGCTTTACCACACCGACTGGCGACCGGCTTTCTACGCGTATGCTTTGTTCGCGTTTCTGACTGGCTACTTGGTCGAAGTGCTGGGCGTGCACACGGGTCTGGTGTTTGGGCGATACGCCTACGGTTCGGGCTTGGGCGCTCACCTTTGGTCGGTACCGCCAATTATTGGCTTTAATTGGCTGATGCTTTCGTACTGCTGCGGTTCGGTGTGCAATGCCCTACGCGGCTCTGTTTACCTCAAAACAGCCGCGGCTGCCACGCTGATGACGCTGCTCGACTTTTTTATTGAACCAGTGGCCGTTCACCTCGATTTTTGGACCTGGTTTAATCAACCGGTGCCGCTTCAGAACTACGTCGGCTGGTGGGTTGTCTCGTTTGTCTTCTTCTATGTATGGTATAAGCTGCCGTTTCGGAAAGAGAATCGGTTAGCCAAGTGGCTCTTAGCGGGGCAATTCTTATTTTTTATCGGTCATAACTTGTTTATTCTTCTGTAGTGAAACGTTAAACATATTGGTCCTTTCTGAGTTCAATATCAAGCCATTCCCCTTTTCTTGTTGAAGGTACGTGCCCCAAATCGCAGCAGAGTAGATAACAACCTTTGTTGACGGCGGTTGCTGTTAGGCGCGTTCTTCAACCATTTATACGTAGTAGTTCTGCGGAATAACCCATTGGTTGCGTAGTCGTAACCCGTTGCATTATGAGTAATTACTCCATCAAAGATTTGGAGCAGCTATCGGGCATCAAGGCCCACACGCTGCGCATCTGGGAACAGCGCTATAACATTATCACGCCCAAGCGGACCGACACCAATATCCGCACCTACGACGATCACGATCTGAAGCTGGTGCTGAATATTTCGCTGCTAAAAGATCACGGTTACAAGATCTCGGAGATTTCAAAGTTGGCCATCGAGGAGATGTACCGCGAAGTCATCAAGATTTCGGACCGGCAGCTTAGTTACCCCGACCAGATTCATGCGCTAACCATTTCGATGATCGACCTGGACGAAGAGCGCTTCGAGAAAATTATCAGCACGAATATTCTCCAATTTGGCTTTGAGAACACGATGATCCACATCATCTATCCGTTCCTGAGCCGATTGGGTACGTTGTGGATTACGGGGTCGGTGGGGCCGGCGCAGGAACATTTCATCACCAACCTGATTCGCCAGAAAATCATCGTCGCCATCGACGGACAAGTTAATAAGCAGCGGCCCAACGGCAAACGCTACATGCTGTTTTTGCCCGAAGGCGAGCTGCATGAAATCAGCCTGCTCTTTGCCAATTACATTGTTCGTGCCCGCTATAACAAAGTTATTTACCTGGGCCAAAGCCTGCCCTTCAACGAGTTAGTGTTTGCCTACAACGTGCACCGACCGGACTTTATCTTCACGGCGCTGACGTCGGTACCGGCGAATCATGAAGTACAGCCCTTCGTTGATCGGATGGCGAAAGCTTTTCCCGATTCGCATCTGCTGTTCACGGGCTATCAGGTGGTTGGTCAGGACATCAACATGCCCGAAAATGGCACCATCATCAACCAGATTGATGACCTGATTCGCATCGCCGGCATGTAAGCAGCGCCCACGCGGTCCGGTTTGCTAACGCAATTCCGGCCTTACTCGTTGTTGGGGTCCTCTTAACCAACTACATTCTGGGGTGTTCCGGCCAGAAACGCCCGGACGTTACCGGCCACTTCCTGCATCAGGCGCTGCCGCGCTTCGTAGGAAGCCCAGGCAATGTGGGGCGTAATCAAACAATTGGGGGCGGCTAACAACGGATTGTCGGGTTGGGGCGGCTCAGTGGCCAACACGTCCAAGCCCGCGCCGGCGATGCGGCCTTCGCGCAAGGCATCGGCCACATCCCGTTCGTTCAGTAAACTTCCCCGGCTGGTGTTGAGCAGGTACGCC
>CAXUEB010000078.1:2917-4902 GCA_964249775.1 uncultured Spirosoma sp.
ATGCAAGGCTACGACGTCGCTCTCGGTAAAAATGGTGTCTTGATCGACCCAACGAATGCCCGCGCCTGGTTCGGACGTTGGGTGCCGACGATGCACCAAGCCGTTCATGCCAAACGCTTGCCCAAGAGCCGCGACTTTCCGGCCAATGTCGCCGTACCCAATTAAACCCAGCGTTTTACCGGCCAGTTCGACCAACGGGCTTAGGGCGTAGCTAAAATCCGGGGAACGTGTCCAGCCGCCCGCCCGGACGCTGTCGGTGTGTAAGCCGGTGCGGTGCGTTAGTTCGAGCAGGAGGGCAAACGTTACCTGCGCGACCGAATCGGTGCTGTAGCCTTTCACGTTGGTTACCACAATGGCCCGTTCGCGGGCGGCTGCTACATCCACGATGTCGTAGCCGGTGGCCGTCACGCCTATGTACCGCAGCGTTGGCAACTGCGCCAGCGTTTCACAGCCTATTTTTACTTTGTTGGTCAGCAGGATACCGGCGTCGCGGGCGCGCTCAACGATTTGGTCGGGTGCAGTCCGGTCGTACAAGGTTACGTCGCCGAGTGATTCAATGGGTGCCCAGCTTAGATCGCCCGGATTGAGCGTGTGGGCGTCGAGGTAAACCAGCGTCATGGCAAGGCAGTTGGTCTTGGTTGCGTAAATTGGTTAACAAAAAGCCCGCTTATTCGCCCCGCGCAAAGATCAACGCCCGGCGTTCGGCGTAGGTGTGCACGTCGCGGGTAAGGGCAAAGCCAACGTGCCCCCCGGTACGGGGCGTTTCCAGAAACAGGTGTGGATGCGCTTCGGCCAGATGGGCGGGCGAACACTCGGGCGAAAGCAACGGATCGTTCTGGGCGTTCAGTAAAAGCGTCGGTACGCCATGAAGTTGACGGCCGAGGCCTGTTGGTAAAAATCACCAGCGTCGCGGTAGCCATTGACGGGAGCCGAAAAAAAGTCGTCGAAATCGCGCCACTGCCGGACATCCCCTAACCGATTCATGCTCAGTCGATCGGGAAAACGGTCGGCTTTCTGACTGAGTTTGATAATCAGTTTTTTCATGAACCGGTTCCGGTAAAAGCGGTTCGACGGCCGGTCGAGCAGTTGGGCGCTGGCTCCGAGGTCCGTCGGGGCCGAAATCGCAACACCCCGGCGGATTGGACCGGGCAGATCGCGGCCGTGCACGCCGAGGTACTTGAGCGTAATATTCCCGCCCATGCTGTAACCAACCAAAACGATCTGCACGAGCGGCAGTTCCAGGCCAGCACATCATAGCCCTGCTGCGCGAAGAGTTTAGCCGTACCACGCATGTACTGCCGGTTGCTATCGCCTTCGAGACCGTGGGTCAGCACCAACAGCCGCCGATTAGGCCCTTCCAGCCAATCGAGGTCCACAAAGTCGCCGTCGGAAAGCGTCAGCCGTTCGCGTTCGTAGTCGACGCCCAGCACCCGGCGCGTCAAACTGGGCATAATCGTTTGCAGATGACCATTGTACTGGTAAGCGGGCGGGCCGGGGTAAGCAGAACGGAGCAGCGGCATATGGGAAACAACGGCTACATTTGGGCGTTGTTTAAAGATCAACGGGTAAGTATGCAGTTCGCGAAGTACATGTCGGTCGTTCTGGCCAGTACCTTGAAGTTTATCGGCGGACCGCTGGCGGGCGTGGCGGTGGGCTTGTCGTGGCCCGAAACGGCCGCTTGCACCGTGCTGGGCATGATGCTCAGCGTGGTGGCCGTCGTCTTCGCCGGAACCGCGCTGGACCGGCTGATGCAGCGGTTTCGCAAGCAGCCGCCCCGCCGGTTCACCAAGCGCACCCGGTTGGCCGTCCGTATCTACCAACGCGCGGGTTTGCTGGGCATTGCCTTCCTGACGCCCCTGATTCTAACCCCTCTCGGTGGAACGGCGCTCGCCGTTTCGTTTCGTGTCAGCCGCGGCTCCTTGCTGCTCTACATGCTCGGCAGCGCAATGGTATGGGCCGTCGTGCAAACGCTGGTCGTCTACCAC
>CAXUEB010000078.1:4912-8833 GCA_964249775.1 uncultured Spirosoma sp.
TCACCGGGTAACCGTTTGCGGAACGGGGGTAGTCGGCCTCTTGCGAAAATCGCCCCGCGAGAAATACTTTTCGATCAGGCAGTACATTAGAATAAAGAAATAGCGACTGCCCATTTCTTTAATTTTCAGCTTCGACTCGCCGTATTTGCGGTTGGTCCAGCTATTGGGTACCACGGTGTACGAATAACCCCGAACGATGGCCTTTAAGGGCAGCTCAACCGTTAGGTTGAAATGGGGCGACAAAAACGGCTTGATTCCTTCGATTGTCTCGCGTTTGTAAAGTTTGAAGGCGTTTGTCGTATCGTTGTAAGGAATGCCCATAACCATTCTGACCACGAAATTGGCCACGCGGTTGATCGACTTTTTGAGGGGTGGGTAATCTACTACTTTGCCGCCTTTAATCCAGCGCGACCCAAAAACGGCATCCACGTCGGTTTCCAGCATTTTATGATAATACCTGACTAAGTCTTCGGGGTCGTCCGACAAGTCGGCCATGAACACGGCCACGCAGTCGCCCGAGAACCGCTCAAGCCCGTAGCGCACTGCGTAGCCAAAACCGTTAGGGCCGGTGTTGGTGTAATACACAAGCGTGGGAATTTCGGTAGCGGCTAATTGCTGAAGAACGCGCAACGTACCGTCCTTAGAGTTATCGTTGGTAACGCAGATTTCGTGGGGAACGCCGTGCTTCGATAAGGTCTGGTAAAGCGAGCGCAACGTGGGGGTCAGCGATTCTTCTTCGTTGTAAGCCGGAATAACAACACTCAGTTTCATGATACTTTCTAATTAGTTTCGATTGGAGGACCGGGCGATCTCCGTTCGCCGTCCGTCAACGATGCGGCAAGAGCCGAATGGTACTGTACAATTTACGAAGCGGCTCAGGCACAAGATAATCACGAATAACATCTTTCGCTTTGGTCCAGCCCGGCTGAGCCAGATAAAGATATTTTACGGCCAGCCCGGCCCGGCGAAAGTAACTTTGCTCGTACTGCCGGGCGTCGAGCATCATGCGGTAGTAGCGAGCAATGTTCCGGCGCAGCAGGCGATCGTAGTGAAAGTCCAGCTCGCGGTTGATGGCGCTGTACATGTTGATTCGGTTGCGCAGAAACGCTTCATCGCGCTCGTTATCGTGGAAACTGGCCCCGGCGGGGTTTTTCCGGTACACCGACATCACGTCGGGCAGGTAACCAATCTTACCCAATTTGGCCTTGAGAATAAGCCGGGGAATGTCCCCACTCGACGATTCCTTAAACCAATCGGGGTACTCGCGGATGTTGTTGCGGAACATGGTGCTCGACGTGGCCATGAACCAAATTTCGTTTTCGCCGATGAGGTCGTCCAGTGTGTAGTACGGCTTCATATCAAGACCGTTGAGCAGATAGGCGGGTTTGCTGTTGTCTTCGTAGATAACCTGGGCGTTGTGAAAAACAGTGGAGTAATCGGGATGCGCATCAAGCTGATCGGCTTGCTTTTGCAGCTTGAGCGGATCGGTCCAGTAGTCGTCGCCGTCCATTAGGGCGTAATACTCACCCTTGGCCAGTTTCAGGGTTTCCAGCAGGTTGAGACCGCCGTTCTTACCCAGATTACGCTCGTGCAACACGCCCGTCACCAAGCCGGGGTGCTCTTGTTCGTAGGCCCGGATAATCTCCCGCGTGCCATCCGACGAATAATCATCACCCACTAAGATTTCGATCGGAAACGTTGTCCGTTGCGCAAGCGCGCTGTCGATTGCTTTGCGGATAAACTTGTGCTGGTTATACGTAATAATTAAGACACTGACCTTAATCATATTAGACAAGTAAACCCGGTCTGAACGCAACAGGTCGGGCGCAAAGACCGGGTTTTGTTACCGACAAAGATAAGAACGATTTAGGCGTTCTTGCTTGCCGGACCGCGGGGAATTTCGCGCTAAACGATTAGGGCCGGTACCCCTTTGCGCACCTGCTGAAACTGTCGCTTCCAACCCTGCGGCTCTTCCTTTTCGGCGGGCGTTCCCCAAGGGTCGTAGAACGGTAAAATCGCTACCCAACGCCCGGCGGGATTGTCCCAACTGAACTGGTTGGCGAAACTCGACGGACTAACCCAGTGCGGCAAATCGTAGCGAAACAAAATCATATCGCCAATGTCGTGAAAGCCTTCGGTTTCAATGATGTGGTCGTTAATAACGTACCCCGTTCCGCCCGAGAAGTAATCCCGCCCGAATTGGTTAAGCGCCAGTATGGTGCCTACCTTCTGCGGGTTGAGGGGGTGCCAGTGCCGTCCGAAAAAACTACCGCCCAGCGGGTAGTGCGTAATTTGGGGATGAAAATACGGCTGACCCTTCCGAACGCCAAATTCTTCGCGGTTTCCCGTCAGGCTGTTCCAGAACCGACGAATTGGTTGAAACACGTTGAGTAGCGTTTGTTTGGTGGGTTCTTCCAGATCCAGGATCGCGTCGAACGTGTGGTTGTGAAACAACTGCGGAGCCTGCTGAATGCGGGCGATGTGCAGCCGGTGCTTATGCTGGTTGTTGTCGAACACATCCGGGCCTTCGGCTAAGGGCGTCTTCGCGGCCCAATTCCGGGTCGCGTCGATGACCCGGCGTAAATTTCGTTTGGGAATGCCCGTTTTAATGATGACAATGTTGGGTTCGTTCACCAACGCCATCACGTTCTCGTACGAAATCTCGGGCACAATGCGGCCGTTTCTAAACACGGCGTCAACCTTGATCAGATATTTTGCTACTTCTTTCATGGGGATTGACAGATAAAAAAACCATCAACGCGCACGGTCCGTTGCAGCGCAACTACCTTAACCCCGAAACAAATACCTTACCAGTTTATCAATTTTTCACCGATAAAATAAGCTGACAGCCCGACCATTACGCACGCAATTAGGCTACTTTAGCGCTCGATCGGCTGCGTGGCAAAACCAAAACCCGACGCGCCAAAACCGTTGCCGTTGTAGAACATGATCCACTGATTTCTGTGCGGAAAAATGTGGCAATAGTCCATCATCAGCGAATCCCAGCCCTCAGCCGAGCGTTCGATGCCCGCCAGCTCGTCCCGGCGCTGCCAATGGATACCGTCCGTTGATTCGGCGTACCCGATGCGGTAGCTGCGCTGCACGTCGGTTCGGTAGTTGGTGGCGTTGCGAAACGAAAAATACATCTTGTACCGGTCGCCATCTTTGTAAACCGTTGGCCGGCCGATGGCGTCCGTAAAGTCGTCGTAACCAACGCAGACGTGCCCGGTGCGTTCCCACCGGATGCCGTCCGCCGACTCGGCGTATTTCACGTCGTAAAACGGTTCGGGATGGCCATTGATGATCTCGATCTTGGTGCACGACAAATACCACATCCGCCAGCGCACGGAACCGTTAGCTTCTTCGCGCATCACGCACGGCTGCGCCACCCAAACCGGATCGTAGATGGAGCGGTCGAGCAGCGGGCCGGCAAATTGCCGCTCAAACGTCAGTCCCCCATCGCGGCTAATGGCTAACCCAATACCCAACCGGTAACTGGCCGTTTCGCTCTTATTCCAGCCCGTGTAGTACAGCCAGATTTCGTTTTCTGGGCCAGCCTTTGGAACGGGCAAAAACCACGACGGCATAGCCCCCGTTTCGTCGAACATACCGACCGCGCCTTTCGTCAGGCAGGGTTTGTCGTGCACGTAAATGACCCGGCTCAAATCGTCAGGGTCGAGTTCAATGAAGGACGTGGCCGACGCACTGGTTTCGTCGCGGGTAGCAAAATACACCCGCAAGCGGTCCGCCGTCGGGAAGCCAAACGGCACCTGCGCGTGGGTGCGACTAAACGGTTGCGTGCCGTTGGGTTTATAAAGTAAGCCTTGTTTCGTCCACATAAATTCGGCTGTAAAATCGTCGGTTAGCGGTGGGCTTTTCCGGTTTATAGCGGTTAGTTTAAAAATGTGAATGATGTCGATT
>CAXUEB010000078.1:8843-15659 GCA_964249775.1 uncultured Spirosoma sp.
GTTTCTTCGCGCGATCCTTGCGCACGTAGATGCGGGTGTCGTTGACCAAGCCCACGTATTGGTAATGAGCTGCGACAAACTCGCCCAGCGGTCGCACCAGTTCGTGACCCTGCGTCTGCCGGTCGGTCATCCACAGGTTTTGGCTGCCCACCGCATCGACAAAAACGGGTGGAAACGACTGCATAAAATTGCGCACGTAGCGCCGTTGGTAAATTCCCTGCATGGGATGGCCGAATCCACTGCGGATGCTATGATTCTCGGCGACGCCCTGCGGCATCTGCGTCTGCACGTAATAGTCGCACCGCCAGCCCCAGACTACCAGCTTTTCGCCCGGTCTACCCCACTGGGCCACCGCCGTCGAAACCGGCGTGGGTTGCAATACCCAGCCGCCTTGCCGGTCGGTTGGGTACGGGTTAAGCGCGATGCCTTGCCGGTAGTTTTTGACAATCTGCCCGCCGAATAGCCCCAGAAGAACGGCCGTTGCTCCCACGCTGATCCATTCGCTCCCATTAACCGAAATTCGGGTCTGTTGCCAGCCGTAGGCCAGGGTAAACAGCAGCGGCCCAGTCAGAAAGTACAGGTAATGAACGTAATCGGAACCGGTACGCATAATGGCAAACAGCGTCGCTACGAAAAAAGCCCCAACGAATCCGCTAATTCTCCAATCGGATTTGCCCAGCCGAACGCCCCGGCCTAAGGCCGACGCCAAACCCGCCAGACAAACCAGGACCGTAAACCAAAAAAGCCACTCAAACTCGGTACTCTTCCGGAGAAACGCTGGTAACCTAAGCATATTCTGCCATAAACTTCCTTCTCCACCGTAGCGCAGATTACCCAGCAGATAGAACGTAACGAAATCCTCGTAGACGCCGTTGAGCCGGGCCAGAACGATGGCAACCACCGGAAACAGTAGCCCGCTACTGATTAGTAAGGTCAGCCGGCCCGCTTTAGCCACAACAGTTAAGTTACGGCGCGTCAGTACATCGAGGGCCACAAACAACCCAACGCTGGCTGCCAGCGGAACGGCCTGTAGTTTGCCGAAAGGCACTATACCAAGCAGAAAGCCGATTAGAGCAATTAACCCCGGCGCGGGCCGTTGTGCGCGCAGCAGCCGGGCGTAGCCGTAGCAACATCCGCTTAACAGCGCCAGGGCGATCAGCTCGCTGTTGTAATGCAGAAAATCACCATTCTGGGTCAGGCCCACCATAAACACGAACGGCAGCAAGGCCAGTCGGGCGGCTCCTTCGCCAAACCACAGGCGGGCGGTTTGAAATAGAAGCACAAAGGACAGCGCTACCAAGCCGAACGCCATCAAATGCGCCGTAATGTAATCGAACGGTAATCCCAACCAACTCGGTAGAATCAGGAAATAACTATCTAAGGGTCCGCCGGTTGTGCCGTCTACCGACCGGAAGTAAACCGGGTCCTGCTGGAGCGTCATCGCCTGCGTAATCATCTGGCTTTCGTCGGGATTAATTTCGGCGTTGTAAACAATACTGGGCAGCCGCAAGAGAAACAACACACTCATTGTCAACCCCAAAAACGTCAGTCGACTCAAGCCAGGTCGATGACTCAGCCATAATAATCCCCAGCAAAGCGCATAAACGGGTACTAAATAGGCAATTGGAAATGTATCAAAATGGGGCATAGAGGCAAAAATACGGAAGGAAAGGTCACTCCGCGCCATTCGAGGTTCGTAGCCAACCAATCGAATCGCGTTAAGAAGTGCCCAAAAAGAGAGACAGCAAATCGTTTGCTGTCTCTCAATTACCAGACCAATTATATATTTTAACTTAATGAACCGCTAAGCGCGCGGCCATGCTGTCGTGGATTTGGACCATCGTTTCACTTAAATCGTAGGTCCAGTTCCAGGCGGGGTAGTGCGCTTTGAATTTATTTAGATTCGAGATGTACCAGATGTGGTCACCACTGCGGTTGGTTTCGGAGTACTGGTAGTTCATCTTGTTACCCGAAATTTCTTCGCAGAGCGCAATGGCTTCAAGCATCGAGCAGTTGGCATGGCGACCGCCCCCGGCGTTGTAAACCTCGCCCGGCCGGGGATTTTGGTAAAAGTGCCAAAACATGTTCACCAAATCCCAGCTATGAATATTATCGCGGACTTGCTTACCCTTGTAGCCGAAAATGGTGTACTGCGTGCCCGTAATGGCGCATTTCATGAGGTACGACAGAAAGCCGTGCAACTGCGCCCCCGAGTGGTTTGGCCCGGTTAGGCAGCCACCCCGAAACACGCCCGTGTTCATCCCGAAATACCGACCGTATTCCTGCACCATAATATCAGCAGCCACTTTCGACGCCCCAAACACCGAGTGCTTGGTGTGGTCGAGGCTCATGAATTCGTCGATGCCGTCCTTAAAGTACGGGTGACTTTCGTCGATCTCCCAGCGCGTTTCCGTTTCGATGAGCGGCAAATAATTAGGATTGTCGCCGTATACTTTATTCGTTGACGTAAACACAAACACCGCTTCGGGGCAGTGCTGACGCGTCATTTCCAACATGTTGAGCGTGCCAACGGCGTTGACCCCAAAGTCGGTGAACGGCTCACGCGCGGCCCAGTCGTGACTGGGTTGGGCGGCTGCGTGCAGAATCATTTTGACGTCGGTGCCAAACTCACGGAAGATCGGTTCCAGTTGCGGCACCTCGCGGATGTCGGCCGTGCGGTGCTGGTAATTCGGGTAGGTTTCACTAATACGGTCGCGATTCCAATCCGTCGAACCGTCGGCTCCGAAAAAGTACTGCCGCATGTTGTTGTCGATGCCAACAACTAAGTCGAACTTATCGGCAAAAAAAGCAACGGCTTCGCTACCAATTAAACCAGCCGAACCAGTCACTAATGCTATGTTCATGGTACTATTTCTTTACAAGATTGTATTCTTAACAAAGAAGTACTATTTGTGATGCCAATTAAAGGACAAAGTAAAGCAAATAAAGCAATACTAAAACAACTGTTTACTTAATGAACCGTCTAAAAAAAGAGCGACGTGTCCTGTTGAAACTGGAACACGTCGCTCACTCAAAAAAACACGAATACTAAGCGCCTTCGCCAATGGTGCCTTCGCCGAACATCTTGTCACGGAGTTTCTGCGTCCGCTCTTCCAAAGCCGGGTTAGGCGTGTAATTATACTTCGACTGCACAGCGGCTGAATCCGGGTGGATTCCGTAAACCTCGGGGTCGCCAGCCCGGTAACCAGGACGGTAGTCCGTACGCCGAAGGTCTGACTGACGAATCGTGTTATATTTCTGGTAATCGCAGGAGGCCAGCGAAAACAACATCGCTACTGCTGCTACTCCTAAACGCCATGAACGTTTCATAATCACTTGCTTATAAACTTGATTCGGCAAAATTACAAAAGAGTCGTTAGTCGTGGGGCGTCCGTCGCCAGAAAACTTTAGCAAAGTTAACGTTAGGCACTCAACGATCGAATCTCTTCATAGAGAAAACCCATTAGCGCCCGGATGTGTTCCGGCGAAAAGTCAAAAGGTACGCCGGCCGCGGCATAAATGTCGCGGATGGGTGCTTTGTAACCCAACCGCAAGGCCTGTTTGTAGCCAGCTAAGCCAACCTGCGGGTCGCGCCGGTAATTGCGCCAAACGCCGATCGCGCCCAATTGGGCAATGCCGTACTCAATGTAATAAAACGGCACTTCGTAGAGGTGCAACTGCCGTTGCCAGATCGCTTCTTTGTAATAAGCAAAGCCGGTCCAATCCGTCACCGAATCGGCGAACTGCTCGTAGATCCGCAGCCAGTTTTCACGCCGTTCAGCAACGGTGTGCTGCGGATTCTCGTAAATCCAGTGCTGAAATTTGTCGATGGTGGCTACCCAGGGCAGCGTCTCGATAATGGATTCAAGGTGTTGCAGTTTGGCCCGGCGTAGGTCGTCGGGTTTATCGAAGAAAACATCCCAGTGGTCCATCGTGAGCAGTTCCATACTCATCGACGCCAGTTCGGCCACTTCCATCGGCGGGTTTCGGTACGCTTTGAGGGGCAAATCGCGCGTTAGAAACGAATGCACCGCGTGGCCCCCTTCGTGTACCATCGTCACCAAATCGCGCAGGCTCGACGTAGCATTCATAAAAATGAACGGCACGCCAATTTCTTCGAGGGGGTAGTTGTAGCCGCCCGGTGCTTTGCCCTTGCGCGATTCCACGTCTAAGTGCCCCATTGCCCGCATGATGCGCAGGTCGTCGGCCAGTTCGCCGTCGAGCCGCTCAAGACACGCAATTGTTTTCTCGACCAGGTCGGCTCCCGTTGCGAACGGCTTCAGGGGCGGGCGACCTTCGGCATCCACTTTAGTGTCCCAGGGCCGTAGGGTAAGTACCGAAGAATCGAACCGCCGTAGTTTCTCGTTTCGCCCTTCGGCCAGCTCATTCAACAGAGGCACAACCGACTCGGCCACCGACGCGTGGAAGTTAAAGCAATCCTGGGGCGTGTAATCAAACCGACCCAGGGCCGCAAACGAGTAATCGCGAAAATTGGCAAAACCGGCGTTCTGCGCCACCCGGTGCCGCAAGCCGCGCAGTCGGTCGAACAACTGATCGAGCGCATCGTGATCTTTATAGCGCCGTTCCCAAATTTTGCGCCAAGCGTTTTCGCGCACGGCCCGGTCGGTCGACTGAAGCAGATCACCCGCTTCGGGAAGGGTCAACTCGCGGCCGTCGATGGTAACGGTCATGGCTCCGACAATCGCCCCGTACTTGCGCTCCTCGGTTTGAATCTCGGTTTGCAGGGGAATGTTTTCGTCGCGAAAAATCGCGATGGCCTGCTTCACGCTGCGCAGCATGACCACCATACCCTCGTCGGTCAACTGACTCACGTAGGAACTGTTGACCAATTTTAGATCGAGGTCATTGCCGTAGGCGGTCATGGGTGGCTGAATCTTCTCGATGAAAAAATTCAGCCGGTTCACCAATTCTTCGTTGGCCGTATCGCAGGTCATGCGGATGTACCGCCAGGCAAAGTTTTCGGATAAATACGATTCAAGCTCGCTCCGATCCAGCAACCACTGCCGCAGATCGTCGGCGTTGTTGATGGGTCGATTGAGTAGGTCGTCGTAGAACGGGTTCACGTCGTCCCAACCCGTCAACTGGAGGTTTTCGCCAATGAACCGGCGGGGCGGACGATTGAGTATTTGTACGGGCTCGTTTGCAATCATAAGGCAGGTAGCAGCAATCAGGGCACTCCACAACAATCCATTGTCAACGTTTTTTGTTCGCGAATTTGCATCTACGAAAGTCGTCGTATATATTTGCTACGAAACTTTTCGTATGTAGATGATGAAGCCAACCGACGCCGAACTGGAAATCCTGCACGTACTCTGGGCAAATGGCCCCAGCACGGTGCGGCAGGTACACGAGAACTTGAGTCAAAGCCGGGACATCGGCTACACGACGGCCCTGAAACTGATGCAGATTATGCACGAGAAGGGCCTGCTCCACCGCGACGAAGCAAGTAAGTCGCACACGTACTCGGCGGCCGTTACGGAAGAAGCCACGCAACGAAATTTAGTGGATCGTTTCGTTGAAACGGCGTTTCGCGGGTCAGCGTCCAAATTAGTGATGCAGGTGCTGGGTCAGCACAAGGCTTCGCGGGAGGAATTGGACGCGATCAAGCAGTTGCTCAACGAGTTGAACCGGCCCGGCGATCCGGTCTGATTACTTCACCTGAACTGGTTAATCCCATTTTCGTATGAACTACTCCCTGTTTGATTTATCAGGTCCCGTTGCCAACGCCTTAGGCTGGACCTTACTCCACGCGCTTTGGCAAGGCTTCGCGCTGGTATTGCCCACGGCCGTCTTCCTGCACGCGCTACGCCACCGGTCGAGTGTCCTGCGCTACACCGTAGGCGTGTCGGTTTTGCTTGTTCAACCGGTGTTGTCAATGGGCACCTTTTGCTTTTACTACCAACCCGGATCAGCCGCTGCACCGCTGACCGCGTCGGTTGGTACGCTTCCACTGTCTGGGTCTGCGCTTTGGCCGATACCGGCGCACCCCGTAGGCTGGTACCAACCGGTGCAATTATTTTTTGAAAGTCACCTAAGCCAGTTTGTCCTTGTGTACCTAATTGGCGTAACGGTATTCGCCCTGCGGCTCACCGGCGGCTGGGTGTATCTGCAACGGATAAGCCGAACGGCCGTGTCACCCGCTTCGCCCGCACTGGGCGCGTTGACCCGGCAGGTGCAGTTGGTGTTGAACCTCCGGACAATGGTGCGCGTAGGCGAATCGGCCCGGATTGCCGTGCCCATGGTCGTGGGCGTCTTGAAACCCATTTTACTGATACCGATTGGATTAAGCACTCAGTTAACGATGGGCGAGGTCGAAGCGGTGCTGGCCCACGAACTGGCCCACGTCAAACGCCACGACTACGCCGTTAATCTGCTCCAATCGGTGCTTGAAGTGTTGTATTTCTTCCATCCGGCCCTGTGGTGGCTGTCGGCGCGGGTGCGCGAGGAGCGCGAACACTGCTGCGACGATTTGGCCGTGCGGGCCTGCGGGGGCGACGGCCGGACGCTGGCCCAGGCGCTGGCCCGCGTCGAAGAGTTGCGGCTGGCGCGGGTGGCTCCAACGCCCACCCTGGCGATGGCCCTGGCAACCCGGCGGCAGCAACTCCTGCACCGCGTTCGGCGTATGCTGGGCGTTCCAACGCGGCCCGTCGTTTCGAACGGCAGCTTAGCGGGTCTAACCCTGGCAACGCTGTTGCTGGTCAGCGCGTCGGTGTTTGCGGTGCAGCAGCGAGAAGAGCCGAAGCCTCGCGTTCGCACGACTCAACCGCAACCGACCCGTCGCCATAAAATTGACCG
>CAXUEB010000078.1:15669-18784 GCA_964249775.1 uncultured Spirosoma sp.
GTATGGTATGGCCGGCAACCAGCGAATCAGTTACGTTGTCTGGAACGGGCAGCGCCTGCCGGCCGCCCGCGTGACGCGTTTACAACGCCAGCTTGATCAGGTCATGGCCGGGCAACTTAATCTTGATAACGTCAAGCAGCCCGACCACGACATTCTGCTGACGATTATTGAGAAAAATGTTGCGTTCGATGCGGGCATGAAGGCACTAAGCGAAGGCATGGCACACATCAATTACACCAACATTGAGGTGAGTGCGCGAGCCAGTGTACCGGTTAATCTGACAAATCCCGTTGTTGAAGTGGTTGATTCCGTGCTGGTAAATGGACAATGGATTAAGTCGTCCAAACTCTACCGAAGTCTGGGTGATACCACCCTCCCGGCTACAGACACTTCCCACCTAAGTGCAACTCAACGGCAGTTAGAGGCTTTGACCCAGAAGATGCAGGAAGTTATGGCCGACCGTCAGCCTATTATTGACCGGCTGAGCAAAGAGATGGCCGAATTGTCGACGAAAATTAACAATTGGCAGAAGCAAACCGGCCCGATGGTTAAACAACAAACGGCTTTAGCCAAACAACAGGCTGTGTTGGCTCAGCAGCAAGCCATATTAGCCCGAAAGCTGGCTCCGGTTCAGTTGGAGGTAGAGCGGCTATCACGTCAGCAGTCGGCAGAAGCAACTAAATTGAAGCGGCAGAAAGAATTACTCCGCAAACGGTACGAAGATGAGATGGATCGTTTAGGCAAACAGATGGGTAAATTAGGATTACAACTGGGCGAATTAGGAACCCAGATGCAGCCAGTAAGCATCAACTTAAACCCCTACTACCAGCGACTTGGCGTTCTTACGGATTCCATTGGTAAACTATCCGAACCGGCTCATGAACTGTCCGCTCAAATAGGAGAGTTGTCCAGTCAGATTGCCGAAGACGCTAACGAACAGGCGGAAGAAGCCATGCGGATGGCAGAGAGTGCCATGCGCGCCGTCGAAAGCACCGATGCGGTGCCAATCCGCCCGAATGTAAACGTTCGACCAGTACCTGCCAGACCCGTTCGACCAGTCGTTAAGCGTGTTCGCGTGGCTCCCATTGTGCCCGTCCAGCCGAAAGTCGCAGTGCCTCCCGTTGCACCCTCTGCCCGTCCAACCCCGAAAGCCGCGCCAACCCCAACTATTCGGGGTAAGGCTAAAACCAGCGGCATTCGGACGCCCGGTACAAATCAGGGTACTTCGTCCGGGCTTCAGTACTCACTTGGCGAGTTAGGCAGACTGGTGGACCAGGATTCAGCGCTTAAACAGGCTTCGTTTCACTTCATACCCGATAGCCGTCGTTCGTTCAACGTCCAGTCAGTCACGTTTACCAAGCACAACAATCAACCTGCGCCTAAAGGTCAGAAAACAGGTAAGGCCAACGTAACGCTTGATGTTGGAGGGCTTCCCCAGCCTAAAAATTAGTTGGGTTGTAGCTCCGACACTCTTGTCGGAGCTGCAATTACTCAATCTCGATCACCACGTCGCGGCCAACGGGGTGGGCGACGCAGGTCAGCACGTAACCCGCTTTGAGTTCGGATTCGGATAGGCCGTCTTCTTCGTCCAACTTGACCTTGCCCGACGTGCATTTGCCCAAACAGGCCGTGCACATTCCTGCCTGACACGAATACGGCAGATCAATGTCCAGTTCCAGCGCAGCCTCCAGAATGGTCTGGTGCGGGGCCACGGCGAATTTGTACTCGCTGCCTTCGTACAGAATGGTCACCTCCGGCGAGCCTTCGTCGTCAGCCCCAACGGAATCTTCGACTACGTCGCCGGCCGCGACGGGTGCGGTCAAATAGCTTTCCTTGAACACCCGCTCGGCCGGAACGCCCACCAACGACAGTGCCGAACGCGCTTCGGCCATCAGCCCGTCGGGACCGCACAGGTAGAACGTCGCATTCTGCCGTTCGGCGGGGCTGATTTGTTCAACGAATCGGGTAAGCGTGTGCTGATTCAAGCGACCTTCGTGGCCCGTCCAGCCGTGACTCGGCTGGCTCAAGACGTGCGTCACCTGGAAGCGCGACTTGCCATACGCCTGCTCCATCGCGTCTAAATGCGCTTTATAGATAATCGACTGCTGATTGCGATTGCCGTAAATTAGCGATACCCGGCTGTTCGGCTCGACGTGTAGCATCGACTTGGCCATCGAGAACAAGGGAGTTATACCACTGCCCGCCCCGATTAAGACAATCAACCGACGATTCTGGCCGTCTAACTTCGGCACAAACGTGCCCGCCGGCTCCAGCGTTTCCAGAATATCACCCGGTTTGATGCGGTCGCAGAGGTAATTCGACGCCAAGCCGCCCGGTACGCGTTTCACCGACACAGCCAGCGACACATCGACGTGGGGCGAACTGGCCATCGAGTACGACCGACGAACCTTCTGTCCATTGATGTTGAGCAAAAACGTTAAAAATTGGCCCGGCTGATAGCGAACTTCTTCGTTGATGGGGTGCCAAAACGTTATGGTCACGGCGTCGGGCGTTTCTTGCACGACGTCTTTTACTTTCAAAAAATAGCGACTTGCCATTCTAAATCAGGTTGTCTTTAAACGCAGAGTGGCCAAGAATAGACTGTGCAGACTACGCAAACGGTCTCTGCGTATTTCCAGCTACTCCGCGTTTCAAATTAGTTTACAAAAGTACGTTAAGCGCCCGATTGATGGTAATTGACCAGCCCTTCGACGGGCGCTTTGAGGATGCGTCCCATTCGTAAGCCGGTTTGTTCGACGGCCATGTGCAGCAAATCAGCGAAGTGATAGGCAACGGAACCCACGAAATGCACCGGCCACCAGTGGGCCTCCGGGAACCGGCTAACGTACGTTTCCAGAAACAATCGAAACGCATCCATCACGAGCGTAACGACGTGTGGGTGCTGGAAGTTTTCGGAGAGAAACGGCGTGAACGCGGCAAAGTAGCGGTTGGGATTAGGCTTTTGGTAGGCGTTTTCGAGTAAGGTCGGTCGGTCAAGGGCGTAGCGGTTAGCGAAAGCGTCGCGTAGGTCGGCGGGCAGGCGCTCCTGAAAATAATCGCGGACGAGCACCTTGCCCAGATAGCCCCCGCTGCCTTCGTCGCCCAGCCAGAAACC
>CAXUEB010000079.1:0-3486 GCA_964249775.1 uncultured Spirosoma sp.
CCGGCTTCCTGCGAGGTTACGTTCCAGCTTAGACCGTCGATAACGATGTCTTCCAGCGGCAACCGGGTATCGACTGGATTCACCAGCGACACGTAGCTTTTGGGCAGCGTAATTCGCACCCGACCCGGATTGCCCCGGATGGTCAGCTTACTGCGTAGCTTTACCTCGGTTTCCTGCGTGTAAGCCCCGTCGGGAATGGTCAGGTCGGTTACCGCGTTGACGGCAACTTGCAATTCCGGCCCCATGTCGGTATCGGCCGTTGTAATGCCGAACCAGGTCGCACTGGCCGAGCCGGTATACTGCCGCTTGTAGCGCTGGCCGTTAGCCGTCACCAGCGTAACACCCGTGTTGTCGACGCTGCTTTTGTCGGCCTGCTCCAGGCGAAACACGCCTTCTTTACCCGTGTCCGTCAGGTAAATCTGGCCCGGAATCGACCAATCGTTGATGGCTCTTACGCCCGCCAGCGACAAGGTGTCCGTTGCGGTTGCGCGAACCGTGATGACGGGGTCAGGATCGGGCGGGTTGCAAACCAGCAGGCAGGTCGAAACGCCCAATAGGCACCCCAGGCGTATAATTAATGAATAAATCATAGCAAAGTCGTTTGGCGTTGAGTCCCTGCCGAATGGGTGCTACCAGCCTTTCCCTTCGGCGAATCAGGATAAAGTTACATTAATTACACGTTAAAGGATAAACGCTTACTGGTCAATGCATTACTGATCAAATATAGCACACGCTGACTATTAAAACCAAGTTATTCGTGGCTTATTCTGGGCAACTGACCGGACGCATCGCCCTCAAAAATTTGGTTAAGCCGCTGCTCCAGCTCGTCGACGGAGACCGGCACGTCCTTGTCCAAGTTGCTGTGGTGGGATGTGGCCGCCGAACCGTCGCCGTGGCAGTAAGCCGCGTAACGAAGCCCAAGTACCTGCGCCATGTACCGGTAGTACTCCGGCATATAATCCTGAGGAAACAACTCGAACAGGTACGTGCCAGGTTCACACCAGAGCACATTGGCAAACGAAGCCCCGTGCGGGCCGATGATAAACTCAGCGTTTTGGTAAAGCTGATACTGCTCGGCTACGTTCCGGGGCTTGTCTTCAACATAGGTAAAACCGTACGTTTCCAGCAGCCGAACCAGCGCGTCCTCGTTGATGACCCGACGCCGACCCGACCGGCTGACGTACAGACGCTTGGGCGTTTCCCGAGCAACCGGCATCTGGCTGGCCATGTGCGTCTTGAGCGCCAACAGGTCCGCCACGTTGGGGTAAAACCAATTGCCGCTGTTACCCAGCACGCACTGGGCAAAACGGACATCTGTCGTTCGGCTGTCGACAACCTGACCGGGCCGGCAGCCGAGCAGCGCTAACAGATCGCCTTCAAACGGCGTGTCGAGCAGCGGATACGCCACCACCGCGTTGGCAAAATCCGCGGCCGACAAAACGTTCTTGATTCGGCACAGTTTGGCCGCCACGAAGATCAAGTAATCGAAATAGCCGCCCCAGTAATGACTCCAGGGCGCAATGAGCGTGTCGGCCTGCACCGGCGGGCGCGGTCCGAACTTAAAAATGTCTTTCAGCAGGGCACCGGTACCAAAATCCGTATTCGGAACGGTTGTTCCCAGCCGAACACTGCCGTTGCGAAGCAGGGAAGCCCCCGGACGATCTACCGGGTATTGCCAGACGGAGGCCGATGCGGTGGTTACGTCTTTGGCCTCAAACAAAACCTTGTCCGGGTTCAGTCCGTCCGCTACTGGGTTTAGCCGCAACGTTTGCGCCGGGTTGTTGTAAAGCTGGTAACGGGCCAACAACGCTTCCGTCTGCTCGGTGCTCAGCAAGTTCAGGCCGAACGGCTTCAGCAACAACGCCGATTGGCCTTTGAGCGTGTCCTTGACGTTGCTGAGAAACTGATTCATGGCTGATAAAGGAAAACGCGCAACTGACTCAACGCATACCGGCGTAGGTTTTCAGGCGGTTATACAAACGGGTGGCAAAGCTGTACTGCTGCAACGTTTTGCGGTGGTAATAGTCAGTTACGCGGACCGTGTCGGGTAGGTTGAAGCTCCGCTCGCGGCCCTCGTCCAACTGGGTTTTGTAGCGGTTATACACGTCGGTGTGGGTCGCGTCGCGTCCAAAACCAATGTTCTGCACCTTCGAGACGGTCGGGTAAACCGTCAGGCCACCGGCTTTGTACTGACTATAACCGTAACGGATGTCCCACGCGTCAATTTCGCCTTCGATCTGACGGCGCAGCATCCGGGGTAAGTCCGCTCCGCCTTCCATAAACGCCTTCTGGGCCTGCTTATCGTTCTTGAACTGCTCGTAGTCCGCTACGGTCCAGTCGATGGCCTGCCAGCGGTCGGCCCAGGTGGCCCAGCCCCACGGACTGTGGCGGTGAATGAAATATGCGTCGGCGGGGTAGCCGGCCGGGCGCTCGAACGGAAACGTGTAGCCGGCAACGGAATACACCTTGCGGTTGTTGGCGTATTGGTACAGGCACTGGTTCATAAAATCCAGAAAGTTGGGCGACGTAATCAAATCATCTTCCACGATGATGGCCGACGGGTGCCGCTCCAGCACGTACGAGATACCCCGGATAATGGAACTGGCGCAGCCGATGCTGCTTTCGGCGTAGTCGCGGTAGACACTCCGAAAGCCGGTCAGTTCGTCCAGGATTTTACGCACTTCCATTACTTTGGACAGATCTTCGGCCTTTTTGGGGTAGTCGACAAACACGTACAAGTCGCTGTCGGCTGCCAGATAATTCGCTTTGAGGGCATCGAGCGTCAAGGTCAGTTCGTAGGGACGTCGAAAGCCGAATAGAACAATGGGCGCATTCATAGGTAGATAGCCAAGGTTTGACGGTTGATGACTGCGTTGCTCAAGGTCTTACAGTCGGTTGGTTTCGGCACGGGTTCACGCCGTTCGGCCTAAACTTCGTTGTTCGATCAACGGGGCGGGGTAACTGGTGCCGAATTGTTGCGCTGACGAAGCAGTTGCTTGGTGAAGTACCAGATGTATAAACTGTTAGTCGTCGCGTACCGCTTCAGCAGCCGGCCGGGTTCCTGCGCAAGCCGGACGGCCCACTCCAGGCCCATCTGCCGAACCCACAGGGGTGCCCGTTTTGTGTCGCCCGTCAGGATCGGCAAGGCTCCGCCGATACCCAGTAGAACGGCCGGAACCCGGCCGCGCATCCGGGCCATCCACAGTTCTTGTTTGGGGCAGCCGAGCGCCACAAATACCAGCCGGGCACCCGAATCGGTGATCTGCTCGGCGATGGCTGTTTCCTCGTCGGCCGTCAGGGGCCGGAACGGGGGCGACAGCGTACCGGCGATGCGCAGGCCCGGAAAACGCTCTTCGCAGACGGCTACGCATTTCGCCAAGCTGTCGGGCGTCGAACCGTAGAAAAACACGGGTAAGCTTTCTTCGACGGCCCGCTGCAACAGGGCCGGCATCATGTCCATGCCCGCAACGCGCTCCTGCTCTAATC
>CAXUEB010000079.1:3496-9577 GCA_964249775.1 uncultured Spirosoma sp.
AATCCGTACAGACGCTTCAGCGCCCAAATAAGCGGAACGCCGTCGGTTCCGACCCAATCGGCCCCGTTAACGGCTTCGGCGGTAGCCGGGTCCTGTTGGCATTCGATCACCATGTGCACGTTGGCAAAGCAGACCGTGCTGGATCGACCCTCGGTAGCCGCGGCCACGATACCTTCCCGAAACGCCGAAAACGGTACCGTCGTCAGATGCAGACTAACGACGTACCGGCGTTGCAGGCTTCTTTGTTCCGTATCGACTTCCACTGTCATTAGTTGTTTAACTCAAAATTGTGACTCCAATCGTCTAATCAACTACCACGCTGGTAATAAGCTTTGTAGCCAGCAGAGCGGGATAGATTTTCTGCACGTAAGTTTTTACTTTTTCTTCCCACACCTGCAACTCAGCAAACCGGCGGGCTTCGCGGCCCATCCGCAGTCGCTCGTCGGGATTAGCGTACAGCCGCTCGACGGCACGAGCCAAGTCGGTCAGCACCTGCTCCCGATTCGTGACGGGCACTTTTATTCCATTGCGTTCATTGATAATTTCGTTCTGACCATGAATAGCCAAGGTTATGGTCGGCAACGAATAAGCCATAGCTTCCATAATCTGCATGGGGCACGAATCGCGCAGACTGGTAAAGAAAAAGACGTCCGATTGACTGTAGTACGCTTTCACCGCTTCGTAGCTTACGTGCCCTACCCAGCGGACGCGGTCGGCAACGCCGTAGCGACTTAGGTAACACGGTACTTGGCCGGCCATTTCGCCCTTACCCCCAACGATAGTGAGCGTAATGGGCAGTTTGGGATCGACCCGACTAAACGCTTCAATCGTCAGTTCTAAGGCTTTTCGCGGCATCAATCGGCCTACCCACAATAAGTTCATGACCGGACCAGGTTGCCGTTCAATGGGTCGTTCGGGTACAAAGGAGCGTTGTAATCCGGCGTCCAAAACCTTTAGGATGGGTTTACGAGGCCGAAGCTGCTTGGCTAACGCAAGCGTATCCTCGTTCGAAATCAATACCTGGTCGGCTTTCTTCATGGTCTTGTAAAAGCCTGGGTTCACGTGTCGAAGAATCCAACTAATGTAATCGCGTACCCGTTCGCGCCACCAGTGCGCCCCAAAATACGATTTCAAAGCGGGGGGAGCCTGTTGGCCTCCACCGACCGGTCCAAACAAGAACGGTTTACCAACCCGGTATAAATTACTACCCAACTGAATGCTGCTGTAAGTCAGGTGATGAACCAGATCAAAATTAACGACCCGGTCGAGCCGCTGGGCCACGTTAGCCGCCTGCCACTGCCAATACAGGTAATGGAAATACAGGCCAATCAAGTTGCCGTATTGATTTTCCACCCAAGCGGGTACGGGCACGTAGTGTACTGTTAGATTGGGAAAATAACCGTTAGCCAACAACGGTTCAATCAGAACTCGCCCTTGTTCGCGCGTCAAACAATGCACTTCATAACCTTCCTGACTGAGCAACGTAGCGTAGTTCCACCCATTGCCTTCTTCGGAACCGTGGTTAGGCAAACACGCATAAGCCGACACGAGTATTTTTTTCATTCGTTTCTACCTTAGTTGATGCGCATTTTTCGCAGCAGAAAGCCCATGCAGATGCGCGACACGTCGAGCACAAAGTACAGGAGTTTGGTCTTCGAGTGAGCGATGGCGAAGTTATACCGTACGGTCAGGTTCGTCGGCGAACGAATCGACGTAAAGCTTTTAATGAAATCCTTCCAGGTCGGCTGTTGACTGATGAACAGGCCGGTCTGCTTTTTGTATTCGTAAACCACGCTCTTGGTGTTGACAATCAACCGATATCCGGCTTTTTTAGCGCGAACGGAAAACTCAATATCCGCCATGTAATGCGCAAAATTCTTGGCATCGAACAAGCCGACCTCATCAAAGACGCGCATCGGAATCAGCGTCCCCCGCCCCGGCAGCGAGTCGGATTCGATATATTCCGTTCGGCGTTGCAGTTCGCGGTAGTTGTAGTTGTAATCAGCGGCTAAATCCTTACCACTGGCGAAATACAGTTCGCTCTGCGTACCGGCAAACTCCAGCTTGTCGGGATTATCGCTGTCGACGCTCGGCGAACCGACCAAGCAAGGTTTGTGCTGTTGGTAGGCGTCGAGCAGCGTTTGGAGGTAATTGGGTTGTACTTCGGTGTCGTCGTTGAGCGTGAGGACAAAATTTTCCCGGTCGCCGGGCGTCGGGTGCTGCTGCGCGTAGCGAACGCCCCAGTTGGTCGCTTCGGTCCACCACAGATTACCGTCGCCTTTGATGACGATGACATCGGGAAACCCTTCTCGAATCATCTCTTCGGTGCCGTCCGTCGAGCCGTCGTCGACCACAATCGTGCGGAATTGCCGGTAGGTTTGTACCGACAAATCTTCGAGACACTGCCGGGTCAGTTCCCGGCGATTATGAACCGGAATTACGATGTTAATCATGCGGTTGTGTCAGATTATACGCCGGCACCGGACGAGCTGATTGGCCTACGGGGGCTTGCTCGATGGAATACGGCATCAGCGGACGGCGAACGGTCCGGTTCAGACCGAACGACATGCCCAAGCCCACGAAGCTCCAGTAAAAAACAGGCAACTGGTACGAGATGCCGAACAGTAAGCCGCTGGCAATGAAGCCAAATAGCACCGCCTGCTCCAGCGAAAACGTCCGGTTCCGGAGATACATAAACAGGAGTGTGCTGCTAATAACCAGCAAATTTATCAGCAGCCCCACCACGCCGTAGTTGTACAGCATATCGACGTACTGCGAGTGAATAATGGTGCCTTTCTCGGCGAAGTCTTCGTTTTCCATAACTTCGCCCCGGTCGTAGCCTTCGTAGCGCCAGCCCAGCAGGGGCCGCTCCACAAACTGCTTCATGTAATACTGCGACTGCTCCAGCCGCCAGCTACCTGTATTGTCTTTGGCGGGCGACAGGATACCGCTGATGTTATCGACAAAGTCGGCCACCTTGGCCGGATTCAGCATTCCCAGAAACGGTAAGGTTAAGATGCCCAACACCAACAATGTCGAAACGGTCTTTCCAACGCGCACCCGGCTGTCGGTGATCTTCCCCCACGAACTCAGGAGGACAATCAGCACGGTAATCACGACCGCCGTCGAAATGACGGAGCGGTGTAGCAACAAGACAATCACCCCGAACGTCGCCAGCGCTTTGAACAGGTCACTTTGTTTGTTGTTCTGAAAATACCGGATTAAAAAATACAGGTACGGAATCATTAGGTACAGCGTTTCAAAAGCCGTCGTCGGGCGAGTTTCTGAACTTAAACTGTATTGTAAGATCCGGCCGGTCAGCAACTGACTGTAGACGTAGAAGGCGAAAATAAGGTTGACGATCCAGCTCAGTTTGATTTGGCCGGCTCGGTTCGCCACCGCAAACGTAATCAAGGCCGCCCCGCAGTAGGCAAAGCGCTTGATGACGAAAAACGAATACACGTACTGATTGTAGATGTACAGCGATTCGAGCACCAAGGCAATGACACCCAATGTAAGAATCCAGGCGATGACTTTGTACGAAGCCGGGTACTGGAAATAAAACAGCATCAGGCCAGCCGCCGTGAACGCTGCGGTCAGGTTGGTTACTTTGGAAAACAGCGGATGTAGCTGATTGGCTCCGTAAGCCAAGGAGCCAACGCCAAACAGCAGCCCAAACAAGGCCAGCCGGTAGAATCCTGTTTTCAGCGTTTTAACGGTCATTCGTTTATTGGTTGTCTTTCGATTCACCGCGGCAAGGCGAATCGGCCGGTTGGATCACGGATTAGCCAGCACGTTTTCGTAGATTACCTTGGTTTGATCGGTGATGTGCCGGGCGTCGAAGCGTTCCAGCGATACCGCCCGCGCCTGCGTTGCCAACGACTGGCTCAGTTCCCGGTCATTCCACAACAATTCCACCGCCCCGGCAATGTTGGCCGGGTCGAGCGTCGTCAGCAGCCCCGTCTCGCCGGACGTTACCAGCGACGACACGCCACCCACGTTGGATGCTACCACCGGCAGCCCCGCCAACTGCGCTTCGCTGACGCTATTGGGACTGTTGTCGATGTACGACGGGTGCAGCAAGCAAAACGCCTGATGGTACGTTTCCCAGAGCTGAGCGGCCGTCAGCATGCCCCGGTGCTCAAGGGCGTCGTCGCCAACGTTCTTTAAACCCAACTCGGTCACGATCTGCCTGAGTTGGTCTTTCGTACCGTAGCCCGTTACAATCAGCCGCACCGGGTGACGTTGGCGCAGAACGTCCAACGCTTGCAGCGCTTCCCGAATGCCTTTAATCCGGTTCAAACCGCCCACGAACAAGATAGCGTTCGGTCGGGAACCCGTCACCGGTTGAATGGGCCGGTAAAATTCCGGCCGCATCAATTCCCAGTTATGGTGAATAATGGCCCGCGGTTGCAACTTCCGAATCACGGCTTTATCCCAGTGCGTCCGGCAGATAAAATGCTTGACCGTCGTCGCGTACCGCTTCTCGTAGAAACCCGACACGGCCCACGACGCGTGCGCGTAGCCGAGTTTCTTATCCAAGTGCTTATAGTATTCCGTTACGAATCCCTGCGCCGACAAGACCTTGGGCATCTTGACCCCGGCTCCCATCACGTGATACTGCTGCTCGATTCCGTGAATGTGCAGCAAATCGTACTGATTAGCAATGCTGTTTACGTACTGACGAACGCGTCGGATGCGCCGGGTGTAACCGGTCAGCAAATCCCACTTGTCGTCGGGCACTTTCACGTACTGGTAACGCACACCGTCGCGGACCACTTCCTCATCCCCCTGAATAGCCGAGTTGTAACTAACAACCGTAATGGTCACGTCGTTCCCGGCGACTAAGCGGTTCGCCAGCGCCGTCATCCAAGGCGTTGGATGACCGGATTTTGCTGGATGGGGAGCAGCCGCAAGCCAAAGAACATTCATGCATCGACGGTGGTTTCGGTCGGTTGGACTTCGGTAGACCCTTCCAAGACCTGTTCATAAAAACGGATATGTTTATCGGTCATCGTCTTCAGGCTGAACCGCTTACTGGCAAATCGAAACTGCACTTCGGCTAACCGGCTGCGTTGTTGTTCGCTCCGGTTGGCCAATATTGCGTCGGCCAGTTCGGCGGCCGAACTGGTTACGGGTAGCAGGCCGGGCCGGTTGGCATCAAACTGTTCGGGGATGCCGCCCGTTGCCAGGGCCAGCACCGGCGTTCCCGACGCAATGGCTTCGGTAATGCTGTAGCCCCACGATTCGTTCAAGGCGGTGTGCACGTACAGCGACGCCCCGGCTAACTGCTCGGCTACGTCCGTTCGGAAGCCTTCAAAGACAACGTAAGCGCCCAGTCCTTTGTCGTCGATCAGTTGCTGCCACTCCGCGCGCTTCGGTCCGTCACCGAAAAACCGGACCTTAAACTGCGTGAAGCCCCGCGCGACTAACTGCTCGGCGGTTTCAATCAGCAGCCGCTGATTCTTACGCTCTTCTACCGTACCGACGTTAATGATGATCAACGGGTCATGTTCCGGTTTAGGGGCGGGTTTAAAAAAGTCAACGCCATTGTGAATAACCGCACACGGCGCGTCGGAAGGTCGTAAAAAGGCCGATGTTTGTTTAATGTGTTCCGACACCGTAATGAACGCATCCTGTTTACTGAACAAATACCTAAACCACGCTTTCAGCCGCCGGTGAAACCAAAGACTAAGCGGATGCATTCGGGCGTATTCAGTTAGTGGATCGTCATTGAAATGACAGGTAGCAAGTAGTTGCGCCCGCTGGCTTAACGACAAAGACGCAGCCGCTCCCGTGTTGACATCCTGCGCATGGACAATATCAAAGCGTCGGTTGGCGTGCAGTTTAACGGCAATCCAAATGCTGACGAAGCGTGAAAACTCTACATGTAAGATTGGGGCATACCCACCCATCAACTGCGACAACTTCCCCAAAGCAACCAACCCCATCCGTACCAACCGCGGGGCATCGTCCGGAGTAAGCAACTTAACCGAATGACCGCGTTCGGTCAAGTAAGTCATCAGGCGATTGTAATGAGCCGTTACGCCCGTCTTCGATTCCGGCGTCATCGCTGACACG
>CAXUEB010000079.1:9587-12488 GCA_964249775.1 uncultured Spirosoma sp.
CAAAATATTCATTCCTCCACAAGGTTACGACCAGCATTGTGCTTACTTGTGCAAGAGCCGGTACAGCCGCACGGTCAGGATGCCGTCGGGTTTTTTCTGGAAATTATTGGCTAAACTGTCGATGGCAGCCTCGGCGTAGATCAGGAAGTTATACATCCGGTTGTTGCGCTTGGATACGGCCTGCTGTACGGTTTCGCCCATGGCCCAGCGGGCAAAAATGGCCAGTCCGAACGTTTTGCCGTGCAGGTTCTGGAACACCCGGCGCTGATTCCTGACGGCGTAATACTGCTTCCACGCGCCCGGCCAGGGAATGCCGTTGCGATCGAAAGAAGGCGGGTGATAGAATACGCTGCGCGGCACTGTCACGACTGGGAAGCCGTTCTTCTGCGCCCGCGTCATGTATTCCACTTCGTCGCCCCAGATAAACAGCTTTTTGTCGGGTAACCCAATGGCCTTCACCACGTCCGAGTGAATCAGCGTACCGTTGAAGAAAAACGCCACGCCGTACACCAAATCAAACTCGGTCATGTCGGCGACGGTGCGGTACGAACGGTTCGGCCGGTCTACGAAAAACGCGAGTTCGTCGGGATTCTGGTTACTGACCGACATCGAGTTTTTCACGCACGGTCCAAGGTTGGGCGACGCGAGCAGCGTTTCGAGCGCATCGGGAGCCGCCAAGCAATCGTCGTCCATGCACCAGAGCCAGGTGTAACCCCGGTCGTAAGCCGTTTCGATGCCGGTGGCAAACCCACCAGCCCCGCCCAGATTCGCCTGCGTCACAACCGACAAACCCGGCTGCGTAGCGAGCCACTCGTCGGTGCCGTCGGTACTGCCGTTGTTAATTACCAAAATGGCATCTAAGGGCCGGCTCTGCTGACGCAGACTTTCAATGCACTTCTTTAAATCGTTGAGCCGGTTGTAGGTAACAACCACCGCGGCTACCGTTTCCATACTTATTTCGACCGAAAGGCGTGAAGCCGCTGCTGCCCAAAGGCAATCGCTTCGCGCACGTGTTGGAGTTGGATAATGTTGATGCCTTTGTACCGCAAAAATCCCCACATGGTGATGGCAGTGTACACTTCGGCGAGGACCCAGGCATAAGCCGCGCCAAGGTGCCCAAACTGACGAATCAGCACCACGTTGAGCGCTAAGCCAATTACCGAGCCAATGGCGGTAATCACGAAGAACGCCCGGTCCATCCGCAGGTTGAGCATGGTGTGAATGCCAAGCAAATTACTAATGCCAATCGTAATGGGCAGCAGCGCCACAATCCGCAGCACCGACACGGCATCCCCGAATTTGTCGCCGTAGAACAAATTGATAAATGTTGGGGCAACGACCCACAGCCCGATCGACACCAACACCATCAGCACGGTTAGGGGAAAAAAGGCGGTGCGCACCAGGCGAATGCCTTGCTCCTGCCCCTGCCCGAAGGCGTTGGCCACAATCGGAAAAAACGCTTGATTCAAGGCCAACGCCACAAACGAACGGGCAATGCTTTCGAGTCGCGTGCCGGCTGAAAAAATGCCGACGTTGTAAGCACTGCTCAGCAGCCCGAGAAAAAACACGTTGGAACTGGCGTACACCGTAATCATCACCGACGAGAAAAACAGCGTACTATCTTCCCGAAACCGATGGACTAACTGCGTCAGCGACGGCCAGGTAAACCGGACCCGAAAGCGACGCATTGCTACGTACAGAGCCGCCACGTTGACCAGCACCTGGGCCACGCTAATCGACAGGTTCTGAAACACGTAATCGTCGGCCTGCCGGATAAACAAAAACACCGACAGCGAAAACATGATTTTAACGATCAGGTTGAAGATGGCCACCCGGCCCAGGTCCTCCATCGCCTGATACAGCCAGAACGGCGACAGCACCGTACCGATGCAAACGATATACGTACAAACGTGCAGCCACAGATGTTGCCGGAACTCCGGGTTCAGCAGCGTAACCCCCGCGAACACAACCGTCGACAAGACGAACAGCAAAGCTTTGCCCGCCATTACTTCGCTAAAGATTCGGTTGGTAGCCGCCTTGTCGTCGCGGTTGGCGGCAATGGCCCGAACGGCGGCCATGTCGAAGCCGTAATTGATCAGCAGACTGAAATAGGCGACGTAGGCCTGCGAGAAGTTAAGTAAACCCAGCCGTTCGGGTCCAATAATCCGAACGACGTAAGGAACCGTCAGGAGGGGCAGCAGAAAGTTGGCTACGTGGACACTGAACAGCGAAGCAACGTTAACGGCGAATCGCTTTAGAATCGGCTTTGACAACGTAGCGGTCTGCTCCACCGGGGGTTCTTTCGTAAGCATACCGTTGAGAATAGAGTGTCTGCGTGCATTTTTAAAAGGCATTCTTATCGCCTTTGATGGTCGAGGTCACCGTCCACCAGCAAATTTTCGTGTCTAACAGCAGCGATTGCCGCCGGATGTACCAATGGTCGTACCGAACGCGGTTGCGCATCTGATGCAGCTCGCGCGTTTCGCCCCGCGCGCCCCGCACCTGCGCCAAACCCGTGATGCCGGGCTTAACCCGGTACCGTTCCCGGTAGCCGGGCATGCTGTGCCAGTGTTTGGCGTCGAGCGGAATCGGATGCGGGCGCGGCCCCACGATGCTCATGTGACCCATTAAGACGTTCAGAAACTGCGGCATCTCGTCTAAGTTCGTCCTGCGCAGAAACTTGCCCAAGCGCGTCACCCGGTTGTCGTTGCGGGTCGCTTGTTTGTAATCGCCTTCGGGTTCGGGGCGGTGGTGCATCGTCCGCAATTTTAAGCACTGAAACTGACGCCCGTTGCGACCGGTGCGCAGTTGCACAAACATCATTGGGCCGGGCGACGAAAGCTTGACCAGCATACCCAACAGCGGAATCAGCCAAAGCAAAACGGCTACGGTTACAAAACC
>CAXUEB010000079.1:12498-18759 GCA_964249775.1 uncultured Spirosoma sp.
TACAAAACCCGCCACAACAAAATCAAAGGCTCGTTTCACAACTTGATCGGGGACGCGCCGGGTCACCGGGATACCTTGCCCCGATTCCAGTTCGGCCGCTTCGACGTGAGAATAAGTTACCATCTTGTTGAGTTAACGTTTGGGTGTGGAACGAATCGAGTTGGCCGGCAACCACTTGTTTTTCCGCTCCTGATCGTAATAGTGGTTCTTGGGGCTGTTGTTGAAGAAGTAGTTATCTTCCCCACCCACGGCGTTCAGAACGATATTCAATTTGTTAAACCGTTGCTCCCGGCCGAATCCTTCAATCATTTTGAGGTAGTTCTTCGGCGTTACGTCGTGGCGCACCACGTACAGCGTTGCGTCGGCGTGCGGAGCCATCATCTGCGCGTCGGATACCAAGCCAATCGGCGGAGCGTCGAGCAGGATATAGGCAAATCGCTCGCGCAGGTCGTTGATCAACTGCTCCAGCCGCGGACCGCTCAACAACTCGGATGGGTTCTGCTGGCGTTGCAGCATCCCACTCGTGATGATAAAGTAATTTTCGTGGCCGGGCATTGGCTTGATTACTTCGTCCAACGTGGCTTCGCCGACTAAGTAATTACTGATCCCGACGGAGTTGTCCAAGTTAAACACTTTGTGGAGCTTTGGAATCCGCAGGTCCATCTCCAGAATAATCGTCGGGCGATCGACCAACGCAAGGCTCGCCCCGAGGTTCAAGGAAATAAACGACTTACCTTCGCCGGCGATGCTTGAGGTGAACAGCAGTACTTGACTGTCACTGTTCTCGTTGCGCAAAAACAAGAGATTTGCCCGCAGCGCCCGGATTTGCTCAGCAATCAGCGTCCGGCTCTTGGGCGTAATGACCAACTCCCGACGACCGCGCTTCTTGGCCAACTCGCCCAGAATAGGCACACGGGCCGTTTCTTCAACCTCCGACCGGCGTCGAACCCGGTTATTAAACAAATCTTTACCGGCAATGGCTCCCAAGGGCAGAATCAACCCAATCATGCCGAACAGGATGTAGATCATCGGCTTAACGGGCTTGACGGGCGACCAGATCGTTTTGGCCGCGTCGATGGTTCGGCTGTCGGAGATGGCGGCAGCCGCGGCCATAGCCGTTTCTTCGCGCTTCTGCAACAAGTAGGTATACAGGTTATTCTTAATAGCTTGCTTGCGTTCGATATTCACCAAAGCCCGTTCCTGCTGCGGAATCACCCGAATGCGGCTTTCGATTTCTTTGTTCTTGGCAACGTAGCCTTCCCGCGAACTGGTCAGCATCGAATTCATTGTCTGAATGTTCTCGCTGATGTTGCTCTTGGTCGCTTGAATCTGGCGCTCTATTGTTTGCATCTGGGGCGCTCCTTCCGCCGTTGTGCGGGCTAAACTTTCGCGCTCAAGCTCCAGCGTAGACAGTCTGTTGATCTGAGATAGCAGCGTCGGGTCGTCTAATCCAATGGTGGCGGGCGTCCCGCTACGATTACCGGATTGATTACCGACGTAACGCTGTAAGTCCTTGAGCGCCGACAACTTAATGTCTACTTCGTTCAATTTGGCGTCGTTTTCCTTAGCCGTCACCATAAACGACTCGGCCTGTCGACCCAGATCCGTGATGCCTTGCCCCGATTTAAAGTTTTCCACGTTTTTCTCAACCGACGCCAGTTCGCCCGATACGTTGTCGAGCCGGTCCTGAATAAACTTCAGCGTGTTAGCGGCTACTTTGTTTTTGTCGGCAACAGCGGCCTGATTGTATTCTTCGATGACGCCGTTCAGAATGGCTTCGCCCTTAGCCGGCACGGCGTCTTCGAGCGTCAGCAGCACGACCGACGACGTTTTGCTGGTTGGTTCGGCTTTTAGCCCCTGTGCGTAACTGCCGGCCATGCCCGACCGCCCCGAGTGACGAATAAACAGTTTAGGCGTTTGGGCCGACACCGGCTGACGGGTCCGTACCTGCAACCGACCGTAGGGCGTATCGACGCTTTCGTTGAGCGGGTACGGCTCTTGATTGATGAGCGCCTTGTTTGCATCAACGAACGTTACTTCCAAGGTTGTTTCGTACAAGTCGGGCAGGGCCTTTTCAACCACCAAGTCAACGGGTTGATCGCCGTAGATTTCGCGCTTACCAAATTCAGTTTCTTTGTAGTACTGGTTCTCTAAGCGCAGCTTGTCCACAACCCGTTCCATCAGCGTAGCCGAACGCAGAATCTCAATTTCGTTTTCGACAATCTTCTTCGGCGCGGAGGTCTGTACCTCTCGCAGGACGTTGGCCTGGTTGGTGCCTCTATCTTCAGAAAGCACCAGCAAACTGGCCTGGCTCCGGTAGATCGGCTGTTTGTACAATAGATACACGTAGGCGGCCCCTAAGGCCAAACCAACCGAAAGGACAAACCACGGCCAATTGCGCAAGTACGGTCTGAGCAGCGCCCGAACGGTGGGCGTCTCCGTATCCACCATCTGGTAGGAGGCATACGAGTAAGGTGATGGCGAATTGCTGTTGTTAGTCATGAACAGGTTGTTTTCTGTGCAGAATGGAGATTGACAAAGTCAGGGGCGGGTGACGAGAATAGTGACAACGGTTGCGAGAATCGACACAACGCCCAGAACGATGGGTACCAACTGAAAGGTTCGATCGGCCGCGGAAATGCGCACTTTGCTCGGCTCTACGTATACAATGTCGTTGGAATGCAGCGAATAATAAGCCGACCGGAACGCGTCGCGCTTGGTCAGGTCCAAGCGGGCAAACGTTCGTTTGCCGTTTTCCTCCCGAATAATAAGTACGTTATCGCGCCGACCGTAGATTGTTAGATCACCCGCTAATCCTAAAGCTTCGGGTAAGGTTAGCTGCTCGTTCGGAATGGTAAACAAGGCCGGCCGGGCAACTTCGCCCAGGACCGACACCCGAAAATTCTGGTTTCGCACGCTAACCGTTGGCTCTTTGAGAAACGTTTTAAGCTTGCCCCGGATCAACTCGGCGGCTTGTATATTCGTCAGCCCCGCCACCGACAAAGTACCCAGCAAGGGTAGTTCAATCGTTCCGTTGTCCGTCACTAAGTAACCCGCGGTTTGCGGCAGGGCAGTCGTCGGCGCGGCACTCTGACCCGACGTCATCGTTGCGTACGGGTTAAAAAACGCCGATGCTTCCGAATTTAAACTGCTTATTTGTACGGCCAGGATGTCGCCTTTGTTGATGGTTGGTACGTACCGATCCGCCAGCTCAATGGTGTCCTCCGACAAGGAGGAGCCTTGGAAGTACGACAACTCCTTGGACGATATACAACCGTCCAGCGTTGTCAGTACAAATCCAGAAGCCGCCATGAGCGTGCGTATATGTCTTTTCACAGGTATCAATTTCATTACGCTTATTCGTTGTACTTTCTGCGTTGCAACCGCGGTTTTATCCATTCGGACGATTCCGCCGTAGAAGGGTCACCGCCACATATGTGATGGACACACTTCCTTAATAAATCACATAAGCAGACCAAATTTATAAATAAATTAAGCTCAAACAACGGATTGTTTCTTAGTTCTTATAATACGGTCCTTATTTTTGATTGACTTTACAAGTGACTTAATTTCATTATATTGGTAAAATATATACATATTGATAAGTATTATATAGTTTAGTAACATCGGAATTGTACTATATCCTACATAATTTTGGTTATACGTGTCTACCAGTAAACTTCGTCCGTCCGATAAATTTTTTCTGTTGAAATTGGCGCCTTATAATTTATAGAGAAAAATCATATACAATCCTTGTTTAACCCACTTTGCCCACATACCGAATTACCAGGCCATGAAACCAAGTTCATGTAACCGACCTTCGACAAAATTTACAACGAGTAATTCCTGCATTTTTTTGCGAGAAACCAACTCAAGAAACAGAGCCAAACGCCCACGCCTTAACTAAGGCGTAGCCGCTTGACGTATTGTCGCAAATCCCAGACCTTATGTAACCGACAACTCCGTAGATTAAGAACCGTTAATGATCGAACGCAAACTGAACAAAGGCGTCGAGCGCGGCCGGGTTGCGGAGCGTATCTTTACTGGTCGCCAAACTGACGTCCACGCCGGCCAGAATCTTTTTAACCGGAGTTTCCAGCTTCTTGCCGCTGACGGTGTACGGCACCTCCGCAACGGCATACACTGCATCCGGTACGTGCCGAGGGCTGAATTGGTTGCGGAGCGTTTGCTTAATTTTAGTGATCAGCGCGTCCGTCAGCGAAAAACCAGTGCGCAATACGACAAACAAGGGCATGAAGTAACGGCCGCCGGGCTGCTCTAACCCAACAATCAGACTATCGGCCACTTCAGGCAAACTTTCGACGGCACTGTAGATTTCGCTGGTACCGATGCGCACGCCGTCGCGGTTGAGGGTAGCGTCGGACCGCCCCGCGATGATAACGCCGTTCCGTTCGGTAATACGAATGTAATCGCCGTGCCGCCAGATGCCGGGGTAGTCAGCGAAGTAGCTTTTTCGATACCGCTCATTAGCCGGGTCGTTCCAAAAAAAGACGGGCATCGAAGGCATTGGCTCCAAAATAACCATTTCACCCAACTCCGATCGGACGGGCTTGGCCTGCTCATCGAATGCCTCGACTTTGCAACCCAGCAGCCGGCACTGAATCTCACCCGCGTAAACGGGCAGCAGCGGGTTACCACCGACGAAGCCACTGCACACGTCCGTACCGCCACTGAACGAAATTAGCCAAACAGCCTCTTTAACCGATTCATACACCCACGCGAAGCCTTCGGGCGGCAAGGGCGAGCCGGTGGAGCCGATCGTTCGCAGGTAGGGCAGTTTAACGATGTCGATTGGCTTGAGGCCGCTGCGCAAACACGCCATCAAATAAGCCGCTCCTCCCCCAAAATGGGCAATGCGCCCTTCTTCGGCCAAGCGCCAGAGTACGTCTAAGTTAGGCGAACCGGCGGCTCCGTCGTACAGCACCAGCGTCGCCCCGACGAGCATCGAACCAAGCGCAAAATTCCACATCATCCAACCCGTCGTGGAATACCAGAAATACCGCTCGCCGACCCGCACGTCCTGGTGCAGGGCCAACACTTTAAGGTGTTCGAGCAGACAACCGCCAACGCTGTGCGTAATGGCTTTGGGTTTGCCGGTCGTACCCGACGAATACAACACCCAAATAGGATGCTCGAACGGGACGGGTGTAAACGTCAGCCCGTCCGGCGCGGGAGTTTGCACGACTTCATACCAAAGGCTTGCCCAGCCGGTCCGGTCCCGTTCGAGTCGGCGGCTGCGGTCCAGATTAGGCACCCAAACGAGCCGCTGAAGCGTCGGTAGGCCAAGGCGCAACTCACGCATGGCGTCGGTTTTGTCGACGGGTTTTCCGTTATAAACATAGCCGTCGACCGCAAACAGCACCTTCGGCTCGATTTGACTGAAGCGGTCGATGATGCTGGTCGTTCCAAAATCGGGCGAACAACTCGACCAGATGGCTCCGACGGCGTTGGTAGCCAAAAACGCCACGACTGCTTCGGGAATATTGGGCAACACCGACACCACTCGGTCGCCAACGCCGACGCCCTGTTGCCGCAGGTAAGCCGCCACGGCCGCCACTTGCTGTTCGAGCACATCCCACGAAACTGGCGTCAGCCGCGGCTGCCACCCTACGCCGGCCCCAGGGCGATCGGCGAACGATTGCTCGGAGGCCACCAACAGCGCGGGCCGTTGCGCATTTCGGTGGCGAAAAATATGCTCGGCGTAGTTCAAGGTGGCTCCCGTGAACCACTGCGTACCAATCATGTCGGGCCCGTTGGTTTTCACAACGACTTGCCGATACGGCGTGTGGCTATAAACGCCGAAAAATTCGTAGATGCTTTCCCAGAAATCTTCCAGGTCCGTCACGGACCAGTCCCACAGGTCGTCGTAGTCGCGGAGATACAATCCTTTTTTGACGAACAGCCAATTCATGTACTGCTTCATCAGCGATTGGTCGACCGTGCGTTGGTCAGGTTTGTAAAGCGGCTTAAGCGCGGGGCGGAGCATAGCGTATCAACGAAGTCGTAACCCGTAAACGTTTTAGGCCGGACTTCTCATGCCTACGGATTGTTTTTTTGCCGAAACGCGTTGTTACCTGGACAGGTCAGGACCGGTTCATCAGAAATAGCGTACCTTTGGACCTTCTTCGGCAACTACCTTCTGCTAAGCATTGATACTGAGCACTTAGAATCAGTGTTGTAAATTTATTTATTGTATTTATCCATGAATCAGGATTCAGATCAGAACGAGCCGCGCCGGGA
>CAXUEB010000080.1:0-1497 GCA_964249775.1 uncultured Spirosoma sp.
GGGGGTACGCTGGTCGTGTCGGCCATTGGGTATTTAGCGCAGGAAATCGCCATCACCAGCCAAACAACCCTCGACGTAACGATGGCACCCGACATCAAAACGCTGAACGAAGTCGTCGTGGTGGGGTACGGCACTCAGAAGAAAGAAAACCTGACCGGAGCCGTGGCGGCCATCACCATCGACGATAAGATCGCGAGCCGGTCATTGGCCAACGTCTCATCGGGCCTGTCGGGCCTGATACCGGGCCTGGCCGTGCAGCAATCGACGGGACAGGCCGGACGCAGCGGGGCGGCCCTGATTATTCGGGGTCTCGGCACGGTTAACAGCGCCGGGCCGCTGATTGTGGTGGATGGCATACCCGACGTGGACATCAACCGGATCGACATGAACGACGTTGCCAGTATTTCGGTACTGACGGATGCAGCGTCGGCCTCGGTCTACGGCTCGCGGGCGGCTAACGGCGTCGTGCTGATTACGACTAAGAACGGCTCCCAAAACAAGAAACCGCAAATCAGTTATACCGGAACCTACGGCCTGTCGCAGCCGACGAATTTCTACAACTATTTCGACGACTACGCCCGCTCGCTGACCATGCACCTGCGGGCGTCGGGAGCCGGAGCGTCATCCACCACCTACCGCTACGGCACGGTGGAAGACTGGCTGTCGAAGAGCCTGATTGACCCGGTCAAGTACCCGAATACGAACTGGTGGGCCGTGATTCTGCGCGGTAACGGCCGGATTCAGACCCACAACCTGTCGGCGTCGGGCTGTAATGACCGGGCTAATTTTTACCTGTCGGCGGGTATTTTTGATGAGTTGGGCGTTCTGATCAACCACGATTATAAGCGCTACAACACCCGCTTCAACCTGGATTACAAAGTGCGCGATAACATAAAAGTTGGCCTGCGGATGGACGGTCAGTGGTCGAAGCAGACGTTTGCCAACCAGGAGGGACTAATCGGCTATACCGGCACGGCCGGGTACGACATCCGCTACGCCGTGGCCGGTATTCTGCCAAAGGAGGAAACCACCGGACGCTACGGCGGTATCATGGCCTACGGCGAAGATGCGTTTGCCCGCAACATGCTCACCATCATGGAGGTGAACCACAACCAGCGCGACCGTCAGGAAATCAACGCCAACCTCTACGGCGAGTGGACGCCGATAACGGGATTAGTCGTGCGGGGTGACTACGGCCTGCGTTACTACAATCAGTTCACCAAGAGCTACTCCGAACCAACCGACGAGTGGAACTTCCAGACGGGGCAGATTTCGCGGAACGTCGTTGCGCCCAGCGCGGGCATCAGCAACGCCGTGAACTCGGGCTACAAAACCCTGCTCCAGGGCCGCGTCAACTATAACCGGACGCTGTTTGGCAATCACCAGTTGGGTTTGCTGGCGGCTTACACGGAAGAATACTGGTTTAACCGTAACCTCTCGGCCAGCCGGCAGGACCGCATCAACCCGCTGCTGAGCGAAATCGACGCGGCCCTGACC
>CAXUEB010000080.1:1566-8864 GCA_964249775.1 uncultured Spirosoma sp.
GGCTGCGGTCGGGCATCGGGCGGATCAACTACGTCATCAACGACCGGTATTTGTTCGAGGCTAACGCCCGCTACGACGGCTCCAGTAAATTTCTGCCGGGCTTTCAGTACGGCTTTTTTCCGTCGGCATCGGCGGGCTGGCGTTTCTCGGAAGAGCCGTTCTTCAAGCGGTTCGCCAACGTGGTATCGTCGGGCAAAATCCGGGCGTCGATTGGTAAACTGGGTAACAACTCAGGCGTGGGCCGCTACGAGCAACGCGACGTCTTCAACCTGACCAACTACATCCTGAACGGCAAAATCACGAAGGGCTTCAGTTCGGCCCGGATCATCAACGAAGACTTTTCGTGGGAGGAAACCAATGTTACTAACCTCGGTTTGGACCTGACGTTCTTCGGTGGGCGGCTGTCGAGCGAGATTGATTTCTACCAGAAACTGACCACGGGCATGATCCGGCCGTCGACGCTGTCGTCGTTTTTGTCGGGTTACAGCGCTGCCGGCGTTAACATTGGCGAACTGCGCAATCGGGGGATGGAAGTGAACCTGACCTACCGGGCCAAAGTCCGGGACGCCAACGTGGGAGCCAACCTGAACTTGGCGTTTAACCGCAACAAGCTGCTCCAGTGGAACGAGTTTCTGAACAAAGGATTCACCTACCTGAATCTGCCCTACCACTTCGCCTACAGCCGGGTGTCGAACGGCATTGCCCAGAGTTGGGAAGACATTGCCAATGCACCCTACCAGGGGCAGTATTTTTCGCCGGGCGACATTCTCTACCAGGATTTGAACGGCGACGGGCAGGTAAACGACGAAGACCGCCGGGCGCAGCCGCAGTTTAACCGCGACCAGCCCATCGGCACCTACGGACTGAACCTATTTGGCAACTGGCGGGGCTTCGACGTGAGCATTCTCTGGCAGGCCGCTACCGGCCGCAAAGACTTTTGGCTGGAGCCATTCAACAATGTCAACGTTCCTTCTACGCGCAACGCTTTTCAGGATTTCCACTGGAACGATGCCTGGCGGTTGGACAATCGGGGAGGTTCACTGCCCCGGCTCATTACGGGTTCGGGCGGCAATAACCAGGCCGAATCGACCTTTTGGTTAGACAGCTTCAGCTACCTGCGGTTGAAAAATATTCAGGCGGGCTACAACATTCCCAGCAAGCTGACGAGCCGCTTTGGCGTAAGTCGGTTGCGGGTGTATGCCACGGCTGAAAATCTGCTGACGTTCACTAAATACCGGGGCGTTGACCCCGAAAAAAGCACGAGTGTCGATGATGCTGAAAACCAGGATGACCCCTTCCCGCTGCTGCGCTCGTTTTCGTTCGGCCTTAACCTCAATCTTTGATCTTCTTCCGATATGAAACGATTTACTAAACTTTATCCTTTGGTGGGGCTGGTGCTGCTGACGGCGGCCTGCACGGAGGACCTGCTCGATCAGGTGCCGACGACCCAGCTTTCGGCCGATCTGTTCTGGAAAACCACCGACGACGCCGTTTCTGCCGTTAACGGCGTGTACAACGCTACTCGTACTGCGTTCGACCGGGATTATTACTTCGACGGGGCCGGTGAGTTTGTGCACACACGCGGCACCAGCAACAACCAGGGTACCTATAGCCCCAACGGTATTGGTTCCTCGTCGGGGCCGTTCACGTTGAATGCAAATACAGGAAGCTTTAGTTTTCTATGGGCTGACTGCTATCGGACCATCAACCGGGCCAATTACGTCCTGGAAAACATTGGTACGTTGCGGGCCTCGCTGACGGCCCCCGCTGATCTGGCCCTTACCAACCGGCTCGTGGCCGAAACGCGGTTTCTGCGGGCTATCAGCTACTTCCGGCTGATTGACCTCTGGGGCGACGTGCCGTATTTCACCAAGAAATTAGACGGTAATACCGAAGCGTATTCGCTGAGCCGGACGCCCCGCGCCGTCGTCAAGGATTCCATTCTGGCCGACCTGAGCTTTGCCGCTTCGGTGCTGCCCGAAACGTATTCGGGCGATAACCTCGGCCGGGCGTCGAAGCTGGCGGCCTGGGCCTTCAGCGGCAAGGTCAACCTGTTTTGGGCGTGCTGGATGAAAAACGCTGGCAACGCGGCCGACGCGCGAACGCACTACACGGCCGCGGCTGCGGAATTTAAGAAGGTTATTGATAAAAACATTTCCTTGTTCCGCAACGGCGAACCCGGCCCGGTCAACGATCCCAACTACTGGCACCTGTTTCAGTACTTCAACGAGAATGATCCCGAGATTATCTTCTCGGCGCAGTTCGGTGGGCCGCTGCTGGGGCAGGGTGAGGAGTTGATGCGCGACTTCGGTACGCGTAACACGGGTAACGCCCAGTGCTGGGTAGCGCCCACGTACCGGCTGGCCAACCGCTACCAACTCGTCAGCACCGGCGATTTTGCCCTTCCGCTGGTCCTCAGCCGCAACACTACCCTGGCCAACAGCGCGACCAATCCCCGTTCGTACGTCGGCCGTGACTACCGGATGCGGGCCACGATGCTTTGGGATGAGCAGAAAATGCTGCGGCTTTCGACCGACGGCCTGGCCGTGCAGGACAGCATTCCGTTCCGCTTCGGCAGCCGCGACGGCGTAACGTACATCAACTACGACGGCGCACCGGCGGGTTACATTTTTCGCAAATGGGTGCGGCAGACCGGCGGTATTGGCCGTTCGGACGGGCCGCAGGACGTTTATTTAATGCGCCTGCCCGACGTGTGGCTGATGTACGCCGAAGCCGTCAACGAAACCAACGGCGCGCCCACGCCCGAACTGTTTACCTTGCTCAACCGCATCCGTCGCCGGGGTAACTTGCCCGCCCTGAACCAGGCGAAGTTTGCCACCCAAGCCGAGTTCTTCAAGGCCATTGAGCAGGAGCGGATTGTGGAATTAGTCGCCGAAGGACAGCGGTTTTTTGACATTCGGCGCTGGAAGAAAGCCGAAGAAATCTGGCCCATGCCGACCGGACAAGTACTCTTCGACTCGCAGGGCACGCGCATCCGCGACGAGTTCGTCAATGCCGACCTGCGTGCTTACCAGCGGTACTACATCTTCCAGATTCCGACCAGCGAGATCGAAGTGAACCCGCAAATTATTCAGAACGAACCTTGGCTGTAGGTAACGACAATCGTTTCCAACATCGGCTATTTCTTCAAACGCCAATGAAACAATCCATCCTTTTCATCAGCTTTTGTCTGCTAACCTTGGCCGGGCTGCTTTCCTGCGGCAACGAACCCGTCGACGAGTCCGGTTTGCTGGTTACGGGCCGGTCGCAGTGCTACATGACGTTTTTCGACCTGCTCGGTTCCGACCACCGCACGGTACTGGTGAGCGGGCAGACCAAGGTCGACACGACGGCCCTGACCGTGACGGCCGTTGCCCGTTTCGGTACCAACATGCAGCGCGTGAAGCCGTATTGCAGCCTCGTGACCGACGCCATTGTAGAACCCAATATGGGCGTTTGGACTGATTTTACGCAGGCCCAAAAGTACACCGTCGTGTCGGGTAACCGGCAAGTGCGCAAAACTTACACCGTTACCGTCACCCTTCAACAATAACCGCCATGCGCCAATACCGATACCTTTTAATGCCAGCCGTCGCGGCCTTATTAACCGTTGGGTGCCAAACGAACCGGGTCGAACCCGACGGGCCGCTGCGGAACGATTTGCTCAAAAAAACCACCGGTCCGGCCGTCGTGGGCGACCGCATTGAGTTCGCCTACGCCATCGCCACGACCGAGGGTGACCTAAAAAATGTGCGGGCCGAAGCGTCCATCCCCGGCGCGACCGGCACCGGCTTCAGCCGTAATGCGTGGTACACCAACCGCAGCACGGGCGTCGACCAGCCGGTGCTGACGGCTTCCGACACGATCACGAACGGGGCTGTTTCGACGGCCAACATCACCGACGTAACCAACAAAGCCGTCACGCTGCGCTACTATTATTACCCCGCAGCCGACGCGCAGGGCAAAGACGTGACGTTCCGGTTCAGTGGCACCTCGTCTACCGGTGGGGAAGTCAGTATTCAGTCGCCCGTTTACCGCATCAGCCGCATGGACATGAAGCGGTCGATCGTGCTGGCCGACGGAATCAGGGCTTACGTGTCATTGGCCGACATGACGGCCTACACCAAAGCCGAAGTTGAGCAAAACAACCTGGCTGGTAAAATCGACTTTGTGTATATCTACCGACCTACGCTGGGAACGGGTAGTTACGCGTTTGGCCACGCCTTGGTCGCGCCGTCTAACGCCAACTACCTCAAAGACGTAACGCTGCCGACGGGTCTGCCCCAAACGCGCACGGCCATTGACAAGCGCATCGATGTAAAAGACGCCCAACTGCGCGGTACGGCCGGTTTCGACGTGTACATTGACGACATTGATCTGGAGCAAACAACGTTCACCAAGGTAGCCGACTACGCCTACGGCCTGGCTGCCGATCAGGGGGCGTTCGTCAAAACGGCCGATGGAACCTACGCGGCTTACGTGTACGTCAACGCCGTCAACAACACCGCCAAGACGATGACGATCAGCATCAAGCGGTTGAAGTTGAAGTAAGATTACGTGGATACACCGGTATGGGAGCCTGTTGTATCCACGTGTAAGCACAAAACGCCAAACCCGGCCATGCACAAACCAAGGCAACGACGAACCCTTTGGGGCGGTCTCCTGCTAACAGTATCGGTTTTGCACGCTACGGCGCAGGCAATCGAAAAACCGACGACGTTTCTTTTGCGCCCGGAACTGCTGAAAACCAACAAGGAAACGATACGACTGGGCCATGAGCCGCTTCAAATGGCCCGGCAATCGCTGCTGACGATGGCGAATCGGGTGCTGACCCAGCCCGCTCGCTCTGTGGTTGAAAAGAGCAAGGTTCCGCCGAGTGGCGATAAGCACGATTACCTAAGCGTGGGACCGTACTGGTGGCCGGACCCTACCAAGCCGAATGGTTTACCCTACGTTCGGAAAGATGGGCAGGTTAACCCCGAACGGACGGCCATTCAGGATGCCCAGTACCTGAGTGCTTTGTGCGCCGACGTACGGCTACTGGCGGTGGCGTATTACTTTTCCGACGACGAGAAGTACGCCCAGTGCGCTGCGGAACGACTGCGCGTTTGGTTTCTGAATCCGGAAACCCGCATGAACCCCAATCTAAACTACGGGCAGGCCATTCCGGGCATTACCGACGGCCGGGGCATCGGCCTGATCGACACCCGCGCGCTGGCCGAACTGGTCGACGCGGTGCAGTTGCTGAACGGCGCAAAAGCCTGGCCGCAAGCGGATCGGGTTCGGTTGCAGAACTGGTTTCGGCAATTTCTGAGTTGGATGCTGACCAGTCCCACCGGCCAGGACGAAGCGGACGAGCACAACAATCACGGTACTTACTACGACGTTCAAACCGTGGCGTTTGCCCTTTTTCTGGGTGACAAAGCATTGGCCAGACAGATCCTGGAGCAGAAAACGGCTAAGCGCATTCAGAGCCAGTTAAAAGCCGACGGCAGCCAGCCGCACGAACTGGCCCGCACCCTTTCCTGGGGCTATTCGGTCATGAATCTAAAGGGGTTTTTTGCACTGGCCCAACTGGCCGAAAACGTCGGCGTCGACCTGTGGAACTATAAAACGCCGGACGGGAAAAGCTTAAAAAAGGCGTACCAATGGCTTTTGCCCTACGCCGAAGGCCACAAACCGTGGACGCATCCGCAAATCAAGCCCATGCACCGCGAAGAGTTTCTACCGCTCAAAGCCGTAGCCGAAGGGAAGTACAAAACGGCGAATCGGCCAACGAACTTGAACCTGACGACGAGCAATGGGCTTTTCGCGCTCACGCAGTCTTTGTTTTAATTGTTTTAACGTAGCTGGGTTGCCGTGTCAACCCGTTGCGCCTGGCCACCAAACCCTTCTTCGCTGTGCTGGTTTGGGTTCGGCTCACTTCCTCAACTCGTACCCAAACTAAAAAAACAGACCCAAAAACACCAATTTTGCTACCGTCTGGATATATTCGTTCCGCGCAAACCCCAACACGGGCCGTCAGCGCCCGGCGGGAAGATGACGACAATTCTGGTAGTAGACGACGAAGTTGATCTGGAACCCTTACTGACGGGGTGGTTTCGGCGTCAGATTAGGCAAGGGCAATACCAGTTTCAGTTTGCCCACAACGGTCTGGAAGCCTTGGCGCGGCTACGGATGGAGCCGGCCATCGACGTTGTTTTGCTCGACATCAACATGCCCGAAATGGACGGGCTAACGCTGCTGTGCGAACTGCCGGCCCTGAATTCTCTGCTGCGGGCGGTGATGGTGTCGGCCTACGGCGATATGGACAACATCCGAGCGGCCATGAATCAGGGCGCGTTCGATTTCGTTTGTAAGCCAATTAACTTCACCGACCTGGCCGTAACCATCGAAAAAACGGCCGTCCACGTCCGCCAACTGCGCGAATCGCACCAGCTTAAGGTGATCGACGAATTAAAAACGCGGTTCTTCGACAACATTACCCACGAATTTCGGACGCCCCTGACGCTGATTCTTTCGCCCGTCGAACGGTTACTGCGGGATTACGAAGAAGACGCCCTGCGCCGGGGATTGCAGTTGGTTGAGCGCAACGCGCGGCAGTTGCTGCGGCTCATCAACCAACTCCTCGACCTGACCAAGCTCGAAGCCGGTTACCTGACGCTGTCGCCCGGCGCGGGCGATTTAGGTGATTTCGTGGGGCAGATTGTGCAGGTGTTTGCGGGTCTGGCCGACGAGCGGGAATTGCAGTTGACGTACCATACTGACCTGACGGGTTTTTACCGGTTCGACGCGGAAAAGGTAGAGCAGATCGTTTACAACTTAGTGGCCAATGCCATCAAGTTCACGCCCGCGGGTCGCGTAACGGTTCGCCTGACCGCCGAGCTGCCGGCCGATTGGCCAGCCACCGCGCCTGATGTTGTCGCCGACGCCGGGTTCGAGACGGAACCGCTTGCCGTCGGCGCAGCGCGACCCACCTTCAGCGGGTCGCCCGTCCGGTTAGTCGTCTCGGATACGGGCATTGGCATTGCCGCCGACAAACTCCCGTACATCTTTAACCGGTTCTACCAAGTAACTCCGCGGGCGGGCGGGGCCTTTCAAGCGGACCAACCGGCCCTGACCTACACCAACCCCGGCACGGGCATCGGGTTGGCGCTCGTCAAAGAGCTAACCGACCTGATGGGCGGCCGGGTGACGGTAACCAGCCGCCAACGGCCGTCAACGGGTCACCTGGTCGATACCCACGGCGGCACCACGTTTACAGTCGAATTACCGCTGCAACCAGTCAGTGATCTTAT
>CAXUEB010000080.1:8874-15592 GCA_964249775.1 uncultured Spirosoma sp.
AGCCGACGCAGCCCCTGCAACCGGCCGAAAGTATCCCCGTTCGGGCGGTGCCGGCGAACGGGGCCGCCCAAGCGGAGAATCAGCCGTTGGTGCTGGTCGTCGACGACAACGACGAATTGCGGGCGTTCGTCGCCGGTGAGTTGGCCGGCCGGTACCGGGTTCTGACGGCCGCCGACGGGCAGGAAGGTTGGCAACGGGCTAAAACGGAACTGCCCGATCTGGTGCTGTCCGACGTGGTGATGCCAGGGATGGACGGCTATACCTTGACGCATCACTTAAAGAATGATTCGGCAACCGATCACATTGCGGTGGTCTTGCTGACGGCGAAAGCGGCCCCGCTCAGCCGGATTGAAGGCTTGCAGCAGGGAGCCGACGATTACCTGACGAAGCCGTTTACCCTTGCCGAGCTGCACCTACGCGTGCACAACCTGTTGACTCGCCAGCAAACCCTGCGGACGTATTACCACAAGCAGTTTGCCCATCCCGAAGTCGCGTTCCAGCCCGAAACACTCACCGACAAGTTTTTACTGAAGGTTAATGAACTCCTCGAAGCGCACTTAGACGACAGCCGCTTTGGGGTTGAAGAATTGGCCTACGGGATTGGCATGAGCCGCCGGACACTCCGCCGGAAGTTAACCGCCGTTGCCAACCTGACGACCAACGATTTTATCCGTCAGTACCGCTTGAAACGGGGCGCTCAACTCCTGCGCGAAGGCCACAACGTGTCCGAAACGGCGTACCGGGTGGGCTATGAGAGTCCGGCTTACTTCACCACCGTCTTCAAAGAGTTCTACCAAAAGACGCCGACCGAGTTTATGCGCCAGTAGGTTGGCACGGTACGGGCTTAAACAAAGTAAGCCGACGACTTCGTCGCCGGCTTACGCGGTTAAACAGAGAAAGGCAACCCGCAGCTACGGCTAAGCAAAGAAAGCGCGCTTGTGCGTTAGCCGCTTGCGTTGGGTGCATCAAAGGTCCGCCCGTCTGTACCAACCGGCTTGCTAAATTGGGCCAAAGGCTACCAAATTTGGGCCACTGCTCAAGCCGTCAACGACCAGCCTTCGCGGTATTGCCGCGCGACGAACTGGTTGGCGTCGTCGAAGTTGGTAATCTTCATGCTTTTGCCGTCCCACGTCAGCTTTTTGCGGCCTGGGTAGGTAAAGCCTTTGCCATCGGCTTTGGGGTTGCGAAGCATGTAGCTGCGAATGGCTAAATTTCCCATCAGCACCGATTCGGTAAGCGGACCCGAAAAATCAAACGACGACGTCAGCGCCTTGTGTTCGTTGCTGTTGAATCCGGCTTTGCAGGCTTCGGTCCACAGCACCTGGTGACCGTTCTCGGGCAGCCGGGGCTGACCGTTCTCGCCAGTCGGTTTCGGGGCCGCTTCCAATTTCTGGCCGTTCTTGGTGTACAATTTAGGGTTGTCGCCGTACATGCCGCAGGCAATCAACCCTTTGTTGCCGACCAGAAACACGCCATTTTCGCCGTTCTCGGGGAACGGTTCGCCTTCGGGTAGGAACTCCGGCCGGAACGGGCGCAAACCGCCATCCATCCAGACCATCTTCACCTCCGACTTGTTCTTAGCCGACGAGGGGAACTTCAACTCAACGTGCGACGAGGGCGGGCAACCTTCGGGAATGTACTCCGCCGTCCAGTCTTTCAGAAAGACCTGACTAACGCTGGTTTCGACTTCGGTGGGGTAGCCCAAGCCCAGTACGCGGAACGGCACGTCCATGATGTGGCAACCAATGTCGCCGAGCGCCCCGGCTCCGAAGTTCCACCAGCCGCGCCACTTGAAAGGGTGATAAGCCGGCGTGTAGCCAACTTTCTGGGCCGGTCCGAGCCATACGTCCCAGTTCAGGTCGGCCGGGGTTTCGACCGCGGCTTGCGGCACGGGAATGCCCTGCGGCCAAACCGGCCGGTTCGTCCAGAGGTAGATGGTGTGGACGTTACCCACCAAGCCTTTGTCGAACCAGTCGACCATTTGCTTCTGCTGCGGGTTCGACGAACCCTGGTTACCCATCTGCGTGACGACTTTGTACTTGCGGGCGGCTTCGGTCAGCATCCGGGCTTCGTAGATATTGTGCGTCAGGGGTTTCTGCACGTACACGTGCTTGCCCCGCTGCATGGCGGCCATCGCCACGACGGCGTGCGTATGGTCGGCGGTCGAGACCGTTACGGCGTCGATGGTATTGCCTTCCTTGTCGAGCATCTCGCGGAAGTCCTTGTAGCGCTTGGCCTTGGGGTGCCGCTCGAAATTCTGCTTCACCTGTTCGCGGCCCCAGTCGACGTCGCAGAGCGCGACGATGTTGTTGATGCCGTTGTTGAACGAATTGTTTGTATCCGAGAAGCCCTTACCCGCGGCACCCACGCCCGCGATGTTGAGCTTGTCGCTGGGCGCAATGAAGCCCTTGCCCAGCACATGCCGGGGCACAATAAAGAAGCCGGTCGCAGCCAGCGCCCCGGTCTGAATAAACTGACGCCGGGTTGTACCGGAGCCGGTTATTTTATCGGATTGATTCATAAAACAGGTATCAAACTGGTTTGCTTTTTAAAAGCTAATAACTCTATCGTTTTACCTAAACGCAGTATGCTTTTAGTGCGTAAGGCTTCTTTATCTCTAACAGGCGAAAGTGCTTACGTCGATTGAAGTGTGTTAGCTGATTAATGCCATTTATTAGTGGTCCATTCGATAAACTGCTGTTTGCTACGACAGCCCGGACGAAAATTCTGGACGTACTCGATCAGTTTCCAACCGTCAGCCGCCGGGAGCGTGAGCAGATACAGAATAACTTTATGAACTTAGCGCAGAATAATGTTGACGTACTGGCATGATACCGCACAACGTCCCCTTACTTAAAACCAAAAGAACATGGCAGTAGGCGATTTTGGTACGGCTAATCAAACCTACCGGATGTTGGTCGGTAATGGACTGATTTACAGCGTTCCTCGTTTTCAGCGTGATTATAGCTGGACTGAAGAAGACTGGGATGATCTTTGGCGCGACATCGAGAGTCTGTTTGCCCCCGATGGTGAACCGGTCCATTACATGGGTTATTTAGTGTTGCAGACCCGCGACAGCAAAAACTTTGACATCATTGATGGACAGCAACGGCTGACTACCCTTAGCCTGTTGGTGCTGGCTGTATTATCCAGTCTTAAAAAATTGGTTTTCAGAGGTATTGATGCCGATAATAATCAGCTTCGGCAAGATCAGCTTCGTGGTTCATTCATTGGTTATCTTGACCCCGTTACGCTTATTCCGCGTTCTAAATTAACCCTCAACCGAAACAATAATACACTGTTTCAGCAGTACCTGGTGCCGCTGCAACCCATGCCCCGGCGCGGTCTTAAAGCAACCGAACACTTAATGCGTAAGGCTTTTGAGTGGTTCGATACCCGCGTTGGAAACGCTTACCGAACCGGTGAGGACCTAGCTCGTTTTATTGACCAGCTATCCGACAAATTATTTTTTACGGTTATTACGGTTGGTGACGAACTGAACGCGTACAAAGTGTTCGAGACACTTAACGCACGGGGTGTCAAACTCTCATCAACTGATCTGCTCAAAAATTATCTGTTTCAGGTGGTACACGGACAGCAGAGTAACGAATGGGAACTGAACGAGTTAGATAATCGATGGGAGTCGTTAGTTTCTAAATTAGGCAGCGAAAGCTTTCCGGATTTTTTACGGGTTCACTGGAACAGCCGTCGAAAGTTTTTGCGCCATGCCGAGTTGTACAAACGTATTCGTGACAGCATTCGCGACCGGGCAGCCGTGTTCAACCTGATGCGTGAGATGGAAGCGGACGTAGATGTGTACGTAGCTCTATCGAAACCGGAGGATGAACTGTGGGCGACGGACCAGCGCAGATACATTAAAGAGTTACGAATGTTTAATGTACGTATGGTTTATCCACTGCTGTTAAGTGCTCATCGGCTATTCGATCAACAGGATTTTACACAACTACTCCGAATTAGCAGTATTCTCTCGTTCCGTTACAACGTCATTAGTAATCTGCCAGCAAATGAGTTGGAGCGTTCCTATACCGTAGCGGCTGAAGGACTGGCAAATAGCCGACTTACAACATTATCAGCGCTAATAAACGAATTGAAGCCGTTGTATCCGGCCGATGACGCATTTCGGAATACTTTCGCCGAGAAGGTGCTTAAAACGACGCAATCGCGTAATCGGCTGATTGTACGGTACATTCTGTTCAAGCTGGAAAAGCAGGAATCCAACACCGACCATGACTTTGAAAGCGAAACTTATAACGTAGAACACATATTACCCGAGAATCTTGCCGACGGCTGGGAGACGGTCAGCGATCCGGAACATGAGCAGTTTGTGTACCGCTTAGGTAATATGACGATTATGCGAACCGGACCTAACCGTGATTTGGGTAATGCTCCGTACACAATCAAACGACCCGTTTATGCCGAAAGCGAATTTTCAATAACTCGAAAGATAGCGGAGACCTATGCCGATTGGGGCACTACCCAAATTGCCGGTCGACAACGGCAGATGGCAGCAACGGCTACCGCCATCTGGCGGATCAGTCAGTTAAGCTGACACGAATTAAGTATTGCACCAAGATTACTCTTTTTACTACATGAAGATTGAAAAAGGTCAGACCATTGCCGGTCAGTCGGTTCTCAAAGTTAGAGACTTCTTCAAGCGGTATCAGCGGTTCGATGCCGCAGATGTAGCCCACTTTTTTGCTATTTCAAAAAAAGCCGCGAAAGCAGTGTGTTTGGAATTGCTTAAAGCTGGTTACAGCGAGCAGGTACCAAAAGAGCAAATGCCTGATGAATACAAGAAGGAAATTTGGTACGACTTGCTGCCGCTTGGCCGTTCGTTGCGTTTAGCGCGAGCCGTTCCGCCCATTACCCGTCAGAAAGCTGACTGTATTGTGGAAGAGTTTATGGCACGAGTAAGGGAGGTAAATAGTAACAAAAAATACGTGTATAAGGTCGACAAAGTGCTATTGTTTGGTAGCTACATCCGTCCTGACGCGACAGAATTAAACGATGTAGACATTGCCGTTGAAATAATTCATAAGTTTGATAATCCTGACATTCGCCAAAAGAAGAATGATGAGTATATAAAAGCAGCTATTAGAAGTGGTAGGCGGTTTAACGATTGGCTGGATCAGATGTTCTGCCCAGAAGTAGACGTTAAGAAGTTTCTTAAAAACAGGTCTCGCTACATCAGCCTTCACCCAATGCATGATGAAGTTTTGAAGATTACGGAAACCAAACAGATCTACTATCGTAGTGTGAACAGTGCATAGTCATCATGGATCAGCTTGATAAGCCTACGCTTAACTACGACGACAAAACTGGCGAGCTTATATCAGGTGTTGGACCGGGCACCGTCGAGACGTTTCTAAAGCAGTACTATGGAAAGGCGAAAAAGCGCATACGTATAGCCAGCGCCTACTTTACAGTCAAGGGCTATAACATCGGCACCAATTACTTAACCAATCGCTCCATACAGTTTCAGATTCTGGTTGGCGCGGAGGAAGGGGCCAGCCTTCAATCGTCAATCATTAAAGAGGTCGAGCATGAACTAAAAGGTTGCAAAGACGACCTGTGGAACGCTGTCTATGAATTGGTGCAGCGGATGGAAAACAATCAGTTTATCATCCGAGACGCCCGTGAGATGCGCGATGCTCGTGGCATAGAAATAGACTTTCACTGCAAATATTACATCTGCGACGATAGTGTTCTGTGGCATGGTTCAGGGAACTACACTGGTCGGGGCTTACGCACAACTATCGAACAGGCCAGCCTGATACGTTGTAAGGGCGAAGTTGTATCGTTTATTGAGCGCTTCGAGAAAGACATGCGGGGTGCTAAAGACGTACTACCCGATCTGCTCGAACGGCTCAAGAAATGGCTCGAACTGGTTCCTCCCTTTCACGTCTATCTGCTAATCCTACACAAACTAAACAAGCTGTTCGACCGGGAGTCGGAACCAGGTCTTGATTTGCCCGTCTTCTACCAGCAGGCCGTTATTGCACGGGCTATTGAACAGATTAAGCTTTATGATGGCTGCGTGATTGTGGCAGCTACAGGTCTGGGCAAAACCATCATTGGCGCTGAGATAGCGTATCAATTGCGGCTACACAAACGAGCTAAACACGTTATCCTCATTGCTCCACAGGCTGTACACGATGAATGGAAACGACATTTTAAGGCTCGCGAATTCTTCTTTGAGCCGATCAGTATTGAAACACTATTCAAAGATACACCGGAGGAAACACCAACTCACTTTCTAACGTACCAGTTGGAGCAAGTCCTCGCGCACGCTGGCCCTCAAACTCTACTAATCATTGATGAGGGACACGCTTACCGGAATCAACTAAAACAACAGTGGATTGCTTTTGAAAGCAAACGCCGTAGAAAGAAAGAGCCTAAGGGAAGTCTGGTTTATAAGCGGCTATTACCCGTAGTGAATCAACGAGGGGCCGCTATGATTTTGCTAACTGCCACACCTTACGGTACCGATACACAAAACCTGAACAGTATTCTTTGGCTACTGCCCGAACGATACATTAATCCATTGCTCAATGAGCCAACGGCCTGGCACGTCGAGTCGCTGGAGGAGTTCATAAAACTGCCCGTCGTATCGGTATTAGGCTTGCACGACGTGCTGAAATTGGCTCGCATACGTCGTAACGTAGATGAAAAAGGGCGTCTGTTTGTTCAGTTTGGC
>CAXUEB010000080.1:15602-18680 GCA_964249775.1 uncultured Spirosoma sp.
GAAGAGCGCCGGTATTTACCCAGATTCATTGAAGTGCACAAAGTAGATTACGAGTTGCACGAAGCCGACGCGTTGCGGAAAGCGTTTGATGGAGGTTACTTCTCACACGCCACGCCAACGTTGACCGATAATTTTGATGAAGAAACCAAGAAGTTCAAAACGGGGGCCGTTGACACAGCCGACAAGAATTTTATCACGTCTTGGTTAAGTTCACCGTCAGCGGTTCGGGAAAGCATCCGTAAAAATTTGCACACGATCGGTACCAACGACCCAGTTAATGGGTCAGGTCAACAAATGCCTATTTGGCCTTCTAGTTCTCCAACCGTCCCAACTTTTCCTACCGAAGACGAACAGAAGAAGTTAGGTTACACGGCCAGAATGCTGCGCGGATGGCAGGAACGAAACGAGAAGCTCAGACCTGTATGGAACGGAACGAAAGACGTTCGTACTGATGACAAGGTAAGCAAGCTGCAAGCGATTATTCAGCGTCATTGCCTCGACCAACAGGAAAAAGTTCTCGTCTTTGTGGAGCGGCTTTGTACGGCAACGTTCATTGAGCAGGCATTACAGAACCACTTTAGTGATATCGTTAAGGTAGGCTGTACGGTCCATGTGACACCAACAAAATACGAATTAAAGAAGCCAAAATACCGGCGCGAATTGCTAAAGCAGTTCTCGCCAAAATCACATCGCCATTCAACCAAGCACGAACTTGATGTATTGATATGTACAGATGCGGACGGCATTGGGGTCAACCTACAAGATGCGAACGTTATTGTCAATTACGACCCAACCGAAGGTGCAGATACGCTTTTCCAACGCGCGGGTCGTGTTTTACGATTTACTAACGATCCTGACCGCATTGTATATCTCTACATGCTGGTCCCGTCGAATATTCAGTCGCAAACAAAATCGGAATCTCGAAGGCGCATTCGCAATACATTCGACCGGATGATGAAGCGACACACTAAATCCCGGCACATTTTAGGACTCGACGTGATGTCTTCGGAAACTGTGATGAGGATTGACATGAACGATCCAAAAACGGAAGAGCGATTAGCCAGTGAGTTTGATTATTACGAAACAACCAGTACTGACCAGTCCCATCCGCTTTTTCACCATGTAGCGGTACGAGAACAGTTCAGCGATTTGGCTAAATCGCTTCTGGAAGGGATACACAGTGCTATGTATTACGAGTATGATGAAGAACGAGTTGCTGTGCTCATAGAAGTCAATCATGAAAAACAACTTCTGCTACTCAACATGGCCACCGGACTTTTTGAGCACGAGAACGACAACTTAGAAGTACTGGACCTAATTCGATGCGATGAATCAACACAAAGGGCGTTGGTGAACCCCGCCGTTGTGGAAAGTGGAGCTAAATACGCCGTTCGCGTCTGGTGTGAGCAGGAAGGCGTTGACATCGATAAGATTGTGGAAATATGCGCTGTTTATTTGTTACCTGAACCTAAAAAGCAGTCAATACGTAAAATTTTAGATGGTGTAATTCAGCACAAAAAATGGAATTGGACTCAAAACAGGCAGTAGACTACAAATAAACTCTGTTCTCTAAACGAAAGCGCCGACCGCATTCCTGCAATCGGCGTTTTCGTTCTTTCTGGTTTCTGGAGTTTATGACCTACTTCAAGATCGGCTCCAGGGCGGCCCGGTTCTCGTTGAGCCAGGCGTGAATATCGGTCACGATCTCGCGGATGCCGAGTTCGGGTTGCCAGCCGGTTAGGTTCGTGACTTTGGTGTTGTCGGTGATGTAGAGCCGGATGTCGGCGGCCCGGTTCTCGGTCACTTGCTTAATGGGAATCGTTTTGCCGGTTACTTCCTGGCAGATTTGGGTCAATTCCTGCAACGACGCGGAGCTTTCGATCCCCCCGCCCGCGTTCAGGATTTCGCCGTTGACCTGGTCGAGGTTGTGGAGTTGGTAGTCGATGAGCCGGTACAGATCGGCGATGTGGAGCATGTCGCGGGTTTGTTTGCCAGTGCCGCCGTAGCCAATGTACGCCAGTTGCTGCTCAAAATAGTGCTTGGCAATCCACAAGACCATCACGCCCTGATCGACCTTGCCCATCTGCCACGGGCCGGTAATCACCCCGCAGCGGTTAATGACGGTTTTTAGACCGTAGAACTCGTTGTATTCCTGAATCAGGAGTTCCGACGCCAGCTTGGTCGTACCGTAGAGCGACCGCGCTCCGTCGAGTGGGAAGTTCTCGGCGATACCCCGCGCTGATACGCCCGGCACCGGCTGCTCATCGGTCAGCACAAAGCGCGTGTCAGCTTCCTCAAAATTGAGCGTTTCAATCGTCTTAATCGGGTATACCCGGCTCGTCGACAGGAAAATGAAATTGGCCTTGTGCTTGAGCGCGTAGTTGAGGCAGTTGACCGTACCGAACAGGTTGGTGTTGATGAGGTAATCAGGCGTACCGTCCAAACCCGCCAGCACGCTCGGCTCGGCGGAGGCTTCGATGACCGTATCGACGGCGGGCAGGGCGTCGAAATCTTCCCGGCTGCGGATGTCGCCGTGCAAAAACTCGATGCCGGCCGCTTTCAGCCGCGACAGGCTTAGTTCGGAACCGCGCCGTTTCAGGTTGTCGAGCGCGTAAATCTGATAATCGGGGTAGTTCTGCTTGAGCGAAATGGCCAGCGATGAGCCAACAAATCCGGCCCCGCCGGTTACTAATAGTTTCATTGTTTGTCTGTTTGGTGGTCCGCCACCGCGGCTGTTTGTCTGTTTAGCGCCGGTCCGACGTAACAAACGAACGGACAAACCGGAACGCCGGCCGTAACTAAACAGACAAACAGCACGTCACGTTGCGATTCGTTTGAGTTTGACGTTTTCGACCGGCCGGATAACCAGCGGTACTTTCTCGATTTTGACCGAACTGCTGTCTAAGCCGAACCAGCGGTCTTCGGGCGTCGTAAAGCTTTTGACGTTAAAATAAATGTTCATGATGAACCGCTCGCGGGCGGGCAGTTCGTTCTCGAACGACAGGAATTTTTCGAGCACCACGAACCGGAAATCGCCGATCACGTTCTGGCGGCTGAGCGATTCGTACCGGCTCGTGA
>CAXUEB010000081.1:0-11726 GCA_964249775.1 uncultured Spirosoma sp.
CGTCGACGTAATCCAAAAGAATCCACTCGCGGTTTAGCTTGCCTTCCCGGTGCCAAGGGTCCTGTCTGCTGGCTTTGTAAACTTCTTCTTCCACCGACGTTGAAATCGCGTCGATTTGGGTATCCGAGTTACCCGAGCAAAGCACGAAGTAATCACAGATGGCGTTTTTGACGTTACGCAGGTCCATCACCACGATGTCCTGCCCTTTTTTTTCCTGCATACCCCGAACGACAAAGTCGCGGATTTGCTCGGCGGTAAACTCACTACGGTTGTTAATTGTCATGCTTTCGGTTTAACATTGCACGATTGTCAATGAGCGGGTATTGCGGGCTTGCACCCACCGCACCATGCATTGGCATTTCAGGACTAAACTACAAAATCTTTTGTACAAAATCCAGCCCAAAACGTTATTTGTGGGTCAAATAACCCATTATCTGCCAAGCTGTCAGTCCACTAACGACGAAGCGTCTGCTTTGATAGCGCGGGGTAGTGCCGCCGATGGCGCGCTTGTCGTAACAGGACAGCAAACGGCCGGGCGGGGGCAACGGGGAAACGCGTGGGAAGCCGAACCTGGTCAGAACCTAACGTTTTCACTGCTGTTGAAGCCCGCCTTTCTGAGGGCGTCGGAGCAGTTCTGGCTTAACATGGCCGTCTCGCTGGGCTTGTACGATACGCTGTTGTCGCTCGCGGGCGATGACCTGCGCATCAAATGGCCCAATGATTTGTACGTGGATAGCCAAAAGATAGGCGGCATTTTAATTGAAAACACACTCCACGGCTACAACATGGCGTGGTCGGTGGTTGGCGTGGGGCTAAACATCAACCAAACCGCGTTTCGCACGCCCTCCGCCACTTCTTTACAAGTACTGGCCCCCCTACCCGCTGGCTACGATCTACCGGGCCTGCTCAGTCGCCTGTGCGAAACGCTCGAGCAACGTTATCTGCAACTGCGGTCCGGTCAGCGCACTGTCTTAAAAGCTGATTACCTGCAAACGCTGTACCGGTATCGCGTCGAACACGGCTTCAGCAGCGAAGGTCGCCTGTTTAGGGGAACAATTATTGGCATTGACGCCACCGGCCGCTTAGTCATCACCGAAGGTGACCAAGTGCGGTACTTCGGGTTCAAAGAAGTAGTTTTTGAATAATATATGATGTATAGCTGACGCGTTCATACGTAAGTCAGCTATACATCATACATCCTATATCATATATCATCACTTAATCGCTTCTCCCACCGGATCGCCGATGCAGCCGCTGGGTTCGAGAATGCCGAGCAGGGCCGTGATCGTTGGGGCAATATCGCTGACGTGCGTTCGGCGAAAAAGTTGACCGGGCCGGACGCCCCAGCCGTAGAGCAGAAACGGCACGTGCGTGTCGTAGGCGTACGAGCTGCCGTGCGTGGTGCCTTTGCTGCGCCCCTCAATCCAGCCCGGTTGCTGCATAACGTAGACGTCGCCACTGCGGTTGGGGTGATACACGTTGCGCAGGAGATTCGCTTGAATTTCCGGTAGGGGTTCGGCTGATAAGTTGTGCAAATTGATGACGTTGACAATGCCGCGCTGTTTGAGCAACGCACTCTTGAGCAGTTCAAAAACGTCACTCAGGGCAATCTTTTTCTCAGCCAGCAGCGTCCGGTTCAGGTGAATCTGTTGGTTGAAGTACGATAGCATCCACTGACCCGGTCCATAAGCTTTTTCGAGTACGGCTTTAGCGGTTTCGCCCACTTCGCCGTAGGGTTTGACGCCGGCCGGAATGCGGTACTGCTGCGCAAAACCGGGCGCGTCGGCCACGCCGTGATCGGCCGATAGAAACGCCAGCCATTCGCCCTTGCCCACTAAGGCGTCTAACTGCGTAAACAAATCCGCCAGTTGGGCGTCGAGCCGCAGGTAAGCGTCTTCGGTTTCGATGGCGTGCGTCCCGTAATTATGACCAATGTAATCCGGCGACGAGAAACTAACGCAAAGCAAGTCCGTCACCGTGTTTTGACCCAGCCGTTCGCCCCGGATGGCGGCCAAGGCAAACTCCTTCGTCAATTGGTCGCCGAAGGGACTGGTGCGCAGGGGCTCGTATTTGAGGCCGCCCGTCGTGATGGCAAACTCGTGGGGAAAAACGGGTTTGGCTTCGCCGGCTAACGTGCCTTCGTAGGGTGCGTCGTCGGCGGTGCTTTCGGTGTATTGAACCAACGGACGGCTCATCTCCCACTTCTGGCTAATGAACTGTTCGGGCAGCCGGCGGGCGTTGAAGTCTTGCACCCACTGAGGCAAGTTTTTCTGGTAAAACGTGCTGCTAATGAAGTTACCGTCTTTGGAATCGAACCAGTACGCACCGTTAGCCGCGTGACCGGCGGGTAAGATCGACCCGCGATCTTTCAACGCCACGCCGATGACCTTAGCCCGGCCGTCGGTGGCCAGCTTGAGTTGGTCGCCGATGGTCGTTACCAGTAGATTGCGGGGCGACATCCGGCCGGCGCTGCCCGCATTACCCACCGTGCTGACGCTCGTGTCTTCGGCGCAGTACACCAGCCGCCCCACGTTGCGGTCGTAGAAATCGTTGCCCGTGATGCCGTTCAGGGCCGGAGCCGAGCCGGTGTAAATGGCCGCGTGACCGGGGCCGGTGTAGGTGGCCGCGTAATGGTAGTGGTTATTGCGCGCGTTAAAGCCGCCGTCGATCATCCGCCGAAAGCCGCCCCCAGCGGATACTGCCGGGCTATACTGGTCGTAATACCGATACAGATAATCGTAACGCATCTGGTCAATCACGATGCCTACAACGAGCTTGGGCCGGGCCAACGATTGGCGAGCGGAGGGCGTTGTCGAAAGAACCGCTTTCGGTTTTTTGGGTTGGGCAAGCGTACTTGTTGCAAGAAACACGAATAGAAGCAATAGAAACGGGCGCATGAAAGCCGGCAAGTTCAAGGATGAGTAACGGAATGTACGGGCAAAGGTACGGCAATTGCAGCGGTACCGTATTATCTACGTATTACGCAACATTGCCCGCCTGAATTAGTTGACCAATTGATGATTTGTTTATTAATCGTTTGTTTATGAGTGCGATTACTGACCCGGCTACGTTTTGGCTGACGGCGTTTATATTTTTTGCGGCTATCTTCGGACGCTACGTCCTGTTTTCGCTTTCGTTCTGGTGGCTATTTAAAGTGTCGATGAAAGAACAGTTTGCCCACCGGGCCGTTCTGACGCGGCCCCGCAAACCCGGACAGGACCGACGCGAAATTGGCTGGTCGCTGCTGACCTCGCTGATTTTTACGGTCATCGCCATGGGTATGGTGTTGGCCTATCAGGCGGGTTACACCCAAATTTATACGGACGTTAAGGCATACCCAATCCTCTGGTATCCGGTCAGCATCGGGTTGGTGCTGTTCGTTCACGAAACGTATTACTACTGGCTTCACCGCTGGATGCACCGGCCCGGTGTGTACCGCTGGGTGCACAAAACCCACCACGACAGCATCACGACCTCGCCCTGGACTTCGTTTTCGTTTCATCCCCTCGAAAGCACTCTACAGGCCATCGTGATTCCGGCCCTGACGTTCGTCATTCCCCTGCACCTTTCGGCCGTTGGTTTGCTGCTCCTAATTATGACTGTATCGAGCGCGGTAAACCACCTGAACACCGAAATCTACCCGCGCGACTTCAACCGACACTGGCTGGGGCGCTGGCTGATTGGGGCGACGCACCACGGCTTGCACCATTCGCAGTTCCGATTCAACTACGGCCTTTATTTCACGTTCTGGGACAAGTGGATGAAAACCGAAAGCCCGGATTTTCACCGGCTGTTCGGCGAGAAAACGAAAAAGAATGATGCGTAATGTTTTCCTACTTGCTGCGCTCAATCGTGTACTGCACTAACTGTTGCAACGATTGCCGATACGCTGATTGGGGGAATGTATCTAAAAGGGCCTGGGCCTCAACGACGTAGCGATTCATCGCTTCGGTAGCGTACTCAATACCGCCCGAATTCTTAACGAACTGAATGACCTCCGCCACTTTCTTGGGGTTCTCGCTTTCGTTTTTGACGAGGTTGATGATGCGTCGCTTCTCGAAGAAACCGGCCTGATTCAAGGCGTAGATTAGGGGCAGAGTCATCTTTTTTTCTTTGATGTCGATGCCCAACGGCTTACCAATCTCGGCCTGTCCGTAGTCGAACAAGTCGTCTTTAATTTGAAAGGCGATACCAACCCGCTCGCCGAACGTACGGGCTTTTTCGACCATCGCTTTGTCCGCGTCCGCCGACCGCGCACCCACGGCGCAGCAGGCCGCGATGAGCGACGCCGTTTTCTGGCGAATAATTTCGTAATAAACCGCTTCGGTAATATCTAACCGGCGAGCTTTTTCGATCTGCAATAACTCGCCCTCGCTTAGTTCGCGGACGGCCGTCGAAACAATCTGAAGCAGTTCAAAATCGCCGTTGTCAATCGACAGGAGCAACCCCCTCGACAAAAGATAATCGCCGACTAATACGGCTACTTTGTTTTTCCACAGGGCGTTGATAGAGAAAAAGCCGCGCCGGTAGTTGGATTCATCCACAACATCGTCGTGCACAAGCGTGGCGGTATGGAGCAATTCAATGAGCGACGCGCCCCGGTACGTAGCCTCAGTAATGGGTCCGCAGACACCGGCCATCAAAAAGACAAACATGGGCCGGAGTTGCTTGCCCTTCCGCTTAACGATGTAGTTGGTGATCTGATCGAGCAACATCACGTCGCTCTTCATTAAGCCTCGAAATTTCTGCTCGAACAAGTCCATTTCGGCAGCAATCGGGGCTTGAATGTCGGCGACGGTAAGGGCCATTAACGTTGTTTGTCAGGGAGGAGTCAATCGGTAATCGTTTTGCCGGTGCGAAAGCGGGTAACTACCCGCTTTGGCGGCTCAGCGCGAGTAACGAGCGACTGAATTTCCAGCAAGTATAGTAAGGAAAGCGCAGACGCCGAAGCAGTAGTTCCCAAAGGCGTCGATTGCCCCGAAATACGTCTTTGTTTTTTTGGTTAATGAACCGGAAATGGCCAACTTACCGCCCTCCCAAGCGATTCGCTGGGCCTTGCTCCTGCTTTGGTCATGGTCAACAATCCAACGCCCCCCGTTCCTCATCCCGCTGGCGTTGCGCCCGAATCGAAGCCCCCCATCAAAGCCCTCGTGCTGGGGGGCGGCTCGTTGAAAGGCGCGTTTCAGGCCGGGGCCGTGATGGCCTTGTTCGAGTCGGGCTTCGTGCCGGATCAACTCTACGGCATTTCAGTCGGTAGCCTAAACGCAACCTTTCTGGCGAATGAAGCCGCCCAGCAGCAAGCCGCTACGGGCCGCGTTGATTGGGAGAAAGTAGGCAAATACCTAATTGAATTTTGGATCAGAAACATCACCAAACCCGACGACGTAGCTGTGTTGCGGTCCCGGATTCGGCTGGGTTACAGTACGCTCATTCGCCGGTTTGAAGGGCTGTTAGACAACTCACCCATCCAAAACCTGATTCGTAAAAACGTGGACCTGGAAGCGCTCAAGACCGGACCGGTTGCTCTGAAAGTTGGAGCCGTCGATATCATCGAAGGCGATATGCGCTACGCCGACGCCACGGACCCCCACTTCTTGGAATACTTATACGCCAGCAGTTCGCTACCGTTTCTGATGCCCGCCGTGCAAGTCGGGGGCGACCATCGGCGGGCGTTCTTAGACGGTGGCTTGCGTGAGGTGGCTCCCTTGCGCGTGGCGATCGAAGACGGGGCGACCGAAATTGCCTGCGTCGCCTGCCACGCCAAGAAGATTTACAACGAAAAGTTCAACTACCGCAACCTGCTCAACCTCGCCGACCGGGTCAAGGACATCACCGTCAATCAGTTGGTCAACAACGACATTGCCTGGGCCGAACGCTTCGCCGAGCGCGAACATCTCCACGGCCGCAGCCTGCACCTGACCATCATTCGCCCCACCGAGCCGCTGACCATGAACCTAATGAAATTTACGTCGGACGACATTGGCCGCCTGATTGTCATGGGCTATCAGGCCGGGACGGACGTGGTCCGGTTACGAAGCGCCGACGGCGAGAAGGCGGTGTTGCCGTAGTGATTTGCTCCTAAATAAAACGCCCCGGCCAAATTTGGCCGGGGCGTTGCTGCGTTTTGACTTGGTTGCGTTGCCGGTCAGTTATGCTGCACCCGACCCACACTAAGCGTTCGTCTCTTACTTAAGCCCTGCGCGTACAGCGTGTAGATTTTTGTAGCTTCTACATTCACAGTCGTGCTGAGAGCCGGCGTTACCGTCGCTGATGTGGGTACAGTTGGCCCCGTGAAAACATCCACACGGTACGTTCCGGCGGGTACCGCCGTGAAGGCGTTGGCCGCAACGTTCCGATAAGCCCGGTTTACGAAGGATGCGATAGCGCTTGTGCTGCCCGGAGCACTCAGCCTTACTGACACAGCCAGCGGATTCGTAGCCGTACTACTAACCGGCAAACCAATGTCTGGTGCCAGGTGAAAGAAGCGTACGCCCGATGCACTCGCTGCTAAGGTAGTTGGTAGCGGGTCCGTTACGGTTAGAAACTGAAGGCCACCCGGATTTGTAACGCCGGCCGGCGTCGTTGGAGCCGGACGCGCGATGGTGTCGGTCACAAACACCGTGTAGTTCGTACCCGATACAGCGCCAAAATTGTTTTGGTTGGTGGCTCCCGCCCGAAACAGGATGCTGTTGCTTCCCAAGGTTCCGCCGATTGCGCCCGAAGCCCCGCTGGCCCGCAGTTGAATGTTACCCGTCGGTATGGTTACGTAGCTGGAGTTCTGACCGGCCGATAACGACTGAGCCGCCGTTACGTTCTCAACCAGAAAGTTAAGCGCGGGCGCATCGGGCGATGCGTTCACGAACAGCGCGCGGGCCGAAGCCGTCGCACCGGTGGTGGCGGGCGTCGGCGTTCCGTAATTCGGCGATTCGCAACCAACCAGTGAATAGACTAACGCACCGCTCGCCAGGACCAGTAAGGTTACGTCTTTGAAGATTGTTTTCATGATTCTGTTTTGTGGGCGATTAGTTGAACGTATACCGAAGGCCCAGTTGCAACTGCCAGCGGGAGTTCACCACGGCGTTACTGACGTTAACGTTGTTGATGAACGAGTCGGTCAGGGCCGAACCGTCGGCGTTAGTCGCAAACGTGAAAATCGAGCGACGCGAGTACGTTCCATCCGTTGGTGCGTTCGTTAGGGTAGGCGTCTCATAGGCCGAGAAACCGATCAGATTCGTCCGGGCAGGGGTTTTCAGCAAGCCCCAGCCGGAGTTAAGGAAGTTGAGGACGTTGTTCAACTCGGCCGATACCTGGATCGTGTTCCGCTTGCCACCCACGTTCACGCTAAAATCCTGGAGCACCCGCATGTTGAGGAAGTTAACCCAGGGCAACAGAGCTGCGTTACGCTCAGCGTACTGACCCCGGCGCTTGCTCAAGTACGGGTCCTGCTCGATAAAGGCGTTTAGTTGCTCCCAAATTTGCTGCACAGTCCGCGTATCCTGCGCGTTGGTCGTTGCCAGCAGAATCTCGTTCTGGTTACGCGGGATGTAAATCAGGTCGTTGTTATTGACGCCATCGCTGTTGGGGCTACCGCCGTACACATACGAGTAATTACCCGCGTTCCGGCCTTCGTAAATCATCGATACGGTCGTGGCAGCCTTCCGGTTAGCATATTCAAAGCGGTACGACGCGTACCCGACAACGCGGTGCGGGAACCAGTTGTTAGCATACGACAGGTTTGGATCGTTCGGGCTACCCACAATCGCGTTACCCGTCCACAAACCACCGGCCGTCGAGCCGGTTTGTCCGTTAATGTCCTTTGAATCGGTGTACGTATAAGCCAGTGATCCGTTCAAACGACCCGTCGTTTTCTGAATCTGCGCCGTCAGGCTCAAGGCGTAGCCCCGGTTAACGTTGTCCAAGATCAGCGCCTGATCGACGTAATCCACAAAGCGTCGGTCGTTGGGGGGCGCCACCGTTGCGGATGCGTTTGCCGCTCCGTAGAGGGGCCGTCCATCACCCGCCAGCGTACCGATTGGGTTAGACAAGTTTGCGTTGCGGAGGTAGATCGCGTTGATATCTTTCGTGTAGATACCTTCCAGGGTAGCGACGAAGCCGCCCGGCAGCGTTTTGTCAATACCCAAGCTGGTCCGCCACACCTGCGGAAATTTGAAGTTGGGCACGGTTGCATTGATCGAAAATACGCTGGCCGCTGGATAACCGGTAAACGCCCCCAACTGAGGAGCATATGCGTTCGGGTCTGGACTGAACGGTGTATTCCCCGTGTTTTGCAGATTAACAGCCGTGTTGCTGCCCGTGCCGGTAACGAGTGGGTTCGTCCGGCTACCATTGATGGTACCGAAGAACACCCCGTTGTTGGATACCTGGTTGGAAATCCAAACGAACGGAATCCGGCCGGTAAAAATACCCGCGCCACCCCGTACTTGAAGGGACTTGTCACCTTTAACGTCCCAGTTGAAACCAATGCGGGGCGACAAGAGGGGCGTTGCATTGGGCAATTTGTTGACGACGGTTCGCTCGCCGTTCACAAACGTAGTGGTGTCCGTTCTAACGTTACCGAGCAAATTGTTGCCGGGAAACATCGGAATGTCAACCCGCACGCCAGCCGTAATGCGTAGATTTTTAAAACCAGCGTACGAATCCTGGGCGTAGAAACCTAATTGCGTCGCATTCCACTGAGCCGCCGGAGCCGGATTGCCCAAAATGGCCGAATACTGCAACAGGTACTGCGTCGCTGCGTTTGAGGCTGCGGTGTTGGCAGCCGTTGCCGACGTTGGATTCGTTACGTTCTGAATAAAATCGTTGACGCTGTTGTACTGATAGACGCCGTTGATCTGCTGCGTGAAGACGTTGTTGAAGCTGTAGAACTCATTTGCCGTTCCAATCGAGATGGTGTGATTGCCCAAAAACGCGTCAAACTTGTCGTTGAACTGCACGACGTCCTGGTTGAGCAGGTTGTTCGGCGTAAATGGGTCCGGCCCGAAGGTGGTCAGTGTGTTTCCGCTGGCACCCAGAATGTCGACCGTCGGAAAGTTAGGCACCGCTCCACCGCCGGCCGACTCGCGGAAATCGCGGAACGCCGAGTAACCCAACTGCAACTGATTCGCAAACCGGCCGCTGGCAAACGTCGAGTTCAATTCGCCAATGATATTCCGCAGGTTATTGTTGATGCGGTACCAAGAGCTACTGAACGGCAGAGCGTTGTTGTTGTTTTGCCGCTGACCCGTCGGTGCAGAACCAAAACCACCCGAGTTACTCACCGCCACGTCGCGGAACGAATTCAACTGGTTGTATCGAATCGTGAATTTATGCTGGTCGCTAATATTCCAGTCAATTTTAGCTAAGAACTTCAAGCTCTGCGTCGGCACGTCGAAGTTTTCAAACGTACCCGGATCAAACGTCCACGTCTTGCCGTTGTTCGGCGTAATCAGAAAATCACGCAGCCTTCTGAGATCTTCAATTTGCGTAGTTTGCTGGTACGGAACGCCCCGCTCATCGCTGCCCCCCGCGGGAAACGTAACGGCCGGCACGGTACTTTTTTCGTATTCCCCGTTGACGAAGAAAAACAGCTTGTTCTTAATAATTGGGCCACCTAAGCGGAAGCCAGCGTTGTTGTAGTTGAACGTGCCGAGCGTTACGTTGCGGCCGTCCACCTTTTTGTTGACGAGCGTTTGGTTCTTCGTGAACCCGTAGGCCGAGCCTTGAAAGTCGTTCGTGCCGCTCCGGGTAACGGCGTTTACACCGGCCCCCGTAAACGAACCCTGACTAACGTCGTAGGGCGACAGCGACACGCTAATTTCCTGAATGGCATCAATGCCAATCGGTTGCGCGTTTGATTGACCACCCGGCGTAGCGCTCAAGCCAAACACGTTGTTGGATGTTGCGCCGTCAATGGAAAAGTTATTATACAAGTTACTGCGTCCACCAAACGAGAAGCCCGGTCCAGCCTGTGGCGTTAGGGCGCTAAAATCAGAAAAGCTCCGCGAGATTGTGGGCAAACGCTCAAAGCTTTCACGCTTGATATTGGTCGAAGCTCCGTTTCGTTCAGAATTGATAATACCGCCCGGAGCCGTGACAACAATTTCGGTTAACTGCGTACCCTCTTCAACCAACTGAAAATTGGCGACCACCGGCGTGCCTAAATCAGCCGACTGGATTTGGCGGTTTTGCGTTTGAAATCCAACGAACGTAACCGTAATCTGATACGGTCCGCCAATCCGCACCGCCGGAAACGTGTAGCGCCCCTGCGTATTAGTCGTAATGCCATACCGCGTTCCCGAAGGCGCGTGCACAGCAACGACCGTAGCGCCCGGCAGTGGTTCGTTTCTTGAGTCGGTTACGACGCCGTTGATGGACGACGTTGTAACGCCCTGCGCCATTACCCCGCTCCCACCGAGCACGGCCAACAGCATACTGCCAAGCAACAAGAACGCTGCTCTGAATTGCAGTAATTGTTTAGACATAGAAGTGTTTGATTTGGTTAGTACTCTTGTGAAGTGCATACGGTGATGTAGGCTATCAATTCGGCCGCAAAGATGAGCTATTTTTTTGGGGGTTACAACGCAGATGTTCTTTAAAAAGTACTACGTTTCAGTAACATACGGACTGCATTCGCGGAATAGGTCAAAATCAAACGGTTTCTGTTCTATCCGATGGTGTTAAGTTTTTGTTAAGCCCGGTGTAGATTGTCACCGCCTTGTCTTTTACGCTGTCGAACCATTCAGTCACCTTGGATGTAGTTCTCCCAACGGGATTGCTGACTTACCCAGCTTCTTTAGTTTTGCCCTATGACGACGCCAATCGAAACAACGGCCATTAAACTGACCCAATACAGCCACGGCGCGGGCTGCGGCTGTAAAATTTCGCCGAAAATTCTGGATCAGATTCTGCATACGAATCAAACGTCGGTTCAGCCGCATTACCCAAACCTGCTCGTTGGCAACGATTCCCGCGACGATGCGGCCGTAATGGACCTCGGTAACGGCGAAGCTATCATCAGCACCACCGATTTTTTTATGCCCATCGTCGACGACGCGTTTGATTTCGGGCGCATCGCGTCGGCCAACGCCATCAGCGACGTGTACGCAATGGGGGGTGAGCCGATAATGGCCATTGCCATTCTGGGCTGGCCATTAGACAAACTGCCGCCCGAGGTGGCCGGGCAGGTGCTCGAAGGTTCGCGCGCCGTTTGCCGCGAAGCGGGCATTCCGCTCGCCGGGGGGCATAGCATCGACTCGCCCGAACCCATTTTTGGCTTAGCCGTCACGGGCAAGGTTCGGCTCGATCACCTCAAGCAAAACAACACCGCCACCGAAGGTTGCCGGCTGTATCTGACCAAGCCGCTCGGCGTTGGCATCCTGACGACCGCGCAGAAAAAAGGAATCCTCAAACCCGAACATGCCGACCTGGCTCCGGCGCAAATGGCCCAATTGAATCGCTTCGGTGCGGTGTTGGGCAAGCTGCCTTACGTAAAAGCCTTGACCGACGTAACGGGTTTTGGTCTGCTGGGCCACCTAACCGAAATGGCCGAAGGCTCCGGCCTGAGCGCGGTTGTCCACTTTGACGACGTACCAAAATTGCCGGTCGTGGAAGAGTACTTAGCGCAGCGGAGCTTTCCCGGCGGCACGGTCCGCAACTGGGACCGCTACGGCCACAAGATTAGCGATCTACCCGAAACGCAACGCTATATCCTGGCCGACCCGCAAACG
>CAXUEB010000081.1:11736-17448 GCA_964249775.1 uncultured Spirosoma sp.
GCGGCCTCGCGCTCGTAGCCCGCGGCGCGCAGGGTGATCCGCAGCGCACGGACGAGTTTGAGCGTGTCGCGGCCGAGAACGGCTTCAACCTGCGGGCGTTCGGCGAACTGGTTGAGCCGCGGGAAAAAATTGTCTACGTAAACTGATGCGTTAAGCGCGAAGGTAAAGGCAAGGATCGCAACGGAAATCTTAGCGAACTTTGCCTTTACCTTCGCGCCTTTGCGTTTAGAAAGTCAATGAAACTTTTCTTCCGCCAAACCGGCGACACGGGTCCGGCCCTTGTGATTCTGCACGGTATTTTCGGCTCGTCCGACAATTGGCTGACCATCAGCAAAACCATTGCCGCGCGGGGCTACCGCGTGTTTGCCCTCGATCAGCGCAATCACGGTCACTCGCCCCGCGCCGACGCGCACGATTACCCCAGCATGGCCGCCGACTTGCGCGAGTTTCTACTCGATCAGGAATTAGACGCACCCATTCTGATTGGCCATTCGATGGGCGGCAAGACGGTAATGCAATACGCGATGGATTTTTCCGGTACGTTTGCCAAACTCGTCGTGGTCGACATTGCGCCCAAGTTTTACCCCATCCATCACGCCGACATCATTCGTGGCCTGAACGCCATCGACCTCACGGGCATCGCCAGCCGCAACGAGGCCGACGCCCTGTTGAGCCGCTACGAACCGTCGGTGACAGTGCGGCAGTTTCTGCTTAAAAACCTGTACCGCAACGAGCAGGGTCAATTCGACTGGCGAATTAACCTGCCCGTCATCGAGCGCGAACTGTACGGCGTGGGCGGTGAACTTACGAACCCGCGTATCGTGACTGAACCGACGTTATTTATCCGGGGCAGCGAATCGCCTTACATTCTGGACGAAGACATTCCCACCATCAAACGCATTTTCCCGAACGCTCAGGTCGAAACCATCCAAGGCTCGGGCCACTGGGTACAGGCCGAAAAGCCGGTCGAGTTTGTCGAAACGTTGCTGAAGTTTACAGCGAATACGTCAGGGTAACGGAACAAGTTTGAACACGTAAGTGTCTCCTTCAAACTCGGTACTCATGCTAAAGTGGTCCGTGTACACTGCACCGGCTTCAATCGTATATTCCTCCGTATAAACCGTGTCATCAATCCCGTTGAAGAAAAAAACGATGCGGTTAGTGGCTTCGTCGATCTCGTACTTTGCTTTTTCCGTTTCGGGATCATCCGTGTATTTGGTCTCAAACGTTCCATCATCGTTGAAGCGAAACCATTCGTACCAAAACTCAATTTCATAGGGATTGTACGAATTGCGTTTATACACCACTTGCTTGTTTACGGATAATTCGTTGAGAACCCATTTTTGTCTGGCAACCAAACGCGCCTTTGCTTGCTGAATGGTTTGGGCGGGCGCATCCACTTTGTCAACCTCGTCTTTTTGACAAGCACTTAGTGCGCCGATCAGCATCAGCACGCTGAGAATAAGGGTTTTGTTCATTGTTAACGGAGTTAAGTGTAGGGGCAATATCTGTAGTTTAAACAGATTGGTTACTACCGAAAAATACATTTGTCAGCTTTTATGCCAACGCTTTACCTCATTCCTACGCTCCTCGCCGACGAGACGGCCGATGCGGTGCTGCCGCCGACTGTCCGCGCGGTCATCGAAACAACCGATGCGTACTTTGTTGAAAATGTTCGCTCGGCCCGGCGCTTTATCAGCGGCTTAAAAACGGGCCGCGTCATCGACGAAACCACGTTCTATGATCTGGACAAAGACACACCCCCGGCCGATACGCGCCGGCAGATTCAGGAACTGATGGAAGGCAAGCGAAACGCGGGCGTCTTGTCGGAAGCGGGTTGCCCCGGCGTGGCCGATCCGGGAGCGGTGGTTGTCGGTATGGCCCACTCGCTCGGCTGGCGGGTGGAGCCGCTGGTGGGGCCGTCGAGTATCCTGCTGGCGCTGATGGCGTCGGGGCTGAGTGGGCAGTCGTTTGTTTTTCACGGCTACCTGCCCATCGACCGGCAGGACCGCGCGCGCACCCTACGCCACCTCGAAAAAGAAGCGCAGCAACGAGGGCAAACGCAGATTTTTATGGAAACGCCTTACCGCAACGACGCGCTTCTGACCGACGTGCTGACTACCTGCCAGGGCAGCACGCGCCTGTGCGTTGCCTGCAACTTGACCGCGCCCGACGCGTTCATCCGAACGCTACCGATTCAGGAATGGAAGAAAACCCAAAAGCCCGACTTGCGCAAAAAACCAACCGTGTTTCTACTTTTGTGACTAAGTAGCTCCGGCAAGATTGCCAGAGCTACGGTTGGCGCTACAATCATGGTTCAAGGTTTTGAGTCTTCTGCCTTCTCCGAAAATACCTACGTCGTTGCCGATGACGCCACGCGCGAGGCCGTCGTGATTGATCCCGGCTGCTACGATCAGGAAGAAAAAGAAGCGTTAGCCCGCTTCATTGACGAGCGCAACTTAACCGTCAAGTACCTGCTGCTGACGCACGCGCACCTCGACCATGTATTTGGCGTGGCTTACGTTAAGCGCCGGTACGGTGTCAAGGCTTATTTGCACGAGTTGGATAAGCCCATTTTCGACGACGTGCCCACGCGTTGTCAGCTATTTGGCCTGCGCGGTTACGATCCGGCCACCGTCGACGAGTTCCTGCGCGAAGGCGATCAGTTTCGGTTTGGTAACACAACGCTCGATGTCATCTTTGTGCCCGGTCACGCACCGGGCCACGTTGCGTTCGTCAACCACGCCGACCGGTACGTTATTGGGGGCGACGTTTTGTTTCGCAACAGCATCGGCCGCACGGACTTACCGTTTGGCAACCACGCCCAATTGCTTACCAGCATCCGAACGCAGTTGTATACCTTACCCGACGATTTCGTGGTGTATCCCGGTCACATGGACCCAACCACGATCGGGCACGAAAAGAAGACGAATCCGTTTGTCCGAAGTGAACAATAACCGGATTCATCCACCACTTCATGAGTCTACTCAAACACCTGCCCAACGCCATGACCTGCGGCAATCTGCTGTGCGGGTGTTTAGGATTATTGCAAGTGGCCAAAGGTGATTATGGCAGTGCGTCCTTACTCATATTCTTTGCTGCAATTCTTGATTTTGGCGATGGCTTCGTCGCACGACTGGTTAACGCACAATCGGCAATTGGCAAAGAACTCGATTCATTGGCGGATATGGTAACGTTCGGGGTATTACCCGCCTTTATCATGTTTCATATCATTCAATTCGAAACGGGTTTAATAAGGGGTATGGCAGTTGGGGGAGATTCTAGCACCAACTTTCTGCTTTCGGACATTTATTCCGGTCAGGAAGAAAACACGCCCTTTGCGTATTTAGCCCTCTTGCTGGCGGTTTGTTCGGCGCTCCGGTTAGCTAAGTTTAATATTGACTCGCGTCAAACCGACGGATTTATTGGAGTTCCAACACCGGCCAACGCTCTATTGGTAGCTTCCTTGCCACTGATGCAGTTGTTTCAACCGCAATACGAGTTTCTCTTGCTCAACAGGTACGTCACCGTCGGCTATGTTATCATCATGGGGTATCTGATGGTGAGCGAACTACCTTTGTTTGCGCTTAAATTCAAATCTTTCGCCTGGGCCGAAAACCGGGTTAAATACAGTTTTTTAATCACGTCCGTCTTACTCTTGTTAGTTTTGCAATTCGCAGCCATCCCGCTGATCGTGCTGCTGTACATTGTGCTCTCGTTAATCACTAAACAATAAATGGAACACGGATTGGACGGATGCGACGGATTCTAACGGATAAATCAGTGGGCATCCGTCCAATCCGTCCAATCCGTGTTCCATTCTCGAAATGAAATACATAGCTGAAATCGACATTATGACCCGGCCGGAGATTTTGGACCCGCAGGGTAAAGCCGTTAAGTTGGGCCTGCACAACTTGCAAATGGATAGCATCGACAACGTCCGCATTGGCAAGCACGTCCGGCTGGAAGTAGAAGCCGACAGCGAGCAAAAGGCCCGCGAGACGGTCGACGCGGCCTGCCGCCAACTGCTGGCCAACTTAATTATGGAAGAGTATTCGTTCCGACTGCACACAGTTTAACTCGACTTAAAACCTTGTAGGTTTGGCTACCATCAACGCATGAATACGGTTTACGCACGCATTACCGGGCTGGGTTTCTACGTTCCCGACAACGTTGTTACGAACGATGATCTGACGCAATACATGGACACGTCCGACGCTTGGATTCAGGAACGAACGGGTATCAAACAACGGCGCTGGTTTACCTACGGCAAGGATACCAACGCCAGCATGGCGACGGCGGCCTCGCGCATGGCCCTCGACCGGGCCGGTTTGAACGCCAAAGCCGTTGACCTCATCGTTTACGCGACGCTGTCGCCGGACTACTATTTTCCAGGTTCGGCCTTTTTAATGCAGCGCGAACTGGAACTGGAAGGCGTCCCCGTTATCGACATTCGGCAGCAGTGTTCGGGCTTTGTGTACGCCTTATCCATCGCCGACCAATTCATCAAAACGGGCATGGCCAAAACTGTGCTGGTTGTAGGATCGGAGATTCAGTCGACGCTGATGGACAAGACCACCGAAGGCCGGAGCGTCGCCGTTATTTTCGGAGACGGTGCGGGCGCGGCCGTTGTGCAGGCGACGACGGACCCGGAGCACCGCATTCTATCGACGCACCTCCACGCCGACGGCCGCTACGCCGAAGAACTGTACCTGAAAGACCCCGGCAGCAGCCGACCCGATCATTTCATTACGTCCGAAACGGCCACCGACGGCGGCAGCAGCGTCGTTATGAACGGCAACGCGGTGTTTAAACACGCCGTTGTGCGGTTCGGGGAAGTTATTAACGAAAGCCTGAGCGCCAACGGTTATCAGGCCAACGATTTATCGCTATTGGTGCCGCATCAGGCCAACGTGCGCATCTCGAACTACGTGCAGCAGCAGATGGGCCTGCCCGACGAAAAGGTTTTCAACAACATTCAGCAGTACGGCAACACCACGGCCGCGTCCATCCCCATTGCCCTTACCGAAGCTTACGAACAAGGCCGCGTTCAACCCGGCGATTTGATTTGCTTGGCAGCCTTCGGCAGCGGCTTCACCTGGGCGTCGGCGTTAATAAAATGGTAAAATAAGGGGGTAGAGGGTGCAAGGGGCTAACGGAGCACTTACACCCTCTACCCCCTACTCCGCTTAATACGCTCCAATCGACAACATTACCAGCGTACAGGCCTCAACGGGTTCGATACCGGCTTGGCGTAATTCGGTCTCAAAGGCGGGATTCTCAGCACCGGGATTGAATATAACGCGCCGGGGTTTAAGGCGCTTAATGTACTCGTAGTACATCGGCTGATTGCGCGCCCCGACGTACATCGTTATCGTATCAACCCCGCTGAGTTCCGGCTGCCCGGTTTGAATCGAATGCCCGTTGATTTGCCCTTCCCGCAGGCCAATCAACTCAATGGAATGGCCGTGCCGGAGCAGGCTCTGAGCCGCCCGGTTAGCATACCGACCTGGGTTTTCACTCGCCCCAATGATAACGGTCTTCTTTGCGGTTTGCCTTGCTGCGTTCATTTGTACGGTCTACGGATTCATTCGGTAACGAGTTATAGCCCCAACTGGTTCGAGCGGGCTGCTTACGACCCGTGATCTTTGTTCAACTTTTTGGGCTAAATAAACATCAAATTAAGTACGCTATTTCTGCTCGATTTTGGGG
>CAXUEB010000081.1:17552-18554 GCA_964249775.1 uncultured Spirosoma sp.
CTTCTGCTTTATGAGCCACTTCTGGTTTTCTCGAAGACGTTAGTGACGAGTGATTTGTTGTACTTTTGTTGAAGTTTCGTTAAACAAACTTACAGGCCTGTCCGTTTATCCAGAGCGATTCGACAAGTCCATCCTGTTTATTGGCCATGAACGAAAAAACGTATCCAAATTATTGGAACGAAACGTGGGTACCCATTGCGTTTGAAGGCGTTAATAACCCACCACATTATCAAGTGTCGAACTACGGCCGGCTGCGTAGTTTCCAGTGTACGGATCCCAACGGCGCTTTGATTAGGGGATCGGTTATCCAAGGTTACCGCTCGCTGAACATCCGCTCGGACGGTAAGACGCTCAACCGCTACGTCCATAAATTAGTGGCCGAACACTTCGTTAAACGTACGCAAGCCGATCAGACCTACGTGATTCACCTCGACCACGACAAGCAAAATAATCATTACCAAAATTTGCGCTGGCTGACCAAGGACGAGATGATTGCGCACAACCGCAACAACCCGGCCTTGAAAAACCGCTTGGTCACGCGGCCAACCCGCAATTATAAACTGACCGAATCGAAGGTTAAGATTATTAAGAAGTTGCTGTGCAACGAAAAAAACCGCCTGAAGATGATTGCTAAACAATTTGGCATCACCCACACGCAACTGAACCGCATTCGGTCCGGCGAAAACTGGAAACACGTAACCATCGACGGGTAGCTGCCCGATACCGAAACTCTGAGTGATGTTTGAGAGTGCGTGCAGCCGGTTGGGTTTCCTGACCGGCTGACTTTTTTTAGGAGAATGGTGATTCGTAAATGGCGAATGAGTGAATAAATGACTCAGTGACCATATACTACCACTCACTATTCACGAATCACCATTCTCCTTAATGAGCCACCAACCGGCCGACGGGAACCACTGGCACGTCAACCAAGGGCAACGACACGAAAAACGTGGTACCGATTCCTTCGTCTGTCTCGAACCAGATGCTCCCGCCAGCGTGTTC
>CAXUEB010000082.1:0-498 GCA_964249775.1 uncultured Spirosoma sp.
GAAGACCCCGTGCTGGAATTGCCCCAGCAGGCCCAGTTTTACCACCGGCGTTATGGCCGCACCACCGACGCGACGGTCGAAGACATCTACTTCTCGCCGGTGGCCACCAGCTACATCGTTAACGGTGACATTCGCTACACGCTGAGCGAACAGGGCCTGTTTCGCTACAACGGCCGCGACCGGGTGCTGATGGAGCGCCAGATGCGCCCAACGGCGTTTACGGATTATCAGTCGGTTTGGCTCGGTATCGAACTCCACAACGATGTGCCGTCGCTGTCGAACCTGTCTATCTTTTTCGACTGGGAAAACGAGCCGGAGCAGGCTAAAGCGGCTTACTCTCGGAAGTTACAGGACCCCACGCAAACCCACTGGCTACTCAACGGAACGCCGTTGGTGGTTTATCCCGGTTTTCAGCCCAACAACACGCCCGACGATCCCCTGGCGGATGAGTTGGACGCATCGGCCCAACTCGAACAAGCCGTGCGTACGCTGTACGAC
>CAXUEB010000082.1:508-3093 GCA_964249775.1 uncultured Spirosoma sp.
ATGCCCGACCGCGACGATTGGGATTATAAGCCGCGTCCGTACCCCAGTGAGATGTTGATTGCCGAATCGCAGCAGCGGTATTTTGCGGACCCGCTCATCTGGCTCGAACTCCGGTTGAGCCGTGATTTTCCAACGGCGGCTTTGGCCAAAATGGAAGTGCGAATGAATTGCGTACCGGTCATGAATCGCCGGCTCAACAAAAAAATGATGCGGCTGTTTCAAGCCCTCAACGTTTTTTCGCTCAAGGCCGAAGAAGATTTCCTGGCGATCCGGCGCGTCTATGACGCCGAAACGAAAGACTTGTACCGCTCGTCGCCCCTGCGCAACCCCGACGATTTGGCCGAGGATCAGTTCATGTGGCGACCGCATAACGTGGGGCGCTTCGACGGCCGCAGCGCCCGCGAGGTGCTGTACCACGTTCGGCAGATGCTGCTCGAAGAAGCGCAGGCGTTCTCGGCGCTGGGGTCGGGCATGATGACGCAGACCATCGAGAATCTTAACCGGAGCGTCGAGGACTTGCACCAACGGGTCAAGGAACACGCCGGCGAAGGCTTCGTGGTCGGGCACCCGTACATTTTCATTAAGCCCCGGCAAGTCAATACCAACATCTACATCGAGTTCTGGAGCACCAACGGCAAAGCGGCCAACAACCTGCCCGCCGGAACGCGAATTATGGTCTACGAGGGCGGGTATTTCATGCGCAAGGAATCCGAAGATTTGTTTTTGGTGACGGCCACGGTGGGTGGGCGCGAGAAGCCGACGGTAACCGCCAAAGAGCAGCAACTCCGGCAAAACCTCTTGACGCGTCAGCGGCTGGTCACGGAACAGGATATTCGAGCCGCCTGCGAATCGTATTTCTTTGAGCGGACCGAAGGCGTACCGGTGAGCGTAACCGTCGCGAAAGGATTCGCGTTGGGGCTGATCGAAGGGGCGGGCTACGTGCGTTGCATTGACGTCTTGATTCAGCCCAAAGCCCGCACCGACCTGACGCCGACCGACTGGGAAGCCGAATGTGAACGCCTGCGTCAGTACCTCGCCGACCGCTCGGCCATGAATTTACCGTACCGAGTACGCTACAGTCTACACTGATTTTCATGACGCTAACCGATTTCTCCTCGCAACTCCGGCAGGTTAACACGGAGGACGTTAAGCTGGAGGTGCTGCTGGCCGAACTGTACTTTAGCGGCCTGAATCCCCTACGTGAGGTGCTGGTACACCCGGCCGGCTTGTTCGCGCGCGATTTCCGACGCGACGTCGGGCGGGTCGATGTCGGACACGCGAACATTCTCCAAGTCGATGCGCCCCCGCCCGATCCACGTGTGTTGGATTCTGACCTGCAAGACTTCCTCAACATTGAAGTTCACCGCGACGGTCTGTATGATTACTTGCCCGAAGGTTTATTTCACCAAGCGACCGGCTACACGCGCGATCAAGCCGAAGTATTTGCCGAAATTGACGAACAAGGCCGTCGGCGGGCCGCAGCCCGGCGTTTCTTCCAGCCCATCGAGCAGGAGTTTTACTTACAACGGCTGCTGCTCGAACTCGAAGAACGCAAGTACGACGTTACGGAAGACAACCTACGGCAGAACCCACAGGCCGACATCCTGCGGTCGTTCTGGGGTATTCCGGCCGATTTGTTGACGGTTCGTCAGCTTAATAACCTGCTGCATCTGTTGCCCATCGCTCAACGGATTGTGACCAATACGGAACTGGCGCGGCAGTGTTTCGAGCTGGTACTGGGCGTATCGGTACAACTGCGCACCATCCCGCCCTTGATGTTTGCCATTGAACTGGTGCCCGGCGACGTGCCACCGTCCGATGAGCTGAGCCGGGCCGAATTAGGTAACTTTTCGTTAGACGGTCTGTACCAAGACACCATGCCGGCCATTGAGATTCGCATTGGTCCGCTTAACAGCAATCAGATGAACGACTTCTTGGCCAACGGCCGAAACCGGGCCATTCTCAACTTGCTGACGGGCTATTTCTTACCCGCCGAATCGCAGGTTGTCGACCATTTGATTGCTGGCGAGGACAATCAGTTCTTGGTGTTAGTCGACGACGATCCGAGTAGCGTGCTGGGGATTGCGTCGTACATTTAAACCTCTTTCGGAAGAAACAAGAGTGATCAACACAAAATCGGTTCTTTTTGGTTGTACGTATACTTAGTGCTTTAGTTGATGAGAGTAGGATTAATGCAATTAATTATTTCCTACAGTCAATTTGTGGAAGAATGCCCGTTGGCTCAAAAGTCACGAAAGATTAACGTGAATTGCCGCTAACGGCTTGGTTGGCTTAATCTATCGTCTTACTTTTGGGAGATAGGTTTATAACAATGGCACCGGGTTGTGCTGTTTCTGACAACGTTACACCTAACTTATTTGGCAGAGTATGATAAACGGACTTGAAACCACAATGCCCGGCGCATGGGCCGCCATCAAAGAAATTTCGCCCAGTCTGTCGCCCATCAACCAGAACAAGACTCTGTTCGTGAGTAAGCTGACGGATCAGCGGCCCTTAGAACCCGAAACGGTGCACGGTTTGGAAAACACCAAAGACGTATTTGAGCACTACAAGCCCGAAGCGTC
>CAXUEB010000082.1:3103-6778 GCA_964249775.1 uncultured Spirosoma sp.
GGCTCGGCGACTTCACCAAAGACGGTTTGATTGCCCAAAGTCCGGTGCTGCGCGACCAAGTAGCCCGCAAAAATGACCTTCAGCGGTTTGAGCGAAACCTTCGCTCAAACAAACTTCTCCAAGCGGCCCTCCAAAATCCGCAAGCCAAAGCCGTTATCTTAGACATGCTTCAGCAAATGATCGACGAAATCGACCAAGCTGAGTAGTCCCGTCTTATCTGTCCATCGCATACAACCGAATCATCTTTCTCATGGCTGAGAATCAACAGAGCGCTCCGGGCGGCTCCCCGCTGCGGGAACGCCAGAAGACGGCTGCTCCCTCCAAACTCGATCAGAACATTGCGCAGTTGCAGCAGATGAAGCTGGGTGGCTTTAAACTGTTGGAAACGGCCATTGAAGGCATCGACAACCTCAACCCCGAACGCCGGGCCAAGAAGCGCATCTTTCTCGAAGAAGCCGACCGGTCGATTGACCGGCAGCAGCTTAAGCAGCGGCTGGAGCTGTGGAAAGAAATCTTGGGCATGGATGCGCCCGTGACCGACATGGTCGAGGAAGTTAACAACCGCTACGAGCAGGTTGATGACCTCTACAAGCAAAACTTGGCGACGGCCGTTGAGGAAGTTCGCGAACTGGAATCGTCGTACCGGGGTATTGACCAGTTCTTCAATAACGCCGAAGTGGCGGGCTTCAAAATTCGGAACATTGTGTTCTTGAACGCTGAATTGGAGCAGTTGGACCACGCCGATACGTTCAATAACCAGACCATCGACTTCGTCAAGGCCGAGTTAAACAACGTTTACAACCGCTTCGACTTGCGCGACAGCTACTCGCTGATGATTGTGCCGGGTTATTTGGGGCATAAAATGAACATCGACAGTTGGGCTAAGATTGCCAGCGACCATAAGTTGATGTTGATCACCGACTACCGGGACATGGATACGCTCAAAGACACGATCTACGAGTTTGAGCGCGAAAAAATTGCGTCCGACGAAGGCCGCTACGCCAACATCCTGATGGCCTGCAACGCCGTCGTGGGCCGCGGTAAGTACGACGACTTGGGTGAAGAGGAAGACCTGTACGTACCGGCGTCGACGGCCATTGCGGGTAAGGTGCACAAAAACATCATCTCGCAAGTATCGGCCGGTTTGAAATATGGCGCGCTGGAGCAGGTTAGTGGCGTAAAATTTGACCTGTTAAAAACCGAAGTGGGCGAGTTGGAAACGCTGGGGTTAATTCCACTCACGAAGGAGTTTGGTAAGGTCATTCCGTTCTCGGGTAAAACCCTCTACAACGGCTCAAACATCGGTTTAAAGACGTATTCGGTCGTGCGGGTGTTCGACTGGTTGATGAAGGTAATGGTACACTTCCTCAACAAGCGGGCGATGGAAAATTGGAGCGGAAAGGTTGAGAAAGAGCTGACCGATGAAATTGTGCAGTTCTTAGACAAAATCAAAGGTCCGGGCCGCATCATCGACAAGTTCGACCCGCCCAAGTTCCGGCAGGACCCAACCCAGTTGGACCGCATCTTCGTGGACCTCAACATTACGCCGTTCTTCCCGGCCAAGACGTTCATCGTCAACTTGACGGGCGAACGCGGGCGCGATGAAGATACCGGCCGCCGGAAAGACTTCCAAAGCCAGATGCGGCAGGCGTAACGGAAACAATTAATCAGACAAAGGCGGGCGTACAAGTCAACGTATTTTTGGATGCGTATGCCACGCCTTTGTTTTAATCAATCCTTGTTATGGTACCACGCAGTAGTATCTACACATCCAGCTTATTCGATCAAACTGATCCGTTATCGGGCGGACGATTCAGCGGCTCACCATTCGGTTCGACGGGTCTGACAATTCAAGACCCTCATCAAGGCCACGTGTTGCATTCCGCGGGGCAACGGTCGGCGATAGAGGGAAGACAATTGTTAGCAAGGCAGAAATATCGAAGCTTAGCTGATAGAAGTGCGCTCATGCACAAGCTAATGCAAGAAGGCAAACCTCATCATTTGAGCTCAACCATTATAGCAGACGATAACTCACCAACTATTACCAAGCCGTCTTCTGATCAATTAATCACAGGTCACTCGCTTGACGGCGAACCGAGCTACAACCATCGATTAAACAGTTCACCGGGCGTTACCGGCCCGACTTCTACTCGAGTAGCTGCAAACCATACGCTTGACGCAAAACCGCAATACGATTATAAAGAAGATCATTCACCGAGCATCACAGGACCCTCTTCAGGTCAAACAACAGTAAGTTATAAGCCTCATGTAGACCCCAGTCATGATCACAAAGAGGGTAGTTCGCCAAGTATCACCAGGCCATCTTCTACGCGAGAAACAGTGAGTTACAAACCTCATGTCAAACCTCACAATGGTCACAAGGAAGATGGTTTGCCAGTTGTTACTGGCCCTTTCTCTACTCAAATAGCCGCGAGTCATACGCCTGATCGAGAACAAGGTTACGACTATCTAATTAGAAATAACGGTACGATCAACGTGCGCTCGACTAATAACAGATTTGATAGATTTTACCTGGAAAAGTCATCACGCCATATCGGAAGCCGAACAATACGAGAGTATAAGCTTGAGGGCGTATATATGCTTGTTGACATGAACAGGTCAAGGTATAAAGGTTCTTACAACGCCCGTCTTGATGATTTGAATCCGTATTCCACACGTAAAAATTTGCTTGGGTTGACTTACCCTGGAGGTGATAATCCTAAGACATTTGATGAGAAAGCTGATTTTACGTATGTACCGGATGATCTTTCCGAGTATCCGGCAATAGCTCACGATCGACGCTATGACCGTTTAGGAGTGAGGGGACTGGACGGATTATTGAATGACTCCAGAGCTATCGGTGCCGATTGGAAATTTGTAGCAGAAGAGTTAAGTATTGGTTATGCATTTGGTATGCATTCAAGTACTGGACGAAACGCTTACCGCTTAGGCGTTGGTTTAGGTGTTCTCGCTTTAAAAAAGACGATACTTCAATTTTCCAAACCCAATGGTATGAGCGAAGTACTGTTCTGGTATCGCTACAGCAGCATAGGTGTGAGTTACTTGCCAAATAGAAAAGGACAAAATGACAAGTGACACCCGGAAAAGGTTATTAAGATCGTTGATAATCTCTTTTATCTACGTCGGTCTGGGAACGATTGCAGTATTAGGTGTGTATCCATCGTCACCTTTTAATGCAGGATTACTCACAGATTGGGGAATCTTTTTTACGTTCCCCGTAACATTTGTGTCATTTGGAATTGCCTTTGCGGACAGCTCAGCTCATCAACAAATTTTGATCGTTCAATTGATTGTGTTTTTTTTGTTTTGGGCCATCATTTATTTTACTTTATCTAAAGATTTAGAGAAATATTTTCCGAAGGTAATAGACAAATGGCTGTAAAACAGAAATCAAGTTCATCTTTAATAAAGGTGTCTTTTGGGAAAAGCATTAGTAGCGGAACATGAACTCTTAAATTTTTGAAAATAATCATTCTTAACTGATTGCATGTAGTTATGGCATCGTTTCGCGCAAAGTTGACAATTGGTAATTTTAAAACGAACCTTGATTCGTTTGTGCTGGAAATTCACCAGCAAATCGATTCCTTAGGTCGGCCGGCGTCGCCTACCTTTGGCGGAACGATTTGTATGGCCTTTGATACGCCCACGGACCCG
>CAXUEB010000082.1:6788-15857 GCA_964249775.1 uncultured Spirosoma sp.
CGGCAATGCAAAAAAGTGGCGTTGTAGTACTACGCGACTTAGTTGGTCGAACAATGAAAGAAATTCACTTCACCGGTGCGTTCTGCGTGGCGCAGGATATTGACTTTGACGCTTACTCCAGCGCGAAACTGACGACGACTATCACCGTTTCACCGGAGAAGATTACGGTGAGTGACATGAAGCACGATAACAGTTGGGCACCCATTGAAGGCACGAGTTAACCGTACCAAACCGATACATTCACAAACCAGTTTAAAACAATGGCGGGATCATTTAAAGCCAAGTTTTTTGCCAAAGTTGTGCAGCCCGAAGGTGTTGACGTCATCAAAGCAAAGGTTTCGTTCCGGCAACCAGTTGACGTAAAAGGGCGTCCAAAAGCCGGTGTCCGCAGTGATATAATTTATCTGACTTTGTTGGGCAACGATCTAGCTGCGTTAACAAACTGGGCAATGGACCCAATGAAGGCTATCGGTGGGCGGATTGAATACGTAGACCTGGTGGGTGGCACCATGCGAACGGTTACCTTTAAGGACGGTTACTGTGTACATTATAAGGAGAATATGGTAACCAGCGACGATGTGGCCGCTTATCAATTTGAGATTGGCATCACCGCCCGCGAAATAAGTATGGATGGTACGCTGCATGATAATTTGTGGTCGAACTGGATACCCGGCGGAAACTAATCGGATCAACTAATTAACCGCCTAACGGCAACACGGGCATGGCTCAGCAAGTTGATGTGGTAGTGCAGATTGGCGATACGGCGATTAAGCACTTCACCAGCCTGAAAATTGAACAATCTTTGTTTACGCATCACAAATTTGAAATTGTGGTGCCGTTCGAGGATTTAGAGGACAAAACCCAGTTTTTTTTCAAAGGTGCTCATGGTGCGCTTGTCGGAAAAGGAGCGGCTATTAGCTTCAAGCCCAAGTACAAGCAGGTGGCGGCCGATTTTAAATTCTTAGGTATCGTTACGGAACTTGCTTTACTAAATAACTCCGAGACGGTTAACTCCTACATCATTCGGGGACATAGCCCAACGATTCTGATGGAGGACGGTCAGCAGCGACGGGCCTGGGTGGCGGCCCGGCTGGGGGCTATCCTGAACACCGTAGCGAATGATTATACAGGTAACCTGCTCAACTTTGCCGTCGCGCCGAAATACTCGAATCTAATCGACTACAAAGCGCAGTACGACGAAACCAACTGGAATTTTGTCAACCGGATGGCAGCTGAGTACGGTGAGTGGTGCTATTACGACGGCGAGAAGCTTAACATTGGCAAGCCGGGTGCGATTACGCAGGACTTCGTCATTGATGGCGTGCAGCATTTCGACATGGCCATTAGCATCAAGCCAAGCAAGCACCAGATGCACCACTACAACTACGAGCAGCATAAAGCCTTTGACGCTCCCCACCAGCCGGGCGGGGGCTACGGCGTATTCGGCGACTTCGCTTACCAGCAGTCGCAGGCTACGTTTACCAATCCGGCTCAACTGCTACCCTTGAAGAATGTTGGTTCGGTTGGTGAACTGAATGGTCACCGGGCGTCGCTCAACTCGGTGACCGGCTCGGATTTAGTACGTTTTCACGGCCGGGGCGAAAACCCCAACCTGACGGTGGGTATCAGTGTGGCCGTGACGGGTCAGAAGCTGATTAAGCCAGGGCAATACAAGCAGGAAAGCGTGGGCAATTACCGGGTAATTGGAGTAACCCACACGGTCGACGAGATCGGTAATTACGCCAACAGCTTCGAGGCTGTGCCGTCGTCGGCCAGTCAGCCGCCCAAAAACCCGTATATCCGTCAGCCAACGGCCCTGCCGGAAGTTGCCACGGTGGTAACGAATGAAGACCCGATGCAATTAGGACGCGTGAAGGTGGAATTTCACTGGCCCAACCGAATCGCCGGCAAGTCGAGTTGGGTCCGGGTCGCGTTTCCGTACACGGGCAGCGACCGGGGTATGCTGTTTATTCCCGAAAAAGACGATCAGGTTCTGCTCAGTTACGAAGCTAATCACGTCGACTTTCCGGTGGTCGTCGGCAGTTTGTACCACAAGTCGCCCGCTACGAATTACTGGTTTGATAACAACGAGCAGAAATTTATTCGTACCAAGGGCGGTAACAAAATCGTCTTTAAAGAAAAGCAGGGTAAGCAGGAACTGTTTATTACCAACGCGAACAAGAAAAGTACGAACCTGCACATCAGCTTTGAAGGTGACGGCACCATTACGCTGGAAACCAAAGGGCTAATTACGATGAAAGCAAAGAATATCAAGATGAAAGCCAGTCAGAACATCGAGATGGAAGCCACTAGCAAGGTTAGTATTAAAGGGGCTACGGTGGATGTCAAAGGCACGGGTATGGTTGACATCAACGGCGCGATGGTCAAAATCAATTCTTAACGCAAGTACGAGTACCTTTTCATAAATTAATTTTCAACCACAAACCAATTACAACTATGGCTGCATCCGCAGTAGCTGCTTACTTCATGGCCGAGGGTCCTGAGATTGAGGTTATCCACGTCTACTACGACTTGTCGCGCTCGGTCGACATGAAAGGTCGTCCCTCGTCCGTTACGCAAGGCGGGCAGATTGTGGTCGAACTGGCCTCGTCCGATGCGGACAACGCTATGGCCGACTGGCTGGCTAACTCCTACGTCGAGAAGAACGGCACTATTCGCTTTGTCGATCAGGACAAAGTGACGTTGAAGACGGTTGAGTTCAGCAAAGGCCGCTGTATCAAGTATGCTGAGCGCTTCGACAAGCGTCCTGACCAGACAACGGTGGCTCGTCCGGGGGCAACGTTCACGTTGACCATCTCGGCCGAGAAGATCGTCTTCGCCGATGCCGAGCACGACAACAACTGGAGCGACAAGGCCTAAGCTGGTTCAATTACTAACCAGCACACATTACGGGCGGAGTCGACCAAGTTTGATTCCGCCCGTTTGTCTTTATTTGCATTGTTTATAACGTGTTTTAGACATGGGAAAACCAGCCGCCCGCGTTGGTGATATGCACGTCTGCCCCATACCCACCCACGTGGGCGGGCCGGTGCTGCCGCCGGGTAAAGTCAACGTATTAATTGGTGGGATGCCAGCCGCCCGCGTCACGGATCGGTGTACTTGCGTGGGACCACCGGACATGATTATACAAGGATCATCGACGGTATTGATTGGTGGCTTGCCCGCGGCCCGAATGGGCGACATGACGGTTCACGGCGGACGGATAGTGCTGGGGTGCTTTACCGTTTTGATTGGTGACTCCGGCGGGGGCGGAACGGCCTTCGTAAACCTGTCGGATCGGGCGAATAGCACGCCAACGGACCGAAAACCCGCGCAGGCAATGGCTTTGGCACGGGCTGCCCAAAACGGGACGCCGTTTGTTGAGATGTGCTGATTCGTGTTCGTGCTGAACGCAATCCGTTGTGCGGTGTTCAGTAGTCCGAAACTATAGAGTACTCATGAAGATTAACAAGGAGCAGTTCGATCATTTTCTGCAGCATAACGAACCAGCTTTTATCAAAACGATTGTCCAACACTTGCAGACTGAAAGCCCGGAGCTGGTAGACGAAATCTCGGATGAAGGGCTGAGCGAAATGGTTGGCAACGGATTGATACGTGCCCGGAGTCATGGTTTTCACACGGATGAGGACCTCATGGCCTTTGTGGCCGTTATGTTCGAGATCGCCCCTAATTTCGATGAACAGCCCGATATCCAGCGTGTTCTGTCCGATTCATCGATACCGTTAACTAACCGGTTTAACGCCCTATTCGATGAATCGCTTGATCAAGCCTGGGAAGAAGCCGAGGATAATTACGATTACCGAGCTTGGCATCCTGAGTTGAACAACGAGATTTAATACCGTATGGCAGCGCAGGCGCAAAGGTCATCCAAGCGGGTACAGAACGAAGAAGCTAAGCTGGCTAAATTAAACGAAGAGTTACGGCTCGACATGATGCAGGCTGCCGTCGACGTGGCCGGCGTTGTGGACCCAACGCCTATTTCTGACCGGTGCGGGTTTGAGTCTTTACAGGGGTGATTGGATTGGCGCGGGCTTGTCGTTGATCTCGGTCGTTCCCTACGCGGGCGACGCCTTGGGCAAAACGGCTAAAGGTGCTCGGTTAGCCCGAAAAATTGCTGCGCTTAAGAAACGAATCGAGGCCTCAATTGCCGCGGTAAAAGCTGCAAAAGTTGCCAGGTTCGCAGCCAAAAGAGCTGCAACAGCCCGGCTTCGAGCCAAACGAGCCGCGGACCAAGCTAAGAAGATTGCCGACGCTGAAAAGTGCCAGCCATGCCGCCCGCCTGCTGGCAATCGATTTGGGTCGAAGTCCCCGGCAGAAGGTAGCAACGGTAGTTGGAGGGGGGGGGAACGAGGTAATTCCACTTGGCATCCAGATCGAAATACGCCTAAGGGCAGGGCTGTTTTAGGTGCTACCGGTGGTAGGCCTGTTAAGTTCAAAAATGGTTATCCTAACTTCTCCCCCTATGCCAAACACCGGGTTGGGATTGACATGAAAGGGACGGATGCCGATTTCACGGCCGCTCGGGACGCAGTTAGAACGAAGTTGAACGATCCTAACTGGGAAACCCCAAAGGGTTGGACTTGGCACCACAATGAAGATGGAGTGACGATGGAGTTGGTACCGACCAATTTGAACAATAATATCCCTCACACGGGCGGTGATTCGTTAAGCAGGGAGCTGTTGAACGATCCGACCTATTAATAAAACTTTATTTACAACCCATGGCACAGACAATTAGTCTAAGTGAGATTGAACCGCCTGTAACATCTCAACAAATACAAAAGGTTGAACAATCAATCGAGCACGAGCTACCAATACAGTATAAAGCTTTTCTGCTGAAAAATAATGGTGGACGCCCCAAGCCTGCTTATTTTAATATCCGATGGTCTGATGAACAGCCCGTTAAAGGTTGGAATAGAGATTTTATACACTTTTTTCTGTCAATAAATGACAGCGGATCATCTGATTTTCTGGAGTATTACGAGACCTTCAAAGGCCGTATTCCTAATGATACGGTTTCGATTGCTTACGATCAAGGAGGGAATCAAATTCTGTTAGGCATAGGGTCACAAAATTATGGTAAAGTATTCCTTTGGATGCATAGTTATGAAGCTGATGAGGAAGAAGATGTGGATTATAGTAACGTAGGCTTTGTCGCGAACAGTTTTGATGAATTTACTGACTCGCTGTATGAAGCAAACTGAGTAAGATTATGCCGTCAATAGGGATGACTGAAGTGCAACCCGATGCAACTTTGGAACAGCTACAGAAGCTTGAGCAAGTTATAAGCCGAACTCTGCCGGATCAATACAAAGCGTTTCTACTTAGAACCAACGGCGGCCGGCCTGTACCAGCTTACTTCAGGACGCAATGGCATGGGCAAGAGTGGGCCAAAGGCTGGGAAGTTGACCAGGTAGACTTCTTCTTGTCGGTTAATGACAGCGGCTCTTCTGATTTTTTGGGTGATTATGAAACTTATAAAGGAAGGATTCCGAACGATACGGTTTCGATTGCGTATGATCCGGGTGGCAATCTTGTACTCCTGGGAGTAGGTGAGCGAAATTATGGGAAAGTATTCGTCTGGATGCAGGGCTATGAAACTGAGGAGGCTGATTACAGTAACGTCGGTCTCGTAGCTAACAGCTTTAACGAGTTTCTGGATTCGTTGTACGATGGTGAGTAAATACGCAGCCTATTTTGCGGAAGTTTCGCCTACGTACATTGAAAACTGGGCACCCGCTCTGTACGAGTTGTCCATTCCTCAAAGTCAAATAGCGTTAAGTTCAGAAGAAGCCGGAGTCCTCGGCAGTCGTATTCGTGGCTATAAACACTGGTTTCCAGCTAATAACGATGAAACGATTTCACGAGTGGAGCAAGCTATTGGCTTAGCGTTGATAACGTTTTCGGATGGGGCGTTTATCCGGTTAGGGTCACGTAGTGCCAAAGATTCACTGCATGCCTTAAGTCGGGGACTGCGGGTTACAAACGCCCAAGATGCCCTTCGAATGCTAACAACGTCGTCGCTACGCGTGGCATTTGACCTGCGCCTGGCCTTACAAATGGCTTATCAGCCAGCCATCTTCCTACGAAAATGGGTAGAAATACCACCTTGGGCGGAATTCAGATGTTTCATGAAAGCTCGTAAGTTGGTTGGCATCTCGCAGTATGATTGCAAAAACTTGGGTCATTGTCCCGAGATAGCTTCTAACAAAGTGGCCATAAGGAGGGCCATTGATCAATTCTTTTGGCAGTTTCGGGAGATGTGCCATTTAGACAATGTAGTTTTCGATGTCTTTTTAACGGCGAAGCCCGACCGCGGTCGTTCGGATGATTGGTTCACCGTTCAACTACTGGAGTTGAATCCTTATTTCGCCAAGACGGACGCCTGCCTCTTCGATTGGTCTTTGGAAAACGACTTTGACGGCTCTTTTCGATTTTTATAAATCAGTATCGGTTATAAACGAGCGCAGAATTTATGTCTTATTGTTTGTTGGACGCAGCCCGAATGGAAGAACAACTGGAGCAGGCTAAAGCGTTAGCTGGTGAGCAAAACTACCAATCCCTGTACAAAGGCGAAGGAGAGAAACAACTAAGCAACGTAGCGCCTTACTTATTCGCTACCCAGCCGCCCAATTTTTTAAACTGGTTATTCACCGAAGGCTGGGGACACTCCTGGGGCGTGTTTATCTTAGCCAAAGTAGATTATAACAGGGTGTATAACCACGTTAGACGATTTCTGATGGTTAGAGCAGACGATGGCCGGAATATGTATTTTCGGTTCTATGACCCTCGGGTTCTGCGGCAGTTCTTACTGACGTGTACGACTGAACAGCTAACCGATTTTTTTGGCCCGATTCGCTACTTTCTGATGGAAGACGAAGACTCCGAGTTTGGAATTAGTTACTGGCTGGAAGGACAAACTCTAAAAAGTCAACGAATGCCTCGCTTAGAGGCCGAAAACGCTTACAAGAGCTACCTCCAGAGCCGTTAAGACGTTACCTCACTCAAGTTGTTACAAACAAGTACTTACACAAAGCAGCCTTTACGTCAAGCGCCGTTTTCAACCCGGTAAGCCTTCTCACGTAAAATTTATTTACAATTCTGTAGCGGTGTGGAAGTTGCCAATAAGACTTTCGGCTTCGTGTGCTTCTTTGCTGTCGTTATGGGCGCGTTTTATTCTTTTATAAGCAAAGGGCGCGTGTTATCGCTGGGTACCTGGGCTAATCTGGAAAAACAGTTCGGTACGCCTACGATGCCGGACAGGTACATCATCACATCCGCCAAGATCGGTTTGGGCGAATACCGTGACACGTTTAAAGTTGCGTTGGCGGACGAGGGGGCTTATTTAGATACGCCTTGGCTATTCAAGTTTGATAGTAAACCTTTACTAATACCGTACAAGGAGTTTACCGTACTGGAAAGTAAGCAAACCATTGGTGTTTTTAATAAATACACGCAGTTCATGGTTCGCGGGCAACGTGTATGCTTAGCTCCTGATATTGCTCAGAAGATAATAAGCCGAAAAGATTGACGCCACACTTCGGGCCATTGTAAAGTCAAGTGTAGCCGTTATGAGCAACAAGGCTACCGGTATACGGAACGCGCGTTTACACCAAGTCCCGCTCTACAATCTTGCCGCTAACTTTCTCTTTCAGGATAATTTTGTTGCGGCCGTCGTGGGTCAATTCCTGTTTAATCAGGTAATGATCGGCGTCGTAGTCGGTTAGTTCTGTTTTTTGGGTGAGACCCTCCTGGCCGCGCCAGACGGGCAACTGCACCGGTTCCCACTGCTTAGTTTGGGCTGACTTGTAAGCCGCATCCAGAATGGCGTTTACCACGTAGCCGTCGTAGAACGTTTCGGTGGGTTCGCGGCCTGTCTCGGCGGCAACGAACATGTCGGTAAACATGTGGTTGTAGCCCAGATCATTCACCTCATCGCCGACGGGAAACAGCCAGCCAGTGTTGCTTTCGGCTTTTTCGGCCACGTAGTCCGCGCCCTTGCCAGTCGTGAACATCTCGAAGCCGGTACGTAAAAAATTGTTGATCCAGATGGTGCCCTCTGTACCCATCACCTCGTCGCGGAGGTCCATGCCGCCCCGGAATGTCCAGCTTACTTCAAACTGCCCAATGGCCCCGTTCTCGTACTTCACTAAGCCGATGGCGTGGTCTTCGGCGTCGATGGGTTTGACCTGCGTCGCGGCCCAGCACATGACCTCCACCGGCTTTACGTCCTTGCCAATGAAACTCCGGGCGATCTCGACACAATGACAGCCTAAATCGAGCATCGCACCACCGCCCGCTTGCTCTTTGTCCCAGAACCAGTTGGAGTGCGGACCGGGGTGCGTCTCGCGCGACTTCGCCCACAAAATTCTCCCCAAGCCGCCGTTCTGTACAGTTTCCAGCGCCTTCAAAAACTTGGGCGAGTAACAAAGGTCTTCGAGGTAACCGCCAAAGATGCCGGCTTCTTCGACCAGTTGCATCATGCGCAGGGCTTCTTCGGCGGTGCGGCCAAGGGGCTTGGTACACACGACGTTTTTTTTGTGCTTGGCGCAAAGTTCAACGGCCGGCGCGTGGAGGTTGTTCGGTAGGGCAATGCACACCATGTTGACGTCGGGGTGGGCAATGACTTCCTCCATGTCGGTGGACACAAACGAGCAGCCGTAATCGTCGGCGAATTTGCGGGCGGTTTCTTGCCGGCGGGCGTAAATGGCGACTACTTTGTCGCGGCTGCGTTGACCCTGGAGCGAGTCGGCGTAGAAGCGGCCAATAAAACCGCCCCCCAGCATGGCAATGCGTTGCATAGGTTTTGTTCTGAGTATAGCGTTACGTTGTACTTTCGCCCCCGTAATCCCGGAGAAATAAAGCACAACAGCCCCGTCGCTTACTGACAATAATGACCAAGTTTTTTGACATTGATACGCTTTTCTTTACGCTTTGGGACTACCCCATGAGCTATTTAGAGTTTTTCGGCGTGCTATTGGGTGGCCTTTCTACGTGGTTAGTAGCCCGCAACAATGTCTGGACGTGGCCAGTCGCCGTGGTGAGTGT
>CAXUEB010000082.1:15867-18547 GCA_964249775.1 uncultured Spirosoma sp.
GTTCTTTTTCTTGTTCTACCAGGTGCAGCTTTACCCCGATATGTTTCTGCAACTATTTTTCTTTGCCACGTACCTGCGGGGCTGGTGGCGTTGGACGCACCCCGGAGTGGGCGAGCAAACCCAAAAAGCAGCCCTGCGTGTCACTCGAATGCCTACCCGGCAGTTGCTTGTTTGGTTGGTAGTGGGCGTCAGCGCAACGGGCGTACTCGGTACATTTGCCACTAATTTACATGCTTGGTTTCCGGTCCTGTTCAGCCAACCGAGCGCATTTCCTTACTTAGATTCGTTCACGACCGTGATGAGCATCGTCGGCACGTTTTTAATGATTGACAAGCGGGTTGAATGCTGGTATGTCTGGTTGGCCGTGGACCTGCTACTAACGTATATGTATTTTGTAAAAGGTATCAAGTTTGTGGCTTTCGAGTACCTTGTGTTTTGCTTTATTGCTGCCTTCGGTGCGTGGAACTGGACACGCGAATACCAGGCTCGGAAGGTATCCACCGTAGATGGGATGGTACAAGGTAATTTGGATCGTTAACTGATGATCGTTTTACTATTTCTAAGATGAACGTGTACATTCAACGGGTCGTGTGCAACGTATCTAAGTATAATACAAAACACGAGTTATTGTATTAATAGAAGAATTTAAGGCTGCAACTAACTGAAAGTTACGTTATTAAAGTTAGAACATTATAATTTTACAGAAGAAATCAAACACATATACGCTATGGCAGTTGCCAAACAATTTCTCAAAAGTAAACCCGTTTGCAAAGTAACGTTTGAGTTGCCAGTTCAGGCGGTCAACGGGGCCAAGACGGTCGCCTTAGTGGGCGAATTTAACGGATGGGATGCCAGCGCCCAGACCTTAAAGAAGCAGAAGGATGGTTCGTATAAGACGACGGTTGAATTGCCGGTGGGTAGCGAATTTCAATACCGTTACGTCTTAGATGGTACCAAATGGGAAAATGATTGGGCTGCTGATAAATACGTAGCCAGTGGTGTTTCGAGCGACGATAATTCGGTAGTGGTATTGTGAAATGGGTGTAAAGTGTAGAAGGGTATAAAGAGGCTGACGCCAAATGTATACCTTACACCCTTCTACACTTTACACCTCTTCTTTCTTACACTGTAAAACTATCCGACTCGACGTAGGCCTGAATCAGGGCCATTTCACCGTCTTTGCCGGGCTTTGAATTGCCGTGTTCCATGCCGAAGATAAACTCCTTATTCTCGGCTTTAGCTTTCTGGTGAATGTGCTTGAAAATGTTTTTATAGTTAATCTCACCGGTGGTTGGTTCTTTACGCCCCGGATTGTCGCCAATCTGAAAATACGCAATCTCGCTCCACGACCAGTCAATGTGCGGAATGATGTGGCCCTCGTTTTTCTGCATGTGGTAGATGTCGAACAGCAGCTTGCACGACGGGCTGTTGACGCCCCGGCAGATTTCATAGGTTTGGTCGGAGGTGCGCAAAAACAGGTTGGGCGTATCGCTGAGCGGTTCGAGTACCATCACTAAGCCCACTGGCTCCAGAATTTCGGCTCCCCGGCGCAGGGCGTCGATAACGTGACCAGTTTGAATACCGATGGGCAGGCTGCGATCGAAGTCGCCCGGTACAACCGTCGTAAATTTGGCGTTGCAGCGTTTGGCCGTTTCGAGCGACCGGCGACATCCGTTGAGGAAAATATCGATGTACTCCTTCTTGCCGGCCGCGAGGGTGTTCTGCGAATTACCGCCTTTGTCGAGCACGAATACGCCCATCGACATGCCCAGCCGGGCCATCTCTTTGCCCATCTTTTCCTGCAACGCCGGGTCGCGGCCCATCATGCCGTTGTCTTCCAAGGCCGTAAAGCCCATATCGGCCATGAATTTAATCTGATCAATAGGGTCTTTGCCCGCACTGTTCTCGAACATGCCGACGTGCGGGGCGTATTTCAGCTTGAAGTTGTTTTTAGCCAGCAGGTTGGGCTGTGCGTGCCAGTCGCCGGCCACGGCTCCGCCCGATACGGCAGCCCCGGCCAGACCGAGGGAAGATTTTACAAAATTACGTCGTTGCATGGGGGTTAAGGTAGTTAATCAATCCAGGGTTAAAACTGTGGCTTAGCAGGGCGCTCTACTTCCGCTTCAACGTCGACAGATACTCGGTTAGATCAACCAGTTCCTGCGTACTCATGACGTCCTGCCAGCCGCCCGGCATCATCGACGTATCCATTTTTTTCATCGACATGACATCCGCCATTTTATAATTCGCCCCCGCGCCACCGGGAAATTTCATTTGCAAATCCGTTTCGGTTTTGCTCGACACGATGCCCGACACGGTGCTGCCATCTTTGAGCTTCACTTCCCAGCCTTCGTAACCGAAATTAATACCCGCGTCGGGGTGCAGAATGGCTAAGTACTGCGCTTCTTTGGGCAACTTAGAGCCAATTTCGGAAAGTTTCGGCCCAAAGTCTTGACCTTCGCCGTTGATCTGATGGCAAACCGAACAGTTCGTTTTGAATACCGTGACGCCTTTCGCAGCATCGCCGTTCATGGCCAGCAATTCGCCGATGGCCGGCATCTTTTTGGCGCTCGCCGTTGCTCCACCGTCGAGGTAACCCGCGGCTTGTTGCCGGATGCTTTTGCGCCAGGCTCCACTGACGCCCTGCACGGCGGCTGCTTTGTATTCGCCTTTGATGTCG
>CAXUEB010000083.1:0-9317 GCA_964249775.1 uncultured Spirosoma sp.
TCTATGTTCTGCCGGACCAAGCGGGAGCTTGGCCCTGACAATTACCATTTCAACTTATTAAGCAAACCTACGTCAATCGAGCGGGTATTGCGGTAAATCATCACGATAATGGCTAAGCCCACCGACACTTCGGCGGCAGCGACGGCCATGATAAAAAAGACGAAAACCTGCCCGGCCGAGTCGGAGCGGTAGGACGAGAATGCGATGAGCAGCAGGTTAACGGCATTGAGCATCAGCTCAATCGACATGAAAATGATGATGGCGTTGCGCCGGGTCAGGACGCCGATGATGCCGATAACGAACAGCGCCGTGCTGAGAATCAAATAATACGTGAGGGGTATTTGCTGAATGACTTCCGGAATCAGGACGTCCTGCGTGGGTTGCATGGGGTACCGTTTAGGAGAAAGTGCCGCAAAGGTAATCATTATTCGGGCTTGCTCAAACCAAACCACCGGTTTGAAAGTTAAGGCAACCCTTTATTAGCTACCTTTATAGGCGTAGTAGTTTCTGCCTGGATGATACGAATTTTACTGTAACAACATATGCAACGTCGACTCCTGTCTTACCTCCTACTTGGCTCGCTGCCCTTCTGGCTCAACACCTGTACGTTGGGGTGCCAAAAATGCAAAGACCTGTATTTTACGCCCCAAGTAAAAGACTACTTTCTTGATTTTAAAAAAGGCAGCTATTGGATATACCGCAACGTGGCCAACGGTGATTTGGATTCCGTGTATTTCGTCTCTCAATTTATACTGCCGGAAACCGTTCCCGCAGGTGGATCAATCTGTTACCAGGAATACGGAATCGTTTATTTTGAAGGATTATCGGGTAGTCTCAAATTGGGTTACTTTGTGAAGAGTTGGAGCAACAATTTCCAAAACGCGCAATCAGATGCAATAATTAACGGTGATTACAATCTTGGTGACCGTAAAGAAATATCTGTAAGCGGTTTGATATACAAAAACGTCATAACTATTAACAACTGCTGTTTAAGTCGCAATTGCTACGCCTGTAACGAAAAGCATTTTCGCTTTCAAAAACTTTACTTTGCTCCTCAAATAGGGCTGATTCGTTGGGAAGCCGAAAATCACCCTATATACGGCAATGTGACTTACGAGTTGATACGTCATAAAATAAACCGTTAACCGTATTTACTTCCGCCCGTTGCCGTTACTGAACATGCGCAGGCGCAGTTCGGTCAGTCGGCGTTTGGTGTCGAGCGGAAACTCACCCTTCAGTATCCAATCGTAAAAAGCGGGTTCTTTCTTAAGCACGTCCAGCACGGGCAAGCCCTTGTGTTTACCGAAGTTGAACACTTCTTCGCCCTTGTCGTTGACGATGATCCGCCCGGCGAGGTCCACGTTGTTGTTGGCGGTCAGGCTATGAAGCATGTCCATGTCATTCTCGAACACCACATCCCGACCAGTGTCGGTTTTGGCGACCCGGCCCAGGTACCGCTGCACCTGCGCTTCGAGAACCTCAAACGTAGCAATGGTATCGGCCTCCGCCCCGTGCGCCCCGATTAAGTCTTTGTCACAGTAAAATTTGTAGGCCGCCGTGAGGTTGCGCGGCTCCATGAGGTGAAAAATTCGTTGGGCATCCACGCACCGGCGATTTTTCATGTCGAAATCGACGTTGGCCCGCAGAAACTCTTCAACCAACAGGGGCACGTCGAAGCGGTTACTGTTAAACCCGGCCAGGTCGCAGCCGTCGAGGAACTGCGCCAGCGTCCGGGCAACGGATTTGAAGGGGGGCGCGTCGCGAACGTCTTCGTCGTAGAGACCGTGAATCAGGCTTGACTCCAGCGGAATAGGCCCTCCCGGATTGATCCGTTGCGTTTTCTGCGCAACCTCACCGCCGGGCATCGCTTTCAGGATGCAAATCTCGATGATGCGATCCTTAGCGATGTTTACGCCGGTTGTTTCGAGATCGAAAAAGGCAAGCGGCTTCTTAAGAACAAATTGATGCGTCATAACCAAACCGAATGTTCATGCGGTTCGGTTGCAAAGGTAAAGAAAGAGTTTGTGGTTTGTCGTTAGCTGACGCAGGAGTTGCTTTTGCATCAGCCAACGACAAACCACAAACCTATTTCGACGTCGCCATTACCATCTTGATATTTAGCTTCGCGCCGGTTTGCAGCACGTCGACTAAGTCCTGAACGGTCAATGTTTTGTCAAACCGCACGACGACGGTCGGCTCGGCGATACCCGCCATAATGATTTTCAGCTCAGCTTCTAAATTGGTCGGATCGACCGGCTTCTTGTCGATAAAGTACTGCTTGTTTTCGTCAACCGACAACGTTACCTGTTTCTTGCTGAGTTGCTGCGACGACGCAGCTTTAGGCAAGAGGAGTTTGATGACGTTCGGGTTGGCCACCGTCGAGATAATCAAGAAGAACAACAGCAGGAAAAACATGATGTCGTTCAACGAAGAGGTCGCTACCTCGGCGGCAAACTTGCTTTTGCGTCGGAGTTTCATAGTCAGCTTGTTGTTTGTGTTCTGGGCAAAACCGCCCGGTTGACCAAAAACACAAACTTGATTTTACCGCATTCGGGCCGGTTCGGCGGTTGGTTTCTGAAGTACTTCCAGAAACTCGAAGGCGTTCATTTCAAGGGCGAGCGTAAAGCGCTCGATCATCATATTGAGCAGGTGATACCCGGTGTAGGCAATAACGCCCACGATTAGACCGGCTCCCGACGTAATCATTTTTTCGTACAAACCACCGGCGATAATTCCGACGCTAATATTATCGGACAGCGAGATGTCGTAGAAGATACGGATGATACCAGAAATTGTCCCAATGAATCCCAGCATGGGCGCAATACCGGCGATGATGCCCAGATAGCCCATGTTGCGCTCCAACCGTGAGAGTTCAATTTGCCCGACGGTTTCGATGGTGCCTTCGATTTCGCGAATGGGCGAGCCAATCCGGCCGATGGCTTTCTCGAACACGCGGCCCATCGCCGTGCGCTGATTCTTGGCAAACGATTCGGCCGATTTCACGTTGCCCTGCGCCACCATGTCGCGGATGTTGTCGACAAAATTATTGTCGGCGCGGGTTTGGGAACGGATTACAAAAAACCGCTCGAAGATCAGGTACAGCGTGGCAAAGAACAGAAACGCGATGGGGATCATGACCCACCCCCCTTTGGCCACTAAATCTAACAGTTGTAAACTTTGGGGCTGAGCAGCCGTCGAGGTGGCCGACAGTGACGCGGCCGTGGTGTCGGTGGCCGGAACCTGAAGCAAAAGCATACGCACGAATCGGGTAAATGGGTGAACAAACCGGCAGCCGCTACGATCAAGGGCGTTTTGGCTTAAACGCGCCAGTTTTTAGGATATTGTCGTCAAAGTTAGCGAAGCCAGGCAGAATCAAAAGAGAAAGTTAGGCAAAGTGAATGGCGAACGGTGAGGAGTGGATGGCGAGTAGTGAATAGCCATTAGTTGTCAGCGGGCTGATCTATTAATATTTCTTCGCCGTTCACCCCTCACTATTCGCTACTCACCCCTCTCAAGGTCTCACCAAAATCTTACCCCATCGCCCCGGCCGGTTGGCGTGTTCGACGGCTTCGACGATTTGATCGAGCGAATACGTCGCTTCGACCGGCAGCTTGAACTCACCCGACGCCAGCAGTTTAACGACGTTCTGCGCAACATCTCGCCGGGTTTGGTCGTCGGCCCGGCGCATCCAGTCGGTCAGCCAAAAGCCTTTAATGGTCAGCTCGCGGAAAATCAGCAAACCGGCGTTGATCGACGGGTCCTGCAAACTCAGCAAACCGTACAGAATCATTGTGCCGCCTTTGGCTAAGCACTTCAGGGCTTCGGTGGCCGTGTGGCCGCCCACGGCATCCAGCACGCAGGCCACGCCGTTGCCGTCGGTCAACTGCTTGACGCGGGCGGGCAGGTTCTCCGTTTCGGTGTTGATAACCTCGGTTAGTCCAAGCCCCTTCAATTCGTCGTTAAGCCCATCCTGCCGAACGGTGCCGATGGTCTTGATGCCGCGCCGTTGGCACAGTTGAATCACCAGCTTGCTAAACGCCGACCCGGCCGCTGTCAGCAGCAACCACCCGCCCTCGGGCACGGCCGCGTCCTCCACTATGGCGTAGGCCGTGAATGGATTGACAAACAACTGAGCTGCCATTTCGTCGGGTATAGCGTCAGGCACGGGAATAACGGTGCGGTAGCTGGCAATGGCGTACTCGGCCCACGTGCCGACGCTTGCAAAGCTTACCCGCTTACCAACTTCCAACGGAACGCCTTCGCCCACCGCATCAATAACGCCCGTGCCTTCAAACCCCGCTCCCGACGGCAATTGCGGCCGGATGCCGTACAGATTCTGGACGAACATGACATCGGACGGATTAATCGGGCTGGCAATGACCTTGATTCGGACCTCGTTCGGTCCCGGTTCGGGAATGGGCACGTCGGCGACACCGAGTATGTCGGTGGGTTTGCCGGTCTGCTCAAACAGAATGCTTTTCATACGTAATCGCCTTGTTGAGTTGTGTCTGTGCCAAAAATATGGCTTATTTCGCACAAACTATTCCGAAAAAGGGACAAGGTGAAACGAGTATAGGATTTAGTTCCACTTGCACCTTACACCCTGCTTTCCTTACCCCTCTATGCAAACCTCTCCGTTTCTGGGTGAATTGATTGGAACAATGGTGCTGTTGCTGCTGGGCAACGGCGTTGTGGCCAACGTAGTCCTGCAACAAACCAAAGGCAATGCCGCGGGTTGGATCGTTATTACGGCCGGCTGGGCGTTTGCCGTGACGATGGGCGTGTTCGTGGCCAAAGCGTTCGGCAGCACCGACGCCCACCTGAATCCGGCCGTCACGGTGGCCTTCGCCGTGGCAACGAACGACTACAGCCACGTGTTTCCGTACATCACGGCGCAGCTTATCGGCGCGTTCCTGGGCGCAACGCTGGTGTGGCTGCATTACCTGCCCCACTGGGCCGCCACGCCCGACCCGTTCGACAAGCTGGCCTGCTTCGCCACCGGTCCGGCCATTCGGAAGCCGGTCGCCAATCTGCTGAGCGAAGCGTTGGGCACGCTGGTGCTGATTCTGGGACTGGCCGGCATCTCCGCCAAATCGCTCGGTGAATTAGCCATTGGCGTCGGGCCGTATTTAGTTGGTATTCTGGTGTGGAGTATTGGCCTTTCGCTCGGTGGCACAACGGGTTACGCCATCAACCCCGCTCGTGATTTCAGTCCGCGGTTGGCCCACGCGCTGCTACCGATTCGGGGCCGGGGTTCGTCGGACTGGACCTACGCGTGGGTACCGGTGGTGGGGCCGCTGCTGGGTGCGGTTGTTGGCGGGCTGCTAATTCGGTGGTATGCGTTGTAGGAGACAGGGCGTTCTCATTAGCCAGTAACTTCAACCAAATCGGTTGTTTGCAGCAACTCCAAAGCAGTTTCGAGATGACGAGTTAGTATGTTACGAACCCGTTCATTGGACGTATTGCCACCTGTTAACCAACTAACTTTAGGCGGACTCCCATGCCGTTGTCGCAACTTAACGAAGTCTTCATCTTTGGTCAGAACAATGGCTTGGGCGTCGCGGGCCTTCCAGAAAATGAACTCATCAGTAGCATCGCGTAATCCTAAAAATTTAGCAGAGAAACACAGGTAGCCAAGTGTGTTTGTAGTCCATAACGCCAAAGAGGGCGACAGTTGCGCATTAATTCACAATGTCATGCCGCCTGAAGAACCGGGTGATCTACGTTGACGAGGGCATCCTGTAGACAAGCTCGTATGTCCTCTACTTCCAGATCGGGCAACTCTTCTGAAACAATCCGTTTAGGGGTTATGCTTTCTGCCAATAACGCCAAACCATCCGTTACCCGAATGCGCATACCTCGGATACAGGGGCGTCTCCCGCATTGATAGGGGGTGTCGTAATTCGCGCTAACAATGGTAAATTCATATGTTTACCAGCTTTTCTGGCGAAGTCCAGTAACAAGTCCGCCAAACGCGATCTTCCATCGGTATTATGCCCTACTACGTAGCCGCCATTGACCAAGGCACCACCAGCACCCGTTGCATTGTCTTCGACCGGCAGGGTCAGATTGTGTCGCTGGCCCAGAAAGAGCACCAGCAGATTTATCCACAACCCGGCTGGGTCGAACACGACCCGGAAGAGATCTGGCGCAATACGCTCGAAGTCGTGGCGCTGGCCCGCATCAACGCCCGACTCTCGACCAGCGACATTGCGGCCGTGGGTATCACGAATCAGCGCGAAACCACCGTTGTCTGGAACCGGCGAACGGGCAAGCCGTATCACAACGCTATCGTCTGGCAGGACATGCGGACGGCGGATCTGGTCGCCGAGTTTTCGGCCGTTAACGACTTAGGACAGGACCGCTTTCGCCCGCAGACTGGCCTGCCCTTGGCGACGTACTTCAGCGGTTTGAAGCTGAAGTGGCTATTGGACAACGTACCGGGCCTGCGTGAAGACGCCGAACGGGGCGACGCGCTCTTCGGCAATATGGATAGCTTCGTGGTCTGGCACCTGACCGGCGGCCCAACTGGTGGTTTGCACCTGACCGACGTGACCAACGCCAGCCGAACGCAACTCATGGACCTGCGGACGCTTACCTGGGATGACGCGCTGCTCGACGCATTCACCGTACCCCGCGCCATGCTGCCGCAGATCCGGCCGAGTAGCGAAGTGTATGGTACAGTTTCGTCGGAGGTCTTGCCAGGCGTTCCCATTGCGGGCATTTTGGGCGATCAGCAGGCGGCTCTCGTTGGTCAAACGTGCTACGAGCCGGGGCAGGCCAAGAATACGTACGGTACGGGCTGTTTTCTGCTCATGAACACCGGTACCGAACTGCGCCCCTCGACCTGTGGCCTCTTAACGACAGTGGCTTACCAGTTCCAGAACGAGCCGGTGCATTACGCGCTCGAAGGTAGCGTAGCCATCACGGGCGCGTTGGTACAGTGGCTGCGCGACAATCTCGGCATCATTGAGAAAAGCACGGATATCGAACCGCTCGCCCGCTCGGTGGCCGACAACGGTGGAGCCTACTTCGTCCCAGCCTTTTCGGGTCTGTACGCACCCCACTGGAAGGCCGACGCACGGGGCATTATTGCAGGCCTGACGCGCTTTGTCAACAAAGGTCACCTGGCGCGGGCGGTGCTCGAAGCGACCGCTTACCAAACCGTCGACGTCATGCGGGCGATCGAGCAGGACGCGGGCGTTCGGTTAAGGACGCTGCGGGTGGACGGCGGCATGGTTGTAAATTCACTCCTGATGCAGTTTCAGGCCGACGTGCTGAACGGCCCCGTGGTTTGCCCGCGCATGACCGAAACCACCGCGTTAGGAGCCGCTTACGCGGCCGGCTTAGCCGTTGGTTACTGGCAGAACTTAGACGATCTGCGTCAGAATTGGGGTGTTGCCCAAACGTACGAACCCAATATGGACGACGCCCAGCGGACCCGGCTCATGCGCGGTTGGCAGAAAGCCATTGAGCGGTCGTTTGCCTGGGAAGAATGAATCGGTTTACGGTTGGCGTCGTTACCTTTGCGGGGTAAATGACTAAGCACCGGAGCATGCGCTGCCTGATCGTTGTCTTATTGCTGCCGATATATGGGTTTGCCCAGCAGACGGCGTATCAGCCCGACCGACGTTTTACGCCCGAGCAGTTGCGACAGGATTTTCAGGTACTGCAAACGGCGCTGGAGCAGCTTCACCCCGGTCTGTACCGCTATACCCCCCGCGACAGCATGGCCCTCGCCTACCGACAGACCCTGACCCGGCTCGACCAGTCGATGACGGACGTTCAATTTGGTTTGGTCGTGCGGCCGTATTTAGGCTTGGTGCGTTGTGTACATACTTATCTGGCCGCGTCGCGCAGCCGGACGCGGTATGTTAAGAAGCAAAAGTACGCGCCCTTTCCCTTGTCGCTCACGTATAATCAGGAACGGCTTTACGTGGCAGCCGCCCCCGAGAAACACCCCAACGTGCGGGCGTTCGATGAATTGGTTGCGGTAGACGGTCGGCCCGTTGCGGAGTTGATGGCGCAGTTCGAAACGCAGAACTGGGTCGACGGCTACGTCACAACGGCGCGCCGGGCGCTAACGGCTTCCCGGTTTGGCCAGTGGCATCAGGCGTTCTACGGCTACCGGGATTCGCTGACCGTAGAACTGGCGGATAGTTTAGGCAACCGGCGCGCAGAGACGTTGGTGTTCAGCCGAAAGTCCGTGAAGAAAGACGCAAGACGCGCCCAGGCTGACAGCAGCCGTCGGCAGGAGCGTATTCTTCAGGCCCCGCCCCTGCTCAAGAAAAATAACCTGTCGCTGACGTTGGCCCATGGCGATTCAACTCTGGCGGTTTTGCGCATCGACGGCTTCAACGGCGGAGCCAACCCGCGGCAGTTTCGGCGGGCTTTTGCGCTGCTGCAACAACGCAACGTTCAGCACTTGGCCATTGATGTGCGCGGCAACTTTGGGGGTAGTGCCGTAACCTGCCGCGACCTACTGCGCTACCTATCCGACCGACCGTTCCGCTTTTGGGATTCAACCATCGTCAAACGGCGCAACGTCCGACCCGTGCCAGCCCGCGTTAATTACGGCGGCCCGCTGTCGTGGTTAGAGCTAAAACTGCGCATCCGACGAGAAGCCAATGGTTTACTGCAACTGCCGACGTACCGGCGCGTTGTTAAGCCTTACGCCAAGCGTCGGTTCGACGGGCCGGTTTACGTGCTTATGAGCAGCCTGTCGCTTTCGGCGGCTGCGGTGTTTCCAGCTTTGGCTAAAACACTCAATCCGCGGGTAACGCTGGTGGGGTACGAAACGGGCGGGGGTGGCGTTAGCTGCAACGCGGGCCACACTTTCCGCGTCAAATTGCCCAATACCAACTATGTCGCGGCCATTCCTTACTACCACATCCGTTGGAACCGCGACCAACCCGACCGGGGCCGGGGCGTTCAACCCGACGTACCGGTGCAGTCTCAGGTGGCTAACCTACGCCGGGGCCAAGACTTGGACCTGGACGAAGTTAAACGACTGATTAAGACGCGCCGGGCGAATCGCCTGTCCACCCAACGCTGACCGGATTCAAAACCTGACAGGTCAAGTCCGCGCAATCAAACCCACTCATAAGGTTTACTTTCTTCTCTTCAAACGCATTGCATGACCACCGAAACCGCTTCGCATTACGACCACTTAGAGCAGATGTCGGTGCACGACCTGCTTACCCATATCAACCACGAAGATAAAACCGTGCCTTTAGCCGTCGAGCGGGCCATTCCAGATCGAAGCGTTGGTAACCCAGATTGTGGGGCGGATGAAGCGGGGCGGGCGGCTGATTTAC
>CAXUEB010000083.1:9327-16376 GCA_964249775.1 uncultured Spirosoma sp.
TTGCACCCTACCAACCCGACGAACAAGATACGGTGATTGGCATTGCTGCGTCGGGTCGGACGCCTTACGTCATCGGCGGGTTGGCGCGGGCGCGGGCGGCTGGCCTGCTAACGGGCTGCGTTGTTTGCAACGTGGGGTCGGCCGTGGCGCGGGCGGCTGAGTTTCCGGTCGAAGTGGTTGTGGGGCCGGAGTTCGTCACGGGCAGCACGCGCATGAAGGCTGGCACCGCGCAGAAGTTAGTCTTGAACATGATTTCAACGGCTGTGATGATCCAGTTGGGCCGCGTGAAAGGCAACAAAATGGTCGATATGCAACTGACCAACCACAAATTGCAGGATCGGGCGGCTAAGATGGTGATGACCGAGTTAGACGTTGACCGCCAAACGGCCGAGCAGTTGTTGAAGCAACATGGCAACGTTCGGGGAGCAATCAATGCGTATTACGGCGCTTAACCAACCCGGATACCCCGCCCCACCGGTTGCAGTTGGCCGCACTTGGCCAGGGTTTGCGCCGTTTCGGCTAAGCACCGAATGATCGACAAGCAGCCCACCGTCGGTATCGCTTTGGCGGCTAACAGCGGCTGTTTGTTGGCGTCGATGGTGACGTACCAGCCAGTGTACTTTGGATCGGGAAAGTAAGCGAAGATGTAGTCGTGCAGGCGCTTAACCCACTTTAAACACTCGGCTTGGCGAGTTTGAAGATACCCTTTGGTTAAGATGCTGACGGCTTCGACCTGCACCCACGCCCATTTCTGCTGCCAGTCAGGAAACACCGATGGTTGTCCTTTTAGGTCTACGTAGGCGTTGAGTCCGCCCGCTGCTTCATCCCATGCCTGTTCGCACACCCGCAGACACCACGTCGTAGCCTGCGTGGCGAGTTTGCGGTTACCCGACTCGACGCAATCGTCGAGCAGCAAGCTCGCCGTTTGAAACGTCAGACCCACGTTGAGCCGACGACCTTCGGGCGTATTGAGGAAACCGCCTTCGGGTAGAATGTACTCGCGTAACGTATCCGTGCGCCGGTCTACAAATTCGTGCAGAATTTCCGCTAAAATGTGCTCCCTTGCCTCCTGATGGGCCGATTCGTCCAGCAGCGGTTGCATCGTCCGCAGGGCGTTGAACACGGCGACCGGCTCACTCAGGTGCTGAAGTTGCCGAAAACCACCGATCGTTTGCGCCTGCTCAGCCCGCCGTGCCTGCCGCCGTTGGAATAAGTTAGCGAACGTTTGTTTAGCCAGCATGGCCCATTCGTCGTCGGCGGTGGCGCGGTACAGTTGGGCATAAGCCATCACCGCGTAACTGTCCGGCACGACATCAACCGCCGGGGCCACCGGCCGGCCCCGGCGGTCAAGCTGAGCGTAGCAGTTCAGGGTGTCGTCGTGGGCAAACTGGCCCAAAAATTCTCCTCCGTGCCGGGCGTAATCAAGCCATGCCGTCTGACCATCGAGGGTACTGTATAGCCAAGCAAACGCCCAAACTTGCTGAGCCTGCAAGTGAACAAACTTATCCCCTTCAATGGCTTCACCCGTCACCGAAAGTTGATCAAAATACCCTCCGCATCGCTCATCGCGACCGTGCTTGAGCCAGAACGGCACAACCTGGCGCAGTAACGCCTGCTGGTAGTCGGCAGAGAGTTTTTGGAAATCGAGCACGTGGTAAAATTACCAAACGAAAGCCACAGATTCCCGCGAATCTGTGGCTTTCGTTTGGTAATCAAGACGGTTGTATTCAATCAATACACCCGCTCCATTTCGGGTTGCTCTTTCTCAACGGGCAGCACAAACTTCATCGGTTTACCGACCTGACCGGGCAGCAGCGCAACGTCGAGCACCTGATCGACCGTATCGACGTAATGGAATTTGAGTTCCTTGATGTACGTCTGATTAATTTCCTCGATGTCCTTCCGGTTCTTCGAGCACAGGATGATTTCTTTGATACCCGCCCGGTTAGCCGCCAGAATTTTTTCTTTGATGCCGCCCACCGGCAAGACCTTACCCCGCAGGGTCACCTCGCCGGTCATGGCTACGTATGGTCGAACTTTACGCTGGGTATAAATTGACGTCATCGAGGTCAACATTGTAATCCCCGCCGACGGCCCGTCTTTCGGAACTGCACCGGCTGGAATGTGGATGTGGAGGTCGTAGTTATTAAAGATTCGGTAGTCGATGCCCAGATCGTCAGCGTGCGCCTTCAAGTACGAAAGCGCCGTTACGGCCGATTCCTTCATTACGTCGCCGAGCTGCCCCGACAACGTCAGGACGCCTTTGCCCCGGCTCAGACTCGATTCGATCAAAAGAATTTCGCCCCCTACCTGCGTCCAAGCTAAGCCCGTTACAATGCCCGCAATGTCGTCGTCGGCGTAAAGTTCCTTGTCGAAAATCTCCGCGCCGAGCATTTTAGGAATGTCGACCGCCTTAACGGTGTGGTTGTATTCTTCCTCCATCGCAATGGATTTGGCCACCTTCCGCACCAACGCGCCGATTTTCTGCTCTAAGTTCCGCACGCCCGACTCGCGGGTGTAACCTTCAATGATGCGCAGAATCGCCTTGTCTTCAATCACCAAATCTTTGGGCTTTAGCCCGTGGTCTTTGCGCTGCTTCGGGATCAAGTATTTCTTGGCAATCTGCATTTTTTCCTCGACCGTGTACCCCGCGATGTCAATAATCTCCATCCGGTCGCGCAGGGCGGGGTGAATAGTATCGAGCGAGTTAGCCGTGGCAATAAACAACACCCGCGAGAGGTCGAACTCGGTTTCGAGGTAGTTGTCCATAAACGTGCTGTTCTGCTCGGGGTCGAGCACTTCGAGCAGGGCCGATGACGGATCGCCCCGGAAGTCGCTGCTTACCTTATCAATCTCGTCCAGGATAAATACCGGGTTGGCCGTGCCGCACTTGCGCACGTTCTGAATGATTTTGCCCGGCATCGCGCCGATATAAGTTTTGCGGTGCCCGCGAATCTCAGCTTCGTCGTGAACGCCCCCCAGCGCCATGCGGCTGTATTTCCGACCCAGCGCCTTGGCCACCGATTTCCCCAGTGAGGTTTTTCCCACGCCCGGCGGACCGTACAGGCACAGAATCGGCGCTTTCATGTCGTTCTTCAACTTCAGAACGGCTAAATACTCAATAATGCGCTCTTTTACCTTTTCTAAACCGAAGTGGTCGGTATCCAGAATCTTTTGCGCCCGCTTGAGATCAAAGTTATCCTTAGTGTACTGATTCCACGGTAAATCAACCATCAGTTCGACGTAGTTCATCGTCACCGGGTACTCCGGAGCCATCGGGTTGATGCGCTGTAACTTGTTAAGTTCTTTGTCGAAATGCCCACGTACTTCGGTCGACCATTTCTTGCCGTCGGCTTTGATGCGCAGTTCGTCAATCTCGCGGTCGGGGTTATCCATCCCCAACTCATCTTGAAGAACTTTCATCTGCTGACGCAGGTAATAGTCGCGCTGCTGCTGATCGAGGTCCGACGAGGCTTTGGATTGAATTTCGCGCTTCAATTCGAGTAGCTGTACCTCCCGAAGCATGTATTCGAGCAAGAGATTGGCTTGCTGTCCGCCGTCGAGCGTTTCCAACAGCCGCTGCTTGTCGGCCACGTCGGCGTTAATGTTCGACGATAAGAAGTGCAGTAAGAACGTCGTACTTTCGATGTTATCGAGCGCAATGCGAGCTTCCTGCGGAATTTCAGGATTCAACCGCATCATCTTATAAGCCGCGTCCTTCAGCGATTGAACTAAGGCCTTGCCTTCCTTTTTGTTAACATTCGGAAACGCGTCGTCGATCTGGCGAACCTGCGCCGTCATGTACGGCTCTTCCTGCGTAATCTGCTGAATTTCAAAACGCTTTTTGCCTTGGATAATAATGGTAATGTTGCCGTCGGGCAGCGTTATCATCTTGATGATGTACGCTACCGTACCTAACCGGTACAGGTCGTCGGCCGTCGGTTCATCTTTCTGCTGATTCAACTGCGCGGTCACGCCGATGATGCGGTTGCCTTTATACGCCTTCTTGACCAGCCGAATCGATTTCGACCGCCCAACCGTGACTGGAATGACCATGCCCGGAAACAATACCGTATTCCGCACCGGCAGAATGGGCAAGTTTGCCGGCAGCTCATAATCTTCGTCGATTCCTACCGGCGACCCAAGCGGCACAATCTCTAAATTATCCGAGTCAAAATCGGCCAGCAGCAACCGAGTCGCTAAATCTTTTTCTGAAATCATAAAAACACTGCCAGACTGACAGCAATCAAGGAGTAGTAGGTGTCCGAACCGGAAAAAGGCAAGGAGACGATGTAGTCGCAAGGGCCGTGCCGAAGGCGTTTACCTGACGAGACGACCGACTGTCTTTTTACACCGACAAAATAACGAAACAGATGGGTAACCGCCCTACTAAATTTATTAATCAGAGCGAAACGTCCTGAACCGGCTGGTTTTTGCGAAACATGAACGTTTTTTTCTGACCTTGATACTGGATGTTAACCATATTGACCTGATCGTCAAACAACTCCATCAGCACGTTCTGCTTCATAACGCCACCCCGGTACGGCTCTTCGTAGGGCATTTCGAGATACAACCAGTGGGCATCGGCTTCAATCTCGTGCCCCACGTACGCAAAGGGTTTAGCTTGCTTCTGCGGGTTTACGTAAGCGAAGTGCGAACGGATGTATTTTTCGAGTAATGGGTCATTTTTATCGGCCACCCCCAAGCGAATAAGGGTTTTAGCCTCGGTCGAAAGCGCTTTTTCCAGATCGTCGGTAAAGACCCGCAAACTAATTTCAAACGTTCGCTCTTTGGCATTGTAGTGCATCTGGGTAACGCTGACGTGGAAGTCATGAAGCGTCAGCGGCCGACTACCCGACAGGCAACCGGCCACCAAGCCCAGCATCGTTACGAACGTGCGTGGTTTCAAGGGTTAGAAAACGGCTTTGAATACGTCGTTAAAAATAGCGAACACCATCAAGCCCAGCAGAATAACCATCCCCACGCGTTGCGCGCCTTCGAGAAACCGATCCGATGGCTTGCGGCCCGAGATAATTTCGTAACCGAGGATCGTCGCGTGGCCACCGTCAAGGGCTGGAATGGGCAGGGCATTCATGAACGCCAGGGCCATCGAGAGTAGGCCCGTAACGGTCCAGAAGCGGTCCCAGACCCAGATGCCGCCGAAAAGATTCTGCGCAATACCAATCGGTCCGCTCAGCGCTTTTGAGGCCGAAACTTCACCCCGGAAAATCTTGCCAAACCCTTTGATGTTGTCGTACACGACCCCGAAGGCCCTGTTGGTACCAACCGAAAGCGCTTCACCGAACGTGTATTCCTGAGTAGTCAGGGGCAACAGCGGCTCCACGCCAATACCAATCTGACCTTTTGGCGTAACGCCCGACGTTAGGGGTATTGACTGGTTGCCACGCTGCACAACCAAGCTGACGGTTTTGCCGGGATTTGCCTTAATTACCCGTTGAAACTCGTGGTAGAACCGGGTGGATTTTCCGTTAACGGCGATGATCCGGTCGCCTTCTTTAATACCGGCTTTGCTGGCGGGCATATCGCTCGCGACCGTACCGACTTTGAACGGCTGGATGGGATCAATAAATTGGTCAACCCCTTTCTTGTCAGCCAGCTTGTCTACAAAATCATTCGGAATATCGATGTCAATCAATTGGCCGTTACGCTCTACGGTGTACGAGCTGTTGTTGCCTAAAAACACATCAGAACTGCGGATGTCGTTGAAATCAACAATCTCTTTGCCGTTTACTTTGATAATTTTGTCGCCGGTTCGTAAGCCGATACTCTGCGCCAACTCGTGCGCAACGATTCCGTAGCGGTTCGCGTCTTTGGCGGCTAAGTACGTGTAACCATTTTTGTAGGCCATCACCACAAAAATCAAAATACCGACGATGACGTTGACGATGATGCCGCCGAGCATAACGATCAGCCGCTGCCAGGCGGGTTTGGCCCGAAATTCGTAAGGCTGCGGTTCGGTGTGGGTGTGTTTGGTATCGAGCGATTCGTCAATCATGCCCGAAATCTTGACGAACCCACCGAGCGGAATCGCGCCCAGTCCATACTCGGTTTCGCCCCGCTTAACGCTAAACACTTTGGGGGGAAAGCCAATAAAATACTGTTCGACCCGCATCCCGAACGCCTTAGCAGCCAGCAGGTGACCTAACTCGTGTAAGCCAACTAAAATAGACAAGCCCAGAATGAGCTGTCCAGCCATGATTAGAATTTCCATCTATGCTAATTTACAAAACCAACGCGACAAACGCAATTACGACCGGCGACGGTTAAGCAGCCGTAGTAGGAACAAGCCCAGGATGATACCGATGATAAACCAGATCCAATAGTTCATACGGATAGATGTGCTGAACGTGGTATACACCAAATAAACGCCTAAACTAAACTTTTAATTCGTTCGGTAGCTAATTGGCGCGTTTCTTCATCGGTGTGGACATAGTCGTCGTAAGTCGGATTTTTGATAAACGTTGCTTTCGCCAAACACGTCTCAATAATTTCCGAAATTTCGAGGAAACTGACCTGATCGTGCAGGAACGCGTCGACTGCAACTTCGTTGGCGGCATTGATAATGCAGGGTGCGTTGCCGCCCCGGTTAAGCGCGTCAAAAGCCAAGGGTAGATTCCGAAACGTTTCAGTGTCCGGCTGCTCGAAGGTCAGCGTTGGGTAGTCCAGGAAGTTGAACCGAGGAAAGTCCGATTTTAACCGATTGGGATAACCCAGCGCAAACTGAATCGGCAGGCGCATATCGGGCAGACCCATCTGCGCCTTCAAGCTGCCATCCTCAAACTGCACCAACGAGTGAACAATACTCTGCGGATGCACAACCACGTCAATCTGATTAGGACGCAGGCCAAACAACCATTTGGCCTCGATCACTTCTAAGCCCTTATTCATCAGCGTGGCCGAGTCGATGGTAATTTTTGCGCCCATTGTCCAATTGGGGTGTTTGAGCGCCTGCGCCTTAGTGACGGTCGCCAAAAACTTCTGTGACTTACCCCGGAACGGCCCACCCGACGCCGTCAAGATAATCTTTT
>CAXUEB010000083.1:16386-18545 GCA_964249775.1 uncultured Spirosoma sp.
CAATTGGGTTATGAAACTCCCCCATCAAGCACTGAAAAATAGCCGAGTGCTCCGAATCTACCGGGTAAATGTTGACGCCCTTTTGCGCGGCCAACTGCGTAATGAGTTCGCCTGCCACGACGAGCGTTTCTTTGTTGGCCAAGGCAATGGCCTTGCCGGCTTCAATGGCTTTAATCGTTGGTAACAAGCCCGCGTAGCCAACCATCGCCGTCAGCACCAGATCGACCGTATCCATCTGTACGACCGACGCAATGGCCTTTGCACCGGCGTAAACCTTAATGCCCAACGGATCGAGGGCCGCGAAAACCGCGTCGTAGCGATTCTCATCGCAGATCACAACGACGTTCGGCTTCAGGTCGGCGGCTTGCTGAATCAAGAGGTCGGCGTTGGTATTCGTCGTCAGCACCTCTACCTGAAACTGATCGGGGTGCGCTTTGATGACCTCCACGGCCTGCGTTCCAATGGAGCCAGTCGAGCCGAGAATGGCGATGTGGCGTTTTTTAAAGTTGGTCATAAACGTCTTTCCGGTTTCCTACTTTCACTACCTCGACCGTCACAATCTCGTCATCAATAGTTGTAGAGTATCCGGTAATCCCCAATTCGAATGCGGTATGTATCGTCAACGCCTTGCAGCTTTTTGCAATTGGTAGGCCGTAGCTCATTGGCCAAATCATCAATCGCTGACGTAATCTTACTGAGCATACTCTTAGGTATCAGTCGAATTTGCTTTGATGCCGATTTTTGAACGTAATCGTGTAAGCCATCAATCGAGCAGCCCTTCGTCTTTGAGTTGGCGTTCAACTCCTTTCCAAGGAATGGTTTCCTCATGTTTCACCAACTGCAAGTCAAATAAGTCTTCCAGTTCCTCCTGAAGGTACACGACCACATCGCGACCGGTTTGACCGCTACGCTTTAGCTCGTCCAAGTCAATCACCACGGCCTTTTTCCGGCCCTCGGCGTCGGTCAGATAGTTTATTGCTTCCATCATTTTAGACCGTTTGTCCTACTTCCAACAACTTATCCGCAATCTGCCGGTCGTTCGCCAGCCGGGGCACTTTGTTCTGGCCGCCCAGCTTGCCCTGCGACTTCATGTACCGTTGAAACGCCCCGCGCGGCAGACTCGTCAGCTTCAGCGGTTGCAGGATTGACCCCGTAATGAGGTCCTTGTAATACACGTTCAGTTCGACCAAGCGGTTGTCTAAGTCGCGGGCGAAAGTGGCCGAATCGTGCGGGGACTGGGCGAACTCAACCAGCCATTCGTGGTACGGTAACCCCTCGCGCGGGCTGACCATCGGCGCGACCGTAAACTCGACCACTTCGGTTTCGGGATGACGCACCATCGCGTCCTTTAGCGCCCGCTCAACTTCCTCGCCGATGACGTGTTCGCCGAAAGCCGAGATGAAGTGCTTGATGCGCCCCGTGACGAGCAGGCGGTACGGGTCCCGCGATACGAACTTGACGGTGTCGCCGATGGAGTAACCCCACAGGCCGGCGTTGTTGTTGATGACGACCGCGTAATTCTTACCTAACTCCACTTCGTCGATGGTCAGTCGGCGCGGATTATCAGAAAAGTACTCCTCGGCCGCGATGAACTCGTAGAAGATGCCGCTGTCTACCAGCAGCAACAGCCCTTCTTGGGTTTGGGTATCCTGAAAGGCAATAAAGCCTTCGGAAGCCGGGTACGTTTCGATGCTGTCGACGCGCTTGCCGATGCTTTCGTACAGCTTGGCGCGGTACGGCTCAAAGTTGACGCCCCCGTAGACAAATAAGGAAAAATTGGGAAACACGTCCTTGATGCGTTTGCCGGTTCGCTCCTGAATTCGGTCGAAGTACATCTGCACCCAAGGCGGGATGCCCGAAATTAAAGACATTGGCTGCGGTAGCGTCTCGTCGATAATGCGCTCTAACTTTTCCTCCCAGTCGTCAATGGTATTGGTCTCATAACTGGGCATTTGGTTGGTACGCAGGTACGCCGGAACGTGGTGATTGACGATGCCCGACAGCCGCCCGACGTTAATACCTGCCCTCTGATCCAGTTCGGGACTGCCGGACAGAAACATAAGCTTCTTGTCTAAAAACGCGCCGTTGCCCGTCTCGTTGACGTAATTCAGCAAGGCGTCGCGGGCCGAATTGATGTGGTTCGGGATCGAATCCCGCGT